>JANLWX010000171.1:0-9384 GCA_031364845.1 Candidatus Eiseniibacteriota bacterium
CGATGAAGACCGTGAGGCACACGTAGGGGTAGACCTGGAACAGGAAGTCGTGCACGGATTTCATCGCATCGCTCCTTGCGCGTTGTTGTTCTTGCGGATGATGTGGATGGGTTGGGGCTGGCCGGGTTTGGCTTGCCCTTCGGTCGAGCTAATCCGTAGCTTCGCGCTGTCTAGGCTCGCCCTGGTGAAGGCGATCACCAAGGAAGGCTACATCAAGTTCCTCGGGTTGGGCGGCTGGTGGGGGCACGTCGTGCTCGGCCAGCGCTTGATCATTCGCACGCGCAAGGGTGACGTGATGGGTGTCGTCGGTTCCAAGCCGCCCCACGACCTGCGCGATGAAGACCGCCGCAAGGTGCTGGAGCTGCGCGAAATGTTCATCGACGTGGGCGCCACCTCCGATTGGGACGTGCGCAAGAAGCTCGATATCCGACCCGGCGACTCTATTGTCCCGGATTCCAAGTTCACCGTGATGGCGAACCCGAACCTGCTGCTCGCCAAGGCGTGGGACAATCGCATCGGCTGCGCCCTCGCCGCCGAGACCGCGCGCCAGTTGAAGGGTGTGGCCCACCCGAACACATTGTTCGCGGTCGCGACGGTGCAGGAGGAGGTCGGCCTGCGCGGCGCCCAGACCTCGGCGTACAAGATCCAGCCCGACGTGGGGATCGCGCTCGACGTGGGCATCGCGCACGACACGCCCGGCACCGAGGGCGACGAAAGGCTCGGCGGCGGGCCGCTGGTCGTGATCTACGACGCGAGTGCCATTCCCAACCGCAGGCTGGTGGAGCTGGTCGACGACACCGCGCGAAAGCTCAAGCTGCCGCTCCAGTACGAATCGGTGGAACGCGGCGGCACCGACGCCGGGCGCATCCACGTGAACGCCGAGGGCGTGCCTTCGATCGCGATGGGCGTGGCGTCGCGCTATATCCACAGCCACGTCAGCATCATCGACCGCCGCGACGTCGACCAGACGGTGAAGCTGCTGGTCGCGCTCATGAAACGGCTCGACCGGAAGACCGTCGACGGACTGGTGTAGCCGCAAGCCGGCGCGCGGGTCGCGACGCCGGATCGGAGGATGAACGTCTTGAGTGTGCCCGCGGTCGTGCTCCTGTCGCGCTTGATCCCGGCGACGGAGAAGCTGGTCGAGATCGGACTGGGTCTCGGGCTCACGGTGGTGGTGGCGTTCGTGCTCCAGCGCGCGCTGTTTCTGCTGGTGGGCCGCCTCGAGCGGCTCATCGTGCGGCACGGCCACGACAGCCGCGCCTCGATGCAGCGCGCGCGCACGCTCGGACAGATCTTCAGGCACCTCGTCACCGTGATCGTCGGCGGTGCGGCGATCATCCACATGCTCCAGATCATCGGCTGGGACGTGAAGCCGCTGCTCGCGGGTGCCGGGATCATCGGCGTGGCACTCGGCTTCGGAGCACAGACGCTCGTGCGCGACGTGATCGCGGGGGTGTTCATCCTGGCGGAGAATCAGTACTCGGTCGGAGATCTGATCGAGATCAATGGAAAGGGAGCGACCGTGGAAGCGCTGACGGTGCGATCGACCATGCTGCGCGACTTCAACGGCTACGTGCACTTCGTGCCCAACGGCGAGATGAAGATCGTCACCAATCGCAGCCGCGACTGGAACCGCATCGCCGTCGATGTGGTGATCGCGGCCGATCAGAGCATCGACGATGCGATCGCCGTGTGCCGCAAGGCGCTCGAATCGTTCAACGCGGATGCGGCGTGGCGCGGGCGGCTGCTCGATCCGGTCGAACTGTGGGGCGTAGAATCCGTGAGCGGCCAGGAAGCGACGCTGCGCTGCGTGGTGCGATCGATCCCGGGGCCCGGAGCACCCGAGGCCGCGCGCGAACTGCGCCGTCAGCTTCATCGCGCGCTCGCTCACGCCGGCATTCGCGTGGGTGCCCGAAACGACTTAGCCGCGGCGAGCGCCGCGGCCGTTCAGACTCGATCCGGCGCGGGCATCGTGCCGGCGGCGGATTCCGGGCGCTGAAGCGCGACCGGTCCAACACACTCAGGAGGAGTCTTTGGCGCTCAGGATCTACGACACGCTCACGCGCGAGAAGCGCGAATTCGTCCCGGTCGCGCCGGGCAAGGTGAAGATGTACGTGTGCGGCATGACCGTGCAGAACAAGCCGCACGTGGGCCACATCCGCTCGTCGCTGTCGGGCGAAGTCATGCGCCGCTACCTCGAGTTCCTGGGCTACGAGGTGACTTACGCCTACAACTTCACCGACATCGACGACAAGATCATCGAGCGCGCGAATGCCGAAGGCGTGTCGTTCGAGAAGGTGAGCGAGCGGAACATCGCGGCCTATCTGCAATTCGCCGACCTCCACAACATTCGCCGCGCCACGCATTATCCGCGCGCCACCGAGCACATGAACGAAATGTTCGCCCTGATGGAGAAGTTGATCGCGGGCGGCCACGCCTATGCCGCCGGGGGCGACGTGTACTTCGACGTCCGCAGCAAGCCCGACTACGGAAAACTCTCGGGCCGCAAGGTCGACGACATGCGCGAGGGCTACCGGATCGAGCCGGGTGAGGCGAAGCGCGACCCGCTCGACTTCGCGCTGTGGAAGGGTTCGAAACCGGGCGAGCCGTCGTGGCCGAGCCCGTGGGGACCGGGGCGTCCCGGGTGGCACATCGAGTGCTCGGCGATGGCGATGAAGTACCTGGGGGAGACGTTCGACATACACGGCGGCGGCCAGGACCTGATCTTCCCTCACCACGAGAACGAAATCGCCCAGAGCGAATCGGCGAACGGGAAGCCGCTGGCCAACTTCTGGTGCCAGAACGGCATGGTGAATCTCGGCGGCGAGAAGATGTCGAAGAGCACCGGCAACCTGTTCTTCATCGAAGAGATCGCCGGGCGTTTCGATCCCGAGGTGGTGCGCTTCTACCTGATGTCGACCCACTATCGCAGCCCGATCGAGTTCAGCGAGGAACGGCTCGCCGAAGCCGGAGTCGCGTTCCAGCGGCTGAGGTCACCGCTCGAGCGGGCGGGGGTCTGGAGCCCTGACGGCGCCCCGGTCGCCGGCGGAGAGATGGGGAAGGCGGTCGAGGAGGCAGACCGCGGGTTCCGCGAGGCGATGGACGACGACTTCAACAGTGCGAAGGCGATCGGCTGCCTGTTCGACCTCTCGCGGGCGGTCAACCGGGCGCTCGACGAGCAGCGCACTCCGGATGCGCGCGCCGGAGCTGCGGCTCTGGTACGACTCGGCCAGGTGCTCGGCATGTTCTGGACGCGACCCGAGGCGGAGGCATGGTCGCCCGAGGTGCTCGCGCTGGTCGAGTCGCGCGAGGCCGCCCGCAAGGCAAAGGACTGGAAAGAGGCCGACGCGGCGCGCAAGCAACTGCTCGATCTCGGCGTGACGGTCGAGGACGGCGCCGCGGGGCCGAAGATCCGCCGGACCTGAGCCCTCGACGTCCCGGCTTTCGTCAGCTTCGCCCGAGAGATCGGCCGGGTCGCCGGGCAGTGCGAGGCCGGATGGTTTTTCGACGCGGCGAAATGTTCAGTCTGAAGAATCTCCGTCACATAGTTATTGACCCGGCCGAACTCGGGTACTAGCCTGTTTGCAGCGAGATCCCCTTTTTGCGCAGGACGTTGGAGATCACCCCGTATCCAATCTCACGCGTCGAAGCCGGAAAGTCGTTCTCGTCCGTTCGCACCGAACCGGGTTCGGTGGTTTCACGAGTTGTCAACAGGAAGGGCTTTCATGTCGCGATTCTCAATGAATCGACATTGGACCCTCATCTTCGCGTTGGGTGTGTGCCTCGCGAGTTCGGCGATCACGAACGACGCCGTCACCGCGGATCCTCTCCAGGACACTGTGGGAGATCCGGGGCTCGGCGGTATTGGTGATCCTGCCGGAATCGGTGATCCGGATGTTCCCGATGGAGCCGGTCGTCACAAGGCGATCAAGTCCGGAGCTCTCGGTCGCGGCAACATGTCCATGGGATCTCGCGTCGCGGGTGACGACGTGGCTTCGCGCGTATGGATGGGTCGTCTGAACGTGGCCTGGATCAGTCTCAGGAGCATGTGGTTCCGCTTCTGATTCGCTAGAGGCCGAAGTCAACACGCCGTGGACCGGAGAAACTGCGTGCCGGGATACGAATACGATCGCATCGCGTCGCTCGAAGAGCGACTCGCGCTGACTGCTCCCGCAGGTGCGGGCGCGGGCATCTCGGATCTCGAGTTGCTCGTCGACCTGTATCTGCAGGCGGACAGCTATGTCCCCGCTCTGGAGACGATCGATCGGCTGCTGTCGCTGCCCGAATCACGCACGCTCCCCCTCTCCCGACGCGCGGTCCTCGAAAGCAAAGCGATCTCGTGCCGGCTCGCCCAGGGCAACTGCCAGGCGGCGCTCGCACATTGCCGGGAGATCCTCAGAACCGAGGATCAGATCGACTCGCTCGCGACGAGGGCACGGATCCACCAGCAGTGCGCAGAGGCTCTGTTCCGTCTGACGCGCCTTTCCGAGAGCCGCGTGAGCGGCGATCGTGCGCGCGCGCTGGCGCAGGAATGCGGTGATCTCAATCAGATGGCGCATGCGCTGAATCTGCTCGGGCGCGTGGCGTATCGCGAAGGCGATCTGCCGCGTGCCCGGGATCAGTACGAGCAGGCGCTCGCGTTCTTCCGCAGTGTCGGCGACGACGTCGGCAGTGCGTATGCGCACAACAATCTCGGGCTCGTGCACAAGAACCTGTGCGAGTGGAGTGCCGCGATCTCGCACCTGAATCGCGCGCTCGAAATCCGCCGGCGGCACGGCCGGTTCGCGGAATCCGCGAACGTGCTCGTGAACCTCGGCATCGTCCATCAGAAGAGCGGACGCTGGGACCTGGCCGGAGAATGCTTCACCGAAGCCCGCCAGATCTATCTGCAGGTGGGTGACTTGCTGCGGCTCGCGGCGGTCACGATCGGACTCGGCAACGTGGCGCGGCTCGAACGGCGCTTCGTCGACGCGGAGAACCTGCTGCTCGAAGCACTCGAACGCGCACGCGCCCAGGCGGCCCAGCGTGAGGAAGTGCTGGCGCTCGAATTCCTCGGGGAACTCGATTTCGATCGGGCGCGCCCGCAGCCGGCGCTCGATCGCTACGAGACGGCGCTCACGCTCGCCAATCGCATCGCCCCGGAAGGCGATCTGGTCGTCGAACTCGAACGCCGCCGTGCGGAGGCGCTGGTCGCGCTCGGACGGCTCGACGAGGCGGGGGTTTCGTGCCGCCACGCGCAGGATCTCGCGCTCAAGATCCAGGACCGGCTCGAATACGCGGTGACGTTCCGCGTCGCCGGTGCGATCGCCGCTCTGCGCGGCAAGCGCGATGAAGCCGTCGCCGAATGGCAGCGCTCGATCAAGCTGCTAGGCGATTGCAACGAAGGCTTCGAACAGGGCCGGGCGCTGCTCGAATTCGCGCGATTCGCCGGCAACGCCGACGAGGCGCGCCGCTGCTGCTATCGCGCCGGCGCGCTGTTCGCGAACTTGAGCACCTCCCACTGGCTCGAACGCGCCGAAGACGAACTGCGCACGCAGGTCCAGAACGGCAACGAACCCGCGCCCGCGCGGCCCGCGTCGCTGATGGGCAAGCGGCACCGCGCCCCGGGACTCGTGGCCTGCTCGCCGGAAATGAGGCGGGTCGAATCGCTCGCCCGCCGCGCGGCGGCGACCGAACTCTCGGTGCTGATCACCGGCGAAACCGGAACCGGCAAGGAACTCGTGGCTCGCACGATTCACGCGCTCTCGCCGCGGCAGTCACGTCCATTTCTCGCCGTGAACTGCGGTGCACTTCGCGCCGACCTCGCACTGTCGCAGCTGTTCGGCCACCGCAAGGGCGCCTTCACCGGCGCGCACGCGGAAGGCGTGGGGCTCGTCGAAGCCGCCCACGGGGGCACGCTGTTCCTCGATGAAGTCGGCGAGTTGCCGCACGACGTGCAGGTCACGCTGCTGCGCTTCCTCGAGAGCGGCGAGTATCTGCGGCTCGGTGAAACCCAGGTGCGGCGCGCGGACGTCCGCCTGATCGCCGCAACCAACCGGCTGCTGCGCGGATCCGACGCCGAGCGCATGTTCCGGCGCGATCTGTTGTTCCGTCTCAACGAGATCGAGATCCAGCTGCCCGCCCTGCGCGAACGGCATGGGGACATCGTGCCGCTCGCGCGGCACTTCATCACGTTCTACGGCGGCATCGACGGTCCACGTCTCACGATCGACGCCGAGTCGGTGCTGGTGTCGTACGCGTGGCCTGGCAATGTGCGGGAACTCGAAAACGTGATGAAGCGGATCGCGGCACTGCACGCCGGCGATGAGACCGTGGATTCTTCGGCGCTGCTGTCGTTCCTTTCGCATCCGGGAGCCGAGCCGCTACGGCCGGCTGCGCGTCCCGGCGACGAACGCTCGGCGATTCTCGCGGCGTACTCGGACGCGCACGGCAACAAGAGCCGCGTCGCCGAGATCCTCGGCGTCAGCCGCAAGACCCTCTACGCGCGCATCAAACGGCTCCAGATCGATCTATCCTGATCGCTCGAGTCCATGTCTTCGAACATTCGGCGCCTCGCATCGCGGGGCGCCTTTTCGCTCCTCGCGACTGTATACAGGGTGACAACGCGGTAACACTTCAACAACTTCAAGCTCCACATCGCGTTGCAGCCGAATGCGGCCTTTCCGGTGTGTTACTCCCCGGGGTAACAGTCGAGCCCGCCGATCCGCGCGGAAGGTCGCGCGAAGAGATCCCGATCCGTCTAAGTCGCTGCGAAATATCGCGCGCCCCGGTCGCCTCCATCGGCAGGAAGCCGCTGGCATGCGAGGTGCTTTGGGATATCGCGGATACGGGGTCAGTCCTCAGGCAGCACCGTGAATTTTCGAGGGGGCAGTCTCCCAGGGGACGGAGGCTCAACTCGGGCGGAGTGAGTTGCAGGAATGCACCTCCATCGGCGACTCGCTCGCCCGGGTCACCCCCGACAGTGTGGTTGGCAGACCGTTCGCAGGGCACGTCGTGCCCAGGGCTCGTAACCCGAAGGATTCCTCCCCAGGGAGGAACAAACCGAGGGGGGTGAGGGCAGCTCAGTCGGCTTACCGGTAGTTTCGGTAATCAGTGGTTTCGCAGATCAAAAAAACCAAATACGCCCGGTCAACGAAGCCGGAAGGGTAGTGGGGTTTATCCCGGTCACTCCCTGCTCTTTCGGGAAGAGGCAGCTCTAGGCAAGCGTGGAGTCCAAAAGACTCGACGACCCTGAGCTGCCTTTTCGATTGTGGTCGATCCGGCTTCCGTGATTCTCGCTTGAAGAGCGATCGTGTCACGACTCTGGTTGATGACAGGGGAGGCGAATGCTATCTTGGCGCCCATGAAAACCCTCTCAGCAGTACGCGCGTTCCGCGCTCGCCCGATGACCGCCGTAGCCGCCCTGTTCGCGATGGCCGTGCTTGGTAATGCTGTTCTCGTCGGCTGTGGCAAGAAGGCCGAGACCACTTCCTCGACCGAGACACCGACTCCTGCCGTTGAAACCCCGGCACCGCCCGCGGGCGGTGAAGTCGCCGCCGGCGACGCTCAGGGGGCAGCGGTCTACGCGCAGCGCTGCGTCCTGTGTCACGGCGCCACGGGTCATGGCGACGGACCGGCCTCGGCGAGCCTGAATCCGAAGCCGCGCAACCATACGGACGGCGCGTACATGAACACGCGCACCGACGCCGAGTTGCTCGAAGTGCTCCACAATGGCAAGGGTGCGATGCCGGCATGGAAGAGTGTGCTGAGCGAGGACGAGATCAATGCGGTCCTCAAGCACGTCCGTTCGCTGGCAGTTCCGCCTTACCAGGGCTGATCGAGCCGGTCTCATTTCGCGCCGTCAAAACGTGTGCTGGCGTAGCTCAACTGGTAGAGCACCTGATTTGTAATCAGGTGGTTGGGGGTTCAAGTCCTCTCGCCAGCTCTTGTTTCAGGCGCAGGGGCCCGGCCGAACCCTCGAACGCGCCGCGCATCAGTTCAGCAATGAAGCAGGGCCGCGCCACGACGTGGATCACGTTCGTGGCGCGGCCCTTTTCGCCTGCCAGGCGGAACGGACCCGCTGCCTCTGCGCCCCTTAAGACAGACGGGAGCGCCCCGCGGTCTCGACTTCGCAAGCGACAGGGCTCCCGATCGCACACCTTTGCTTGCCGCGACTTGGAACACGGTGGTAGTTTGCTCGCCCTTCAGCAGATTTCGGGTCACCGGTCGGTCCGGGCACCCGGTGGGCTCTGAAGGCTGAAGGCCAATGTTCGAAGGGCATTGGTCCGATGCGCGTTTCAAATGCGCAGAATGTTCGCCAAAATCTTGAAAGTAAATGAGTTGGAGGGGTTCCCGAGTGGCCAAAGGGAACAGACTGTAAATCTGTCGGCGTAGCCTTCGAAGGTTCGAATCCTTCCCCCTCCACCATCCTCATTCGACGCGATGAGCGGGAGTAGCTCAGTGGTAGAGCTCTAGCCTTCCAAGCTGGATGTCGCGGGTTCGAATCCCGTCTCCCGCTCCAATCGCCCGCCGGCTGGACCTGGTCCCGGAAACCTCGAGAGCTTCGAACTGTTGGTCCGGCATCGAGTCCGTCCGGCCTCCGGAGCACAATTTTTTTTCACTCGCCTCGAACCCTGTTGCCGGCACGCCGAGGGGCCGCGACGCCGCGGAATTCGCGTGCCGGAGGCGTCAGGATCTTGAAAATCGATTGGCCCTCGGGCACTTAAACGATGATCTCGGTGGGATTTCACGTTGACAGGGGAACGCGCTCCGAATAGATTTCCGTGCTCGCGACTCCCCGACGACTTTTGGGAGACAAAAGTCGGCTCGGGGTAGTGCGCCTTCTACTCCTGCGCGCTGAGCCACGTCTCGCATCGTTCCGGGGCAGTACTCCACACACTGCACGTATCGCAGTGTTGCGCTTCGGATGTTCCATCAGTCAGCCCACGTAGCTCAGTCGGTAGAGCATTTGCATGGTAAGCAAAAGGTCAGCGGTTCGATTCCGCTCGTGGGCTCCACTTGTACACGGGCGCGCCAAGGACGGCATGGTCATGCCGGGCGCGCACGACTTGGTGTTCAGTAAGGCCCGAAGCAGACCCATCGGCGTGTAGGGGTAGCAAGGACAGGAACTGATCCGCTCGCGGGCGCGCGTGTCGTGCGCGTTCGTGTGACATCGGGATCGGGCGAAGGATGCCCGCTCCGATGTGCTCTGTGTGCATCGCACGGGGCCGCATTCGTGGCAGGGCACTGAAGAGGAGCCAGGAAATGGCGAAGCAGAAATTCGAGCGGAACAAGCCGCACGTGAACGTGGGGACGATCGGACACGTGGATCACGGGAAGACGACGCTGACGGCGGCGATCACGATGGTGTTGTCGCAGAACAACCCGAAGATCGCGGTGCGGGAT
>JANLWX010000200.1:0-25348 GCA_031364845.1 Candidatus Eiseniibacteriota bacterium
CGCCCGGAACCGCCGTCGACCTACCGCCCAGCATCCCTACAACGGCCGATCCTACAAAACCCCGCGCCAGCTCAACTCGCGCTCAGAGGGGTGACAGAATCACTTTGGAGTTAGGGTGTCAGAATCACTCTGGACCAACAGCGGCCCCGGTCCCGGGCGCTTGGCTCGCTACTCTGCTAGGAATAGACTCGCGCAATCCCTGAAACGTTTGAGGAGGTCGGCATGGCCAATTCCGCGATCCTCCGCCTCGAAACCGTCGAGGGCGGTGGCCTGCGATTCAACGCGCACCTGGGCAGCGGAAAGACGTCGCTGCTCGACAGCGGACCTTTGATGATCGCGCCCAACCCCGTGGAAATGCTGCTTGCCACCCTCGGAGGCTGCGAGGGGATGGACGTCATCAGCCTGCTGCGCAAGAAGCGCCAGCGCGTGACGTCGTACGAGATCGAACTGCGGGGAGAGCGCCGCGCCGAACATCCGCGGAAATACACGCGTATCGAGGTCGTCCATCGCGTGCGGGGGCACGAACTCTCCGAGACCGCGATCGCCGAGGCGATCCACATGAGTGAAACCCGCTACTGCTCGGTGCGCGCCTCGCTCGATCCCGCGATCGTGATCACGAACCGGCTCGAAGTCGTGGAAGAAACCGAGCCGGATGCTCCGGCGACGAGTGCCGCGCCGTCGCCCGCCGCGGCGGCGCTCGTGGCACCGCGCCGCGGAATGTCCGAGTTGATCCTGCGCGTTGCCGATGTCGCACGCTCGATCGCCTTCTATCGCGACATCGTCGGCATCACGCTCGAGCGCCAGGACTCCCCGGAGTGGGCGTGGTTCTGGACCGGGGCGGCGGGCACGATGCCGCGGCTCGGTCTCACGAGCCGTCCACTCTCGTTCGGTGCGGCGCACTGCGGCGGGCCCGCACACTTCGCGTTCGCGGTGCCGCGCGATTCGATCCCCGCGGAGAAGGTCCGGCTGGAATCGCTCGGCATCGAAGTCGAGGGCCCCATCACCTTCGAGTTCTGGAAAGCCGATTCGATCTACTTCAGCGATCCCGACGGACATCGCGCGGAGTTGTGCGGATTCGAGCACATGAATCCCGCGCCGGCGCGATGAACGTTTCACATCCCAAGGAGACCGCAATGCCCGAGTTCCGCACCGAGAAGGACAGCCTCGGCGAGATGAAGGTGCCCGCCGCGGCGATGTACGGACCCCAGACCCAGCGCGCGGTCGAGAACTTTCCGATCTCCGGCGAGCCGATGCCGCCTGAGTTCGTACACGCGATCGGCCGCGTGAAGCAGGTCGCCGCGCGCGTGAACCACGCGCTCGGCCTGGTCGATGCGAAGGTGGCGGCGGCGATCGAGGCGGCGGCGGCCGAAGTGGCCGACGGTAAGTGGGACGCCGAGTTCCCGATCGACGTCTATCAGACCGGCAGCGGCACCAGCACCAACATGAACGCGAACGAGGTGATCGCGCGGCGCGCGACCACGCAGTCCGGCCTCGCGGTCCATCCGAACGACCACGTGAATTTCGGACAGAGCAGCAACGACGTGATCCCGGCGGTGCTGCACGTTTCCGCCGCGATCGCGATCGAACGCCAGCTGATTCCGGCACTCGAGCATCTGCACTCGGTGCTCGAGGCGAAGGCGCGCGAGTTCGAGCCGGTCTTGAAGACCGGCCGCACGCATCTGATGGACGCCACACCGATCCGCCTCGGCCAGGAGTTCTCGGGCTACGCGTCGCAGGTCGAACACTCGATCGCGCGCGTGCGCGCGGTGCTGCCGGATCTGTGCGAGCTGGCGATCGGCGGGACCGCGGTCGGGACCGGACTCAACACGCACCCCGAGTTCGGCGCGCGCGTCGCGGCGGAACTGGCGCGCGAGACCGGCCTGCCGTTCCGCGAGGCCGCGAATCACTTCGAAGCGCAGGGCGCTCAGGACGGCGCGCTGTGGGCGTCGGCGGCGATGAACAGCGTCGCCGCGAGCCTGATGAAGATCGCGAACGATGTGCGCCTGATGAACAGCGGACCGCGCTGCGGGCTCGCCGAGATCACGCTGCCTTCGATCCAGCCGGGCTCGAGCATCATGCCGGGCAAGGTGAATCCGGTGATCTGCGAAGCGGTCATCATGGTCGGCGCGCAGGTCACGGGCTATCACGCCGCGTGCACGGTCGGCGCCCAGTGGGGGCAGCTCGATCTCAACACGATGCTGCCGATGATGGCGAAGAGTCTGTTGGAATCGATCCGCCTGCTCGCGAACGCCGCGCGGGTGTTCGCCGACAAGGCACTCGCGGGGACGATCGCGAATGTCGAGACGTGCGCCGGCTACATCGAGATCTCACCGAGTATGGCGACCGCGCTCAATCCATTGATCGGTTACGACAAGGCCGCGGAGATCGCGAAGCGCTCGTTCAAGGAGCGCCGCACCGTGCGCGAGCTGGCAGGCGAGATGACGCAGCTCACGCGTCAGGAGATCGATCATGCGCTCGATGCGGGACGCCAGACGGCACCCGGGCTCGAGTTCGGCACCAGCGGCGGCGGATGAGATGACGGCGCCGGTGACATCGGCTGTCCACGATCTCTCGCACGAAGCGCTGGTCGCGCGCCTGCTCGAAGCGCGCGCGATGCTCGACGGCGTCGCCCACCGCACGCCGGTGATGATTTCGCGCACGATCGACGCGTGGACGGGAGCGCGCGTGTTCTTCAAGTGCGAGAACCTGCAGCGGATGGGCGCGTTCAAGTTTCGCGGTGCTTATCACGCGATCTCGCGGCTCGATGACGTCGCGCGCCGCCGCGGCGTGGTCGCGTTCTCATCCGGCAATCACGCGCAGGCGGTCGCCCTGGTCGGGCAGCTGCTGAACATTCCGGTCACGATCGTGATGCCGAGCACCGCACCCGAAGCCAAGCTCGCCGCGACCCGCGGTTATGGAGCGGAAGTCGTGCACTACGATCTTGCGGGTGAGGGGCGTGAAGCGATGACGGAACGCCTTGCGCGCGAGCGCGGTCTCACGCTGATTCCGCCGTTCGATCATCCCGACATCCTGACCGGCCAGGGCACCGCCGCGGCGGAGTTGTTCGAAGAGGTCGGGCCGCTCGACACACTGCTGGTTCCGGTCGGCGGCGGCGGTCTGCTGTCGGGTTCGGCGCTCGCGACCCGGCACTACGCGCCGACGTGCCGCGTGATCGGCGTCGAACCTAAAGCCGGCAACGACGGTGTGCGCTCGTTCCGCGCGGGGGAGCTGCTGCGCGGCGCCGAGCAGCCCGAAACGATCGCCGACGGCGCGCGTACGCCGTCGATGGGGACGATCACGTTTCCCCTCACGCAGCGCTACGTCGCCGACATGCTCGCGGTGCCCGACACGGCGCTGATTGACGCGATGCGGCGCGTGTGGGAACGCATGAAGCTGGTGGTCGAGCCGACCGGCGTGCTGGGGCTCGCCGCACTCACGAGCGGTGCGGTGAAACTGCCGGGCCAGCGCGTCGGCGTGATCCTGTCGGGCGGCAACGTCGATCTGGCGCAGGCCGCGCGCTGGTTCGGCAAGCAATGAAGCGCTAGACGCGCACCGCCGCCAGTGCCTCGATGATCTCATCGAGCACCGCCTTCGGTTCCGCCCCCAGATGCACGTGCACCACGCGCCGCCCGCGGCGTTCGAGCACCTCGTAGTCTCCGGCCGCCTGCGCGCGGATCAACTGTCCGAACGAGTACGGCGCCTCGGGAATCGGCAGATCCGGACCTTCGTCCGCCGTGAACTGCAGGAAGATGCCGGTGTCGGACCCACCCTTGTGGAGTTGCCCGGTCGAATGCAGGAAGCGCGGTCCGTAGCCGAGCGTGGTCGCCACGCGCGCCCCGGCGCGGGCGGCGAGCCGCAACCGTTGCAGGCGCTCGTGCAGCGCGTTCGTGCGGTGCACGTACGCGAGCACCGCGAAGTAGTCGCCGGGCCGCGCGAGCGTGAGCAGTGCGGCTGCCAGGGATGCGGGATCCGTGCGGCCGTTCAGTGTCCCTGCGAGTCGCGCGCGATCGCGCGCCGGAATCTCGGCGAACACCGATCGATCGCTGCCATGGGCCGCGGATGCGGCGCGCTCGCGTTCGAGCACTGCCTGCGTCGCCTGCTTGGCCTCGGTCACGTTGGGTTCGTCGAACGGATCGACTTCGAGGATCGCGCTCGCGGTCGCGGTCGCGATCTCCCAGCGCAGGAACTCCTCGCCGATCGAAGCGAGATCGCGCAGACGCCAGCGCAGCACCGGATGTCCCGCGGCTGCGAGCGTGTCGAGCGCGGCTTCCGTCGCGGCAGGCAGCGCCTCCACCGAGAACGCGACGAACACACGATCGCGCCCGTAGGCTTCGGGTGCCGCGAGCGGTTCGTCGGCGACGGGCACGATGCCCTTGCCGCTCTTGCCAGTGCTCTCGGCGACGAGCTGTTCGACCCACGAAGCGAACGCTTCGACCTCTGTGCCCAGCACCAGCGTCAGCTTGTCGCGTCCGCGCTTCGCGAGTTCTCCGAGTGCGGCACCGAGCACGAAGCCCGACGGCAGCGCGCCGCCGGTCGAGGTGGTGCGCGAAGCCGTCGCCTCTTCGAGCGCGCGTTCGAGCACGGCGGTGACATCGATTCCGAGCAGCGCGGCGGGTACCATTCCAAAGTACGAAAGCGCCGAATAGCGCCCGCCGATGTCGGGCGGGTTCGTGAACGTGCGCCTGTAGCCGCGCTCCTTTGCGAGTCGCTCGAGCGCGGTCCCGGGATCGGTGATCGCGATGAAGTGACGGCCCGCATTCGCCGCGCCAACCGCGGCGGTCATGGCGTTCCAGAAGTGTCGCTCGAACGAGCTGACCTCGATCGTGCCGCCGGACTTGGACGAGACGATGAACAACGTCTTCTCGGGGTTGCTGACTTCGTCGACCGCGCGCACGGCCGCGGGCGAGGTGCTGTCGAGCACCGAGACATCGAGCGCCCCATGGGCGACGCCGAACGTGAGCCGCAGTACTTCGGGTGCCAGGCTCGAGCCGCCCATGCCGAGCAGCACCGCATGCGTGTAGCCGTCCTCCCGCACCTCGCGCGCAAACGTTTCCAGCGTTGCCACCTGTTCGCGCACGGCGGCGGGCGAGCCGAGCCATCCGAGCCGGTTGGCGGCGACCTTCACGTGCTCGGGATCGGTGCCCCACAGACTCGTGTCGCGCGCCCACAGGCGCTCGGGAAACTTCGTCTCATCGAGTTGCGCGATGCGTTCGCGCACCGCCGAAGTCGCGTCGCCCAGTGAGAATGTCTGCGGGATCGGGTCCATGGAGTCCTTTAGGAGCGGCCGTTCCAGCCGCTTGATGGAGGGCTAGCCTTTGGCTACGAGTTCGCGGTGACGCGTTTCCAGGGTCGCCAGCAGGCTGTCATACGACTTCGCGAACGCGACCACGCCTTCGCCTTCGAGCTCGGCGATCTTCGCGTCGATCGGAATGCCCAGTTCCGGCAGCCGCCCGAACAGCGCGTGTGCGGCCGGCACGTCCTTGCGGATCGTGACGGCGACGGTGCCGTGTTCGTTGAACGCGGTCAGCGTCTGTGGGGGCATCGTGTTGACCGTGTCGGGTCCGATCAGCTCGTCGACATAGAGCGTGTCGGGATAGGACGGATCCTTGGTGCTGGTCGACGCCCACAGCGGGCGCTGCACGTTCGCACCCTTTCCTTTGAGCAGCGTGAAGCGCGGTGTGGCGAACACCTGCTCGAACCGCTCGTAGGCGAGCCGCGCGTTCGCGATCGCCGCCTTGCCACGATACGACTCGAGTTCGGTCCGGCGCGCATCGCCCGCGGGAAGTGCGGCAACGGCCTCCTTGATCGCCGCGTCGATCTTGGAGTCCACGCGCGACACGAAGAACGACGCCACCGATCGGATGTCGTCGATCGGCTCCGAGGCGGCCGCGCGCAGTTCGAGCCCGGTCAGATACGCCTCCATCACCTGCTCGTAGCGCGCGATCGAGAAGATCAGCGTGACGTTCACGCTGATGCCGGCGGCGGTGAGTGCCGTGATCGCCGGCAAACCCGCCGCGGTCGCCGGAACCTTGATCATCACGTTGGGCCGGGCGACTTCGCGATGGAGCCGGCGTCCTTCGGCGACGGTCGCGCCGGTGTCCGCGGCGAGCCGCGGGCTGACTTCGATGCTCACGCGGCCGTCGAGGCCGCGCGTGTCCTTGAACACCTGCGTGAGCCGGTCGCACGCCATCTGAATGTCTTCGATCGTGAGCGCGTCGAACAGGTGCGCGGGACCGAGGCCGGCCGCGACGCCACGTTCCAGCGCGGTGTCGTAGTCGGGGCTCTTTGCGATCGCGAGTTCGAAGATCGTCGGGTTGGAGGTGACGCCGACCACGCCCTGATCGCGGACCATTTGCTCGAATTCGCCCGAGGTCAGATGCCCGCGGCGAATGAAGTCGAGCCACACGCTCTGGCCCACGGAACGCAACTGCTCTGCACGGCTCGCCATGACGGTCAACCTTTCTGAAGGTGCTGTGCGATGCACACCATGCGGCCTTCGGGGTCGCGGAGCAGCGCCACTCGATCGCCCCACGACATGTCGGTCGGTGGTTGGTCGAACACGACGCCCTGTGCGACGAGCGCCGCACATGCACGGTCCACATTCTCGACCACGAGATAGAGCGCGGGCTCGCGCGGTGGCCGCCACTGTTCGGGAGGGCCGGGCATCGGCGGCATGAATCCGATCGACACCTGTGGCGCGATTGAAATGTTCAGATAGTCGGCCGTCGCGTCGTGATGGAATTTCGAGAAGCCGAGCAGTTCGGTGTAGAAGCGCCGCGTGCCGTCGAGGTCGTGCGACGTGAAATCGAGGTGCTGGGCGACGAGCCCGATGCCGTTCGGGATCGAAGGTGTTGCCGCATGCTTCACGGTCGCCCGGTTCGGCGTGGCGCGCTTCGCGGACGTGCGCCGGAGTGCGACGCGCTTCACGGCGGTGCGTTTGGGCGCCGCGCGCTTCGGTGCGACACGCTTCACGATCGCGCGCTTCTTTACCGCGCGCTTTGCGACCACACGCTTCGGCGCGGCGCGCTTCACGATCCGCTTCTTCGCCCGCGTCGTGGGCCTGGCGCGGCGCGAACGAGACTTGGCGGCTGCCATGATCTCCTCCAGAATCTTCGGGTCATTGCGGGCGGACTCCACCCGTGAAGATGCCCCTTCCGACGCGGCGATGCCAGCGGCAAACCGCTAGCGGTTGCTCCAGGCGGCGACGCGCGTCGCGACCTGCTCCGGCGTGAAGCCGAAGAATTCCTGAAGCGCCCTGAGCGGCGCGGATTCACCGTAGCGATCGATGCCGATCGCAAGTCCGTGTTCGCCGATGATGCGATCCCATCCATAGGTCGACCCGGCCTCGATCGATACGCGCCGTCCGCCCGGCGGAAGCACGCGGTCGCGATAGGCGGGATCCTGCGCCAGGAACAACTGCGGCGCGGGCATGCTCACGACGCGGGCGGGGTGGCCTTGCGCTTCGAGCAGGGCGGCCGCGGCAATCGCGAGTCCGACCTCGGAGCCGGTCGCGATCAGCGTCGTCGCAGGCCCCTGCGCGTCGCGCACCACATAGCCGCCGCGGCGCAGCAGCGAGACATCGAAGTCCACCGCACGCTCCACGACCGGCAGCGTCTGTCGCGACAATGCGATCAGCGTCGGGCCGTCGCGGTTCTCGAGTGCCAATCCCCAGGCGGCCGCGGTTTCGACGCCGTCGGCGGGCCGGAGCACGAGCAGATTCGGAATCGCGCGCAACGACGCGAGGTGTTCGATCGGCTCGTGCGTCGGTCCGTCCTCGCCGAGGAACACGCTGTCGTGCGTGAACACCCACACGACCTGGCGGCGCATCAGCGCCGAGAGCCGGATCGACGGCCGCGCGTAGTCGGTGAACACGAGGAACGAGGCGCCGTAGGGAATGAAGCCGGCGTTCGAGAGTCCGTTGATGATCGATCCCATGCCGTGTTCGCGGATGCCGAAGTGGAAGTTGCGCCCGGTGAACTGGCTGCGCTGGATCGCGGGCGAGCCTTTGATCGCGGTCTTGGTCGAAGGCTCGAGGTCGGCGCTTCCGCCGACCAGCGCCGGCACCAGTGCCGCGGCCTGCTGCAGCACGACGTTCCCGTGCGCACGGGTCGCGGCCGCGGTGCGCGGAGCGGCGGCCACGAGTTGTTCGAACGTGTCGGCCGGAACGCGGCGCTCGAGGATCGCGTCCCACTGCTCGCCACGCGCGGGATCGGCGGCGCGCAAGGCGTTCATCGACGCGTTCCATCCGTCGTAGTCTGCCCGCAGCTCGGCCGCGCGTGCCACGAAGCGCGCGCGCACGTCGTCGGGAATCAGGAACGCGGGCGATTCGGGCCAGCCGAGGGCACGCTTCGCGGCCGCGGTTTCCTCGGCGCCGAGCGGCTCGCCGTGAGCACCCGCGGTCCCCGCCTTCTTCGGCGCTCCGTAAGCGATCGTGCTGCGCGCGATCACGAGGCTCGGCCGATCGGTCGCCGCGACCGCCGCGTTCAGCGCGCGTTCGACTTCATCGCGATTCTGCGCGTTCGCGCGCTCGACGTGCCAGCCGTAGGCCTCGAAGCGCTTGCCGACGTCCTCGGTGAAGGCGAGTTGCGTGTCGCCTTCGATCGAGATGTGGTTGTCGTCGTACACCATGATGAGATTGCCGAGGCCCCAGTGTCCGGCGAGCGAAGCCGCTTCCGACGCCACGCCTTCCATGAGATCGCCGTCGCCGCAGATCCCGAATACGCGCCACGTCGAGGGATCGAACTCGGGCGTGGCGAACCGCGCCGACAGCATGCGCGAGGCGACCGCCATGCCGACCGCATTGCCGAAGCCCTGGCCGAGCGGGCCGGTCGTGGTCTCCACGCCGATCGTGTGACCTGCTTCGGGATGCCCCGGCGTGCGGCTGTGGAGTTGCCGGAAGTGCTTCAGCTCTTCCATGGGCAGATCGTAGCCCGCGAGATGCAGCATCCCGTACAACAACATCGAGCCGTGGCCGGCCGAGAGCACGAAGCGATCCCGGTTGGGCCACGCGGGATCGTGCGGCTGGTAGCGGAGGAATTTGGTCCACAGCACGTAGGCGACATCCGCCATGCCCATCGGCATGCCGGGATGGCCCGAGTTCGCCTGCTCGACCGCGTCGACGGCGAGGAATCGGATCGTGTTCACCGCGCGCTGGTCGAGCGCCGGATCGAGTGAGGGAGCGGATGGCTGCAAGGAAGACCTCCGGAAAGCTTAGGGATGCGTGAGGGCGAAGGCCGCGGCACCCCACAACGACGTGCGCGGATCGAGGATCACCGCGAGCGGAATCTGTTCGAGCACCGGAGTCAGCCGGCCCTTGTCCTGGAACCCGCGCGTGAAACGCTCGCGCAGGAACGGAAGGATGCGCGGGGCGATGCCGCCGCCGACGTACATGCCGCCGAGCGCCAGCGCCTTGAGCGCGAGGTTGCCGGCCTCGGAACCGTAGATGTCGGCGAACGTCTCGAGCGTGAGGCGTGATCTCTCGCACGAACCGTCGAGCGCGGTCTCGGTCACGACCACGGCGGGATCGGGCGCCTCGGCGAACCGTCGCGTGACCGCGGGCGGTTCGCTGCCGCGTCGCGTCTCGCTCATGAAGCGGTAGAGGTCGGCGAGGCCGGGACCCGACAGCACGCGCTCGAAGCTCACGCGGGCGTAGCGCGCGCGCAGCCACTGCAGCAGTTCGTCCTCGAGCGCGTTGCGCGGGGCGAAGTCGCAGTGTCCGCCCTCGCTCGGAACCGCGATCCAGCCGCTCTCCGAGCGCGCCATGATCGACTCGCCGAGACCGGTGCCGGCGGCGATCAGCGCGCGCGTCGCGTCGGTCGGATCGCCGGGATGAAGGATCTCGAGATCCGCCGGAGCGAGCGAGGGAATTCCCCACGCCGTGGTTGCCAGATCGTTGAGGAGCGTGACGCGGATTCCGAGGCGTTTGCCGAGCGCATCGCCGTCGACGAGCCACGGCAGGTTGGTCGCGTCGCAACGATTGTGTTTGACGGGGCCCGCGATGCCGAGCACCGCACGCTGCGGACGGTCGTCGGTTCCTTCGAAGAATGCGCCGAGCAACGAATCGAGCGAGCCGTGATTGCGGGTCGGGATCCGGCCACCGTGCCGGGGCCGGCGCGGGTCGCCGTCGCGATCGAACAGCGCGAGATCGGCCTTGGTTCCACCGATGTCTCCGGCGAGTATCATGAGCGGCTTCCGTGCTCGGGCATTGAATGCACGCGTGGCGAAGGGGGGATCATGGGGCCATCGGGAGGTTCGGGGAAATTGCGATCCAGCGAAGATTCTCCTGCCGATCGGGACGGGCGAGCATCGAAGGCAGCATGATGATGCCGCCACCGATCTCTGGCAACCGCATGGCCCTGACCCCACGCGCCGACCTCACCGATCATATCGGTGGAACGCCGCTGATCCCGATTGTCGGAATCGAGGGCGTCGCCGGGCAGGTCCAGGTCTACGGCAAGGCCGAGTGGATGAACCCCGGAGGATCGGTGAAGGATCGCGCGGCATGGAGCATCGTGCGCGCGGCCGAGGCCGACGGCCGGCTCGGCGGGGGGCGCGCGCTGCTCGATGCGACCTCGGGCAACACCGGCATCGCCTACGCGTGGATCGGCGCGGCGCGCGGTCATCGCGTCACACTGTGCGTGCCCGGCAATGCGAATCACGAACGCCGCCGGCTGCTGGCCGCACTCGGCGCGGACGTCGTCTACACCGACCCGATGGCGGGGACCGACGGCTCGATCCTCGAAGCGCGCCGGCTCGCCGCGAAAGATCCCGGTCGCTACTTCTACGCCGACCAGTATTCGAATCCCGCGAACGTCGCAGCGCACATCGAAGGCACCGCGCCCGAGATCTGGCAACAGACCGAGGGCCGCATCACGCACCTGATCGCCGGCATCGGCACTTCGGGCACGCTGGTCGGAACTTCACGCGGACTGCGCGCGCGCCATCCCGGCCTCGTCACGATCGCAGTACAGCCCGACTCTCCGCTCCATGCGCTCGAGGGGCTCAAGCATCTGCCGAGTGCCATGGTCCCCGCGATCTACGATGCGAGTGCGCATCAGCGCGTGATCGAGGTCGCGAGCGAGGCCGCGATCGGCATGGTGCACGCGATGGCCCGCGGCGGCATGTTGCTCGGATGGTCGGCGGGGGCAGCACTGGTGGCTGCCGCCCAGGTCGCGCGCGAACTCACGCACGGCGTCGTGGTGGCGATCCTGCCCGACAGCGCCGAGCGCTACCTGAGCGAGCCGCTGTGGGATGTCGCACGATGACGACGCAGCGCGAGGTCGCACAACACCGGCGTTCGAGCGCCGCATGACCGGATCGACGCTGGTGCTGAAGCCCGCCCACGCCGGCGTGATCCATGAGCATCTGTTGCGTGCGTATCCCGAGGAAGGCTGCGGGGTGTTGCTCGGGTCCGAGCAGGACGGGCGGCGCGAGATCACGCGGGTGATCGCGTTCGATAACCAGCGTGAGGACTCGCGCCACAATCGCTACACGATCTCGCCCGCGCAATTCCTCGCCGCGGAGCAGGAGAGCCGCGCCCACGGGGTGGACGTGCTCGGGTTCTTCCACTCGCACCCCGATCACCCGGCGCAACCGTCCGCCTTCGACCTCGAACACGCATGGCCCTACTATTCCTACCTGATCGTGAGCGTGCGTGAGGGCCGCATCGACACGATGCGATCGTTCAGACTCACCGACGATCGCTCACGCTTCGATTCCGAGACGCTGGAGATGCCGGATGACACCGGCACTCCCTGACCGCTGGAGAATTGCATGAGCTGGACGACGCGCATCCACATCCCGACACCGCTGCGACCCTACGCCGCCAATCTCGCGTCGGTGGAGGTCGCGGCGGCCACCGCGGGAGAGGCGTTACGCGAGTTGGTGCGATTGCACCCTGGACTCGAACGCCATCTGTTCGACGAGCAGGGCGCGCTGCGGCGCTACGTGAATGTCTACCGCAACGATGAGGACATCCGCTTTCTCGAACGCGCCGACACGCCGCTGCGCGTGAACGACACGCTCTCGATCATCCCGAGCATCGCGGGCGGCACGGACTCGAAGCCTGCGGGGAGCGCACGCCCGGTGCCGCGCCGCCCGGAAGCTCCCGCGTGGGCGACCGGTGCCGACGGCCTGCCGCCGCTCGCCGACGACGAACTGCTGCGCTACAGCCGGCACCTGATCCTGCCGGAAGTCGGACTCGATGGTCAGCGCCGGTTGAAGGCCGCGAGCGTGCTCCTGATCGGAGCGGGCGGACTCGGTTCGCCGCTCGCACTCTACCTCGCGGCCGCGGGTGTGGGGCGGATCGGCATCGTCGACTTCGATGTGGTCGATGCGAGCAACCTCCAGCGCCAGCTGTTGCACGGCACCGCCTCGATCGGCGTGCCCAAGCTCACGTCCGCGCGCGCGCGCCTGCTCGATCTGAATCCACACGTGCAGGTCGACACCTACGAAACTCATCTCACGAGCGAGAACGCGCTCGAGATCCTGGCCGGCTACGACGTGGTCGCCGACGGCACCGACAACTTCCCGACGCGCTATCTCGTGAACGATGCCTGCGTGCTACTCGGCAAGCCGAACGTCTACGGGAGCATCTTCCGCTTCGAAGGCCAGGCGAGCGTGTTCGATGCGAAGAAGGGTCCGTGTTATCGCTGCCTCTATCCGGATCCGCCGCCGCCTGGACTCGTGCCCTCGTGCGCTGAGGGCGGTGTGCTCGGCGTGCTGCCCGGCGTGATCGGCGTGATCCAGGGCATCGAGACGCTCAAGCTGCTGCTCGGAATCGGCGACCCATTGATCGGGCGGCTGCTGGTGTTCGATGCGCTCGCGATGAGCTTCCGCGAACTCCGGCTGCGCAAGGATCCGAACTGTCCGCTGTGCGGAGAACATCCGACGATCACCCAGCTGATCGACTACGAACAGTTCTGCGGCCTGCCGTCGGCCGAGGACGCCGCGCGGATGGCGAAGGACTTCGAGATTTCCGTCACGGATCTGCGCGCGAAGCAGGAGCACGGCGACGAATTCGTACTCATCGACGTGCGCGAGCCGTTCGAATGGGAGATCGCGCGCATCGAAGGTTCCCAGCTCATGCCGCAGAACAGCCTGCCCGGGCGGCTGTCCGAACTCGATTCGAGCCGCGAGATCGTGTTGATGTGTCATCACGGGGTGCGCAGCATGCGCGCACTCGAATTCCTGTATCAATCGGGGTATCGAAAACTGAAGAGTGTGCGCGGAGGGATCGAAGCGTGGTCACGCGAGATCGATCCGTCCGTGCCGCGTTACTGACCGGAGGGACCCATGTTCCATAAGACGATTGCGATTCGTTCGCCGCTGCTCGGCGCGGCGATGCTGGCCTTCACACTGCTGATGTCCGTAGGTACCCTCACGGGCTGCGCGACCAATCCGGTCACCGGCAAGCGCGAGATCTCGCTCGTGAGCTCGGATCAGGAACTCGCGATGGGCCGCGAGGGACATCAGGCGGTGCTCGCCGAGTACGGCGTCTACAACGACGCCCGGCTCTCGGCCTATGTCGACAGCATCGGCCAGGCGCTCGCCAAGCGCTCGCACATGCCGAACCTCGAATGGCACTTCACCGTGATCGACGATCCGACCGTGAACGCGTTCGCGATTCCCGGCGGCTACATCTACATCACGCGCGGGATCATGGCGCACCTGAACTCGGAAGCGCAGATCGCGGGTGTGATCGGCCACGAGATCGGCCACGTCACCGCGCGCCACTCGGCGCGGCAGGTGACGCAACAGCAACTGGCGGGGCTCGGGCTCGGGCTCGCGTCGGTGTTCTCGCAGACGTTCCAGCGCTACAGCGGCGCCGCCCAGCAGGCACTCGGTCTCATGCTGCTCAAGTACGGACGTGACGACGAGAATCAGGCGGACGGACTCGGCATCGACTACGCGACCGCCGCAGGCTGGGACCCGCGCGAGATCCCCGCGACTTATCACACGTTGTCGCGCATCAGCGCGCGTTCCGGCCAGCGGCTGCCGACGTTCCTCTCGACCCATCCCGATCCCGGCGATCGCGAGGCGCGCACCACCACGCTCGCGGCACAGGCCGCACAGGGCAAGACCGGCCTTCAGATCCGCTCGCGCGGATACCTCGCGAAGCTCGAGAACAACGTCTACGGCAACGACCCGCGCCAGGGCTATTTCGAAGGCGACCGTTTCTACCATCCCGAAATGGATTTCGAGATGAGCTTTCCCGCGGGCTGGCTCAAGCAGAACGCGCGTTCGGCGGTGCTCGCGCAGCAGCCGCAGGAGCGCGCGGTCATGCAGTTGACGCTCGCAAACACCGAAGGCCAGGCCCCGGCCGCGTACGTGCAGGGCCTGGTGTCGGCCGGCAAGATCGCGGGCGCTCAGGGGGCGTCGGAGCAGGTGGGAAGCTATGCGTCGTGGATGGGGCGGCTGACGATTCAGAATCAGGACGGCACCCAGGGTTCGATGTTCGCGGCGTTCATCCAGCGCAGCCGCGATCAGACGTTCCAGATCCTCGCGCGCACCACTGCGGTCGGCGATGCCGACGAGAGCGCGGTGCGCGCGGCGGCGCGCTCGCTGCGACCGCTCGCGGACCGCGCGCGCTTGAAGCCGACGCCGGATCGTGTGTCGATCGTCACCGCCGCGCAGACCGCTCCGTTCGAGACCGCGATCACCAAGTTCGGTCCGCTGGCGATCGATGTCGAGGAGGAGTCGATCCTCAACAACGTCGAACCCGGCGAGAGCGTGGCGCGCGGGCAGGCACTCAAGATCGTGCGGCCCGGAGCGAAAAAGTAGCCGCGTCATCCCGTCACAACGCTTCATGAGCCCGCCACCCGCGCACGCAACGCGCGGGCGGCGGGCTCTTTCATCTCCGCGCTAGCTCCGTGAAGCGCCTGAAGATCCCTCCGGCTTGTGCGGCTTTTCACAATCTAGTTGACAGCATTCGGACGTGGTCTTAGTTTCCCGCGCGTCCATGAAACTGAAACGGTTTCTTGCCCCGGCATTCGTCCTCATCATGCTCGCCATCGGAACCGCTGCGTTCACGCAGTCGTTCCCGGTGATGCTCGGCATGAACAAGGGACCCAAGCAGCCCATCAACTTCAGCCACCGGCTTCACGCGGGAACGCTGAAGATGGACTGCCTCTATTGCCATTACGCGGCTGAGAAATCGCCGTCGGCGAACATCCCCACGGCGACCACGTGCATGGGCTGCCACAAGGCGGCGGCCACCGACCGGCCCGAGATCGTCAAACTCACGAAGATGTACAACGAGGGCACGCCGCCCGAGTGGGTCGAGGTCTATCACCTCCCCGATCACGTGAAGTTCAACCACAAGCGCCACGTCAAAGCCGGCGTCAAATGCCAGGACTGCCATGGTCCGGTGCAGGAGATGGACGTGATGTACCAGTACTCGTCGCTCAAGATGGGCTGGTGTCTCAAGTGCCATCGCGAAAACGTCAATCATCCTCAGAACCCGGCGTCGATGGACTGCCTGGTCTGTCACCACTAGTCGGGGCGAGGACGCGATGACGGATTCCGTGGTCTTCAAACGCAGAGACTTCCTCAAGCTCGTCGGCCTGGGTGCTGTGGGTGCGGCGGGTTGCGCGCCGCCTGCGGACAAGCTGATCCCCTACCTCGTGCCGCCGCAGGACATTCTGCCCGGCATCGGCTACTGGTACGCGAGCACCTGCCGCGAGTGTCCGGTGGGTTGCGGAATCCTCGTCAAATCCCGTGACGGCCGCGCGATCAAGATCGAAGGCAACCCGGCGCATCCCGTGAACCGCGGCGGTCTGTGCGCGCGCGGGCATGCGGGACTGCAGGGGCTCTACGATCCCGATCGCGTCACCGGTCCGATGATGAAGACCGCCGGCGCATGGAAGCCGGTGAGCTGGGACGAAGCACTCCAGACCGCGACCGCCAAGCTCACCGAGGCACGCAGCGCCGGCAAGAGTGTGGCGCTCGTGACCGAGAACGCGACCGGTTCGTTCCACAAGCTCTCGGCCGCGTGGGCCGCGGCTGCGGGCGGCACGCACCTCGTCTACGAGCCGTTCAACACGCACGCGCTGCGTGAAGCCAACCGCCGCACGTTCGGCGTGGGGGCGGTACCGAACTACGACTTCGCCAGGGCGAACATGGTGATCTCCTTCGGCGCGGACTTCCTCGAAACGTGGGGAAATCCCGTCGGGCAGGCGCGCGGCTTCAGCGAGATGCGCGCCCGCCCGGAGTCGTACTTCGTGACCGTCGAGCCGCGCCTGTCGAACACCGGTGCGAACGCCGACGAATGGGTCGCGGCGAAGCCCGGCGGCGAGATGGCGCTGGCACTCGGCATGGCGCACGTCATCCTGTCCGAGGGACTCGGTGGCGGTAACGGCGGCATGATCGACGCCGTGCGCGACTGGACGCCCGAGGCGGTCGAGCTGCAGACCGAAGTGCCCGCGGCGACGGTTCGCCGGCTCGCGCAGAAGTTCGCCAATGCGAAGCCGGGGCTCGCGGTCGCGGGCGGCATCGCATCCCAGAGCGAGCACGCGGTCGCGATGATCGCGGCGGTCAACCTGCTGAATCACGTGGCCGGCAACGTCGGCGAGACGGTGCGCTTCGATCGCACGCTCGACTTCGATTCGGTCGCGAGCCTCGGTGATCTCCAGACGCTCGCGGGCCAGATGGCTGATGGATCGGTCGGTGCTCTGGTCGTTCACGGCGCCAATCCGGTGTACGCCGCACCCGCGTGGACCGGCTTCGCGGCGGCGATGGACAAGGTTCCGTTCAAGATCTCGCTGTCGGGCGTGCTCGATGAGACCACCGAGCACTGCGATCTGATCCTGCCGTCGCTGCATGCGCTCGAATCGCTCGGCGACGCGGCCACCGCGCGCGGCGTGTTCTCGATCATCCAGCCGACGATGCAGCCGCTGCCGATGTTCAAGACGAAGGCGGCGGGAGACACGCTGATCGCGCTAGCGCGCGGGGCGGGTTTCGGCTCGTTCCCTTCGACGTGGAGCGAATACCTCAAGGGCGAATGGCGCGGCATGCACGGCCGCTTCGGCGGCGGCAAGGATTTCGGCGGATTCTGGGACCAGACGCTCGCACAGGGCGGCGTGTGGGAGGACGTGACCGGTACCTCGCCCGGATGGTCGGGAACCCCGGTGTTCGCGGCCCCCGAGCTGCGCGGGAGCGGAGATCTGGCGCTGGTGCTCTATCCCTCGCCGAACCTGTTCGACGGCCGCGGCGCCAACAAGGGCTGGCTGCAGGAGATTCCCGATCCCACGACGAAGGCGGTGTGGGGATCGTGGGCGGAGATTCACCCCGATACGGCGAAGAAGCTCGGGATCGCGATGGGTGATGCGATCAAGGTCGAAACCGAATCGGGCAGCGTCAGCGTTCCCGCGTTCGTGTGGGCCGGCGTGCGGCCGGACGTGGTCGCGGTTCCGCTCGGCCAGGGCCATACGTCCTACGGTCGTTTCGCGAAGGACCGCGGCGTGAACGCGGTCGCGCTGCTCGCGCCGGTGCAGGACGCGGCGTCGGGTGCGGTCGCGTACTTCGGCGAGCGCGCGAAGGTCTCGAAGACCGCCGCCGCCGGCGAACTGGTGCGCACTCAGCGCGAGCGCAGCCAGCACGACCGCGAGATCGCGGCGGTGATTCCGGTTTCGGCGCTGCTGGGACTCAACACCGGCCGTGGTGCCACCGAGGGTCCGCACGCCACCGGCGAGCATGGTGCCGGAGCCCCGGGAGCACACGGCGGTGCAGCCGCTGGCGAACATGCCGGCGGCCATCACGTGATGGCGGGCAGCCTGATGCTCCATCCGTTGCAGTCCAAGCCCGGCAAGTACACCGAGCCGCGCATCAAGGATCCGAACGCCAAGGTCCCGCCGCATTCGGTGAGCGCTGCCGAGCAGCCGGTCATCGTGCGCTCGCCGCGCCAGATCCCGGTCGACCGCGGCAACTACGGTACCGCGACCCATCGGTGGGCGATGGCGATCGATCTCAACTCGTGCACCGGATGCACGGCGTGCGTGGCCGCGTGCTACGCCGAAAACAACATTCCGATCGTCGGCCCCGAGCACATCAAGCGCGGCCGCGAGATGTCGTGGATCCGCATCGAGCGCTTCGAGGAAAACCTCAAGCCGGGCCCGAACGACGTGCGGTTCGTGCCGATGATGTGCCAGCACTGCAGCGACGCGCCGTGCGAAACGGTGTGCCCGGTGTATGCGACCTATCACAATCCCGAGGGGCTCAACGCGCAGGTCTACAACCGCTGTGTGGGCACTCGCTATTGCTCGAACAACTGTCCCTACAAGGTGCGCGCGTTCAACTTCTTCGACTACTCGGCCCCCGAGAAGCCGTCGTTCGCGTTCCCCGAGCCGCTCAACTGGCAGCTCAATCCGGACGTGACGGTGCGCTCGAAGGGCGTAATGGAGAAGTGCACGATGTGCATCCAGCGCATCCTCGAAGGCAAGGGGACCGCGAAGGACGAGGGCCGCGCGGTGCGCGACGGCGACATCACCACGGCGTGCGCGCAGTCGTGCCCGACCCAGGCGATCGTGTTCGGTGATCTCATCGATCCCGAGAGCAACGTCTCGAAGCTGTCACACGGTGAGCGCCGCTACTGGGTGCTGAACGAACTCAACACCAAGCCGGGCGTGACGTACCTCAAGAAGATCCAGCGCGAAGTCGCGTCCACCTGAACGAGGCCGTTTCCGTGAGTTCCGACGAAGCCAAGAAGCTGAGCCACGCTGCGACCGCCGACGCGGGCCCGGTCATCACGCAGAAGTCGCTGAACGACGACGTCCTGCGGATGATCTCCAAGCCCGGCCGGCTGTGGTGGATCATCTTCATCATCGATCTCATGATCCTCGCCGTCGGCTTGATTGCGGAGCGCAATCAGATCCTCTACGGCATCGGCGTCGCCGGTCACACGCGCCCGGTGATGTGGGCTTCTTACGTCGCCAACTTCGTCTTCTGGGTCGGCATCGCGCACTGCGGAACGCTGGTGTCGGCGATCCTGTTCCTGTTCCGCTCGCACTTCCGGCGCGCCGTGTACCGCGTGGCCGAAGCGATGACGGTGTTCGGCGTGCTCACGGCCGGATTGTTCCCGCTGCTCCACACCGGCCGCCCGTGGTTCGCCTACTGGCTGTTCCCGTACCCGAATCAGCGCCAGCTGTGGCCCAACTTCCGCTCGCCGCTCGAGTGGGACGTGTTCGCGGTCACCACGTACCTCACGGTTTCGAGCATCTTCTTCCTGGTCGGCATCATTCCCGACGCCGCGGTCGCGCGCGATCGCACGAACAACCGGTGGCTCAAGCTGATCTACACGGTGTTCTCGATGGGGTGGACCGGCTCGAACAACCAGTGGAAGAACTTCTACGGCGCCTATCTCTACTTCGCCGCCCTCGCCACACCGCTGGTGCTCTCGGTGCACTCGGTCGTCTCGTGGGACTTCGCGATGTCGCAGGTGCCGGGCTGGCACAGCACGATCTTCGCGCCCTACTTCGTCGCCGGCGCGATCTTCTCCGGCGTGGCGATGGTGATCAATCTGCTGATCCCGATCCGCAAGGCGTTCAAGCTCGAGCACATCGTGACGGTCGACCACATCGAGAAGCTGTCGAAGCTGGTGCTCTTGACCTCGAGCATCGTCGGCTACTCGTACCTGTGCGAGTTCTTCTCGGCGTGGTACGGACCGAGCAAGGTCGAGCGTGATCTGTTCTGGTGGCGCGCGACCGGGCACTTCGCGTGGGCGTTCTGGATCATGTTCACGTGCAACGTGATCATCCCGCTGTCGCTGTGGTTCAAGCCGGTGCGACGCAACATGGGGCTGCTGTTCGTGCTGTGCTTGTCGTTCAATGTCGGCATGTACTTCGAGCGCTTCGTGATCATCGTCACCTCGCTCGCGCATCCGTTCAATCCGAGCACGTGGGATGTGAATTACCGCATGTCGTGGACCGAGGGCGCGATCCTCGCCGGATCGTTCGCGTGGTTCTTCATGTTCTTCCTGATCTTCGTGCGGCTGCTGCCCGCGTTCTCGATTGCTGAGATCAAGGAAACGCTGACGGCGCCGATGCGGAGGAAGCCGTCATGATCGGCATGCTCGGCAAGCTGGTCGACAAGCTGCTCGCGGGGCCCAAGGCCAACTACCGCGGCGTGATGGGCGTCTACTACTACGTGGACGACGCCACCGAGGCGGTGAAGACCCTGCGCGAACAGGGCCACCAGGGGCTCAGCGTGTTCTCACCGGTTCCGCACCACGACATCGAGCACGCGCTGGGGCAGAAGTCCTCGCTGGTGCGCTGGGTCACCTTCACCGGCGGCCTGCTCGGGATCACCGGCGGGTTCTCGCTGTGCATCTATGCGGGACTCTCGTATCCGATGGTCACCGGCGGCAAGGAGCTCATCTCGATCCCGCCGTTCGTGATCATCGGCTACGAGTCGATGATCCTGCTCGCGGGAATCTCGAACCTGATCGGCATGCTGGCACTCGCGCGGCTGCCGCAGACGCAGTCCCGGGCGCCGTACGATCCGCGCTTCACCGAGGACAAGATCGGCATCTGGGTGCCGTGCTCGGGCGACGAGGCGCGCAAGGTCGAACAACTCATGCGCGGCAACGGCGCGGAAGAGGTGAAGGTCCATGGTTAAGGGATTCCTCGGCGTGATCGCGCTTTCGATCCTCACCATGTTCGGGCCGACCAGCCCCAAGACCGGCTGCCAGCGCGCGGCCGGAACGTTTACCAATGTGACCTACCCGAAGATCCGCGAGATGCGCTACAGCGTCGCACTCCTGTCGCAGCGCGGCTGGTATCGCGCGCCCGACAGCAGCAGCGTGCCCGTCGGAGGGCGCGACGTGCTCGGCGACATCGTCCAGTTCGATGCGACCTACCGCGTGCCGACCTCATCGAGCCCCGAAGCGGTCGCGGACGGCGAGAAGACCTACGCCAAGGTGTGCATGCCCTGCCACGGTCCTTCGCTCGACGGCAACGGTCCGGTGTGGCTGTCCAAGAAGTACATGATGCCGCCCGCGAATCTGATGGCCGCGACGACCCGCGCGCGGACCGACGGCTACATCTATCGCTACATCCGCTTCGGTGGCGCGGTGATGCCCGCCTACGGTGCGCAGGTCACGGCCGAGCAGGCCTGGAATCTGATCCACTACGTCCGCAGCATGCAGGGAAAGAATCCTCAATGAGCCACGGATCCCGGGCCCCGGTGAACCCCGAAGCGGTGCTGCGCGACATCGCGAGCAAGCTTCCCGTCACCCCCAACGCGCGCAAGCGCCAGATCTGGATCGCGTGCATGGTGATCGGCATCGCGGCCTTCGCGTTTCTGCTGTTCACCGAGCCCAGGCGGGCGTGGGGCGCCTATGCGATCAACATGATCTACTGGCTCGGCATGGCTCAGGGCGCGGTCGTGCTCGCGTGCGCGATCCGGCTCGGCAACGGACGCTGGGCGGGACCCGTGATGCGCATCGCGGAATCGCTGTCGGCGTACCTGCCGTTCGGTTACGCGACCGTAGTCGTCATGCTGGTCGCCGGGATCTGGACCTATCTGCCGTGGGTGGCGCATGTCGAACCGCGACAGGCTGCGTACCTCAACGTGCCGTTCCTCTACATCCGCACGCTCGCCGGGCTCGGGCTGCTGTGGTGGCTGTCGCGCAATCTCGTGCGGACTTCGCTGCGCCCCGACGCCCATCACCTGAAGAACTACGTGGCGCCGGAACTCAAGGCCGACTACGAGAAGCTGTCCGCCAACTGGCGCGGCGACGAGGCCGAAGCGAAGTGGAACAAGGACCGGCTCGCGATGCTCGCGCCCCAGGTGGTGGTGTGCTACGCGGTCGTGTTCACGTTCATGGCATGGGACTGGATCATGTCGCTCACGCCGGACTGGGTGAGCCAGATCTTCGGCTGGTGGGTGTTCATGGGCGCGTTCCTCACCGGCATCGCGATGACGGCGTTCCTCGCGACCCAGCTGCGCTCCAAGTACCGCCTCGAGCAATACATCACGCCCAATCACTTCTGGGACATGGGCAAGATCGCGTTCGGCTTCAGCATCTTCTGGGTCTATCAGTTCTGGTCGCAGTACCTGCCGATCTGGTACGCGAACATGCCCGAAGAGACATGGTGGGTGTTCCTGCGCTTCGAGGATCCGTGGCGGCCGCTCGCGTTCACGGTGTTCTCGTTCGTATTCCTGCTGCCGTTCCTCGGGCTCATGAACATCTACACCAAGAAGAATCCGTTCTGGCTCGCGCTGTTCAGCGTGATCATCATGGCCGGCATGTGGATGGAGCGGCACATTCTGGTGATGCCGTCGCTCGAGCCGGCCCATGTCTGGGTCGGGCTGCCTGAGGTCGGGGTCACGCTGTTCTTCATGGGCTTGTTCGGCTGGTCGGTCCAGAGCTTCGTCACCAAGTACCCGGTGGTGAAGGTGACCGATGTCCTCGAGGGCGCCCACGGAGTCGGGCTCTAAGGAGTCGTCTCCGTCCCCGAGCCGCGCCCCAGGACTTGATCCCCGCGAGGGCCCCATCTAAAGTTTCCGGAACCTCGTCGGCTCCGGAATACTCTTAGGTGTTCGCCTGTTCACCACCCGCGTATACCGTTCAAGCCCCACAAGCCCGGTGCGAACGCCCAGGAAGGGATCTCAGTGCCCCAGAACCGCAATTCACTTAATCATTTGCTGACGTTCACCCTTTTTCTTTTCCTGGGCTTTACAGGTCGATCCTGGAGCGCAGAACGCCCGGCTTTGGATCGTGCCATGTCATCGAGGGCGAACCCCTCTGCCCAAGCGGCCCTCCATCGCGCGATGGCCGACCCGGCGCTCCGCGCGGTCGGACGGGTTTCGCAGACCGAGTCGCGTTACGCCTTGCCTACATTTCTGTGGGCGACCGGATCGGGGACGCCCTCGCGCCGCTCATCCGGCGCCTCCGCGCGCCGTGTCATCCGCCCGACCGCCGACGCCGCGCGCGCACACATGAGCCGCGTCGCACCGTTCTATCGCCTGAACGCGACCGACATTCGCGAGGCTACCGTACGCAGGGTTCACGACACGGGCCGCGGCGGCACGATCGCGAGCATGAGCCAGGTGATCGACGGCGTCGAAGTGTTCCGCGACGGGATGAACGTGTTGATGGACCGCAATCAGGAACTGGTCGCTGTGTCCGGTTATCTCCCGAGCCGCGATCTGCTCGGCCGCGGTGCGGCGCGCAGCTTCCGGCTTTCCGCGAGCGAGGCGACGGCGAAGGCGCTCGAAGACTTCACCGGCCTCGGCGTGGGTGCGGGTCTGGTGCGCGCGGTTTCAGGCGGACGCGGCGGCTATCAGGCGCTCGAAGTCGCGAGCGCGATTCCGGGTCTGGTACTGAGCCAGCCGCTGCGCGCGAAGCGCGTGTGGTTCCATCTGCCCGAGTTGTTGGTGCCGGCGTACTACGTCGAAGTGCTCGGCGACGATGACTCCTACGCCTACGTGATCGGCGCCGCCGACGGCGAAGTGCTGTTCCGTAAGGATCTCGTGGTCAGCGATTCCTTCACCTATCGCGTGTGGGCGGATGGAGCGGCGCCGAACATTCCGTGGGACGGTCCGCAGGGCACGGCCCCTTCGCCGCATCCGACCGGCTCGCCGAACCTCTACAACCCGCCGTTCGTCGCCCCGAATCTCGTCACCCTTCAGAACGGTCCGATCTCGACCAACGATCCGTGGCTTGCGCCCGGCGCGACGCAGACGCTCGGCAACAACGTCGATGCCTATGCCGACCTGTTCTCTCCGGACGGTTTCTCCGGCAGCGACTTCCGCGCCTCGACCACGGCGCCCGGCACGTTCGACCGCGCCTACGACACCAGCCTTTCGCCGAGTGCCAGCAGCACACAGCGCATGGCCTCGGTCACTCAGTTGTTCTTCACCAACAACTTCCTCCACGACTGGTTCTACGATGCGGGCTTCGACGAGGCGTCGGGCAACGCGCAGGCGGCGAACTTCGGCCGCGGTGGCATCGAGAACGACCGGCTGCGCGCCGAAGCGCAGGACTACGGCGGCACCAACAACGCCAACATGAGCACGCCCGCCGACGGCGGCGCGCCGCGCATGCAGATGTACGTGTTCAACCGCCCGATCGCCAACGTCACCGTGACCGCACCTGGGGCGATCGCCGGCAGCTATCTCGCGGGCACCGCGAGTTTCGGGCCCCAGACGTTCTCGGTGTCGGGCGTGGTGGTGGCGGCGGTCGACGGCTCGGCTCCGAGCGGTGACGCCTGCAGCCCGCTGATCAACAATGTGATCGGCAAGATCGTGCTGATCGATCGCAGCAACTGCGGATACGTCACGCAGGTGCTGAACGCGCAGGCCGCGGGTGCGATCGGGGCGATCATCGTCGACAGCTTCAACCATGGCACCGCGCCCGGCATGACCGGCAGCGGAACGGTTTCGATCCCGGTCGTGTCGCTGACCCAGGCCCAGGGCAACACGATCAAGGCTCAACTCGGTGGCGGCGTGACCGCGACGATCGCGCGTTCCACGTCGGTCTCGCGCGACGGCACGATCGACAACATGATCGTGTCCCACGAGTGGGGCCACTACATCAGCAACCGGCTGGTCGGCAACGGCGGCGGTCTCTCGACTCAGCATTCGGGTGGCATGGGTGAGGGATGGGGCGACTTCCACGCGTTGCTGCTGACCGCGCGCGCGGGCGATAACTTCAACGGTGTGTACCCGATCGGTTCCTACGCGCTCACGAATTCAACCGGCCCGATGAACGCCTACTACTACGGCATCCGGCGCTATCCGTACTCGACCAACATGACGAAGAACCCGCTCACGTTCCAACACATTCAAAACGGCGTGCCGCTGCCGGTCGGTCCGCCGGTCGCCTCGGGCTCGGACGGTACTGCCAACGCCGAAGTGCATCGCACCGGCGAAGTGTGGTGCGCGATGCTGTGGGAGTGCTACGCGGCACTGCTCAACGATTCGGGACGTCTGCCGTTCGCCGTCGCGCAGCAGCGCATGACCGACTACCTGGTCGCCAGCTACAAGATGACGCCCAACGCGCCGACCTTCACCGAAGCCCGCGATGCTTTGCTCGCCGCGGCGGCCGCCAACGATCCCGCCGATCTCGCGGCGTTCTGGGCCGCGTTCGCCAAGCGTGGCGCCGGCACCGGCGCGATCTCGCCGGATCGCAACACGCTCGACAACGTTCCGGTCGTCGAGAGCTACACCGTGGGCGGTGACCTCGCGGTCACTGACGTGTCGTTCGACCCCGCGCTGTTCTCGTGCGACGGCGACGGCTATCTCGACAACGGGGATGTTGTCGAGCGTGTTGCGATCCGGCGAGATCGCGCCGGTGCCGGCGCCACGCTTGGCGAACGCGGCCCAGAACGCCGCGAGATCGGCGGGATCG
>JANLWX010000204.1:0-15282 GCA_031364845.1 Candidatus Eiseniibacteriota bacterium
CCCTGGATGATCGCTTCGGCTATCGACGGGGGATAGACCGGCGCCCGTGCCGGCTCGACCGCCGCGGCCTTCGGCGCACCCGGTGTGGCGTGAGCCGCGGGTGCCGCGAACGAAACGGACGCCGCAAACAGCGCGTGGGCCGCGAGCAGCGCGGTTGCGGCGAGGGTCACCAGGGACATGAAAGGCAGCTCCGGATCCGGGGAAGGACAGCGCAGGGCACAAGTCTCCTTCGATGATACGCCGCAGCGCCCTCGCCGTTCCATGTTCCAGTGCCCGGCGGGGTTCAAGCGGTGCAAAGAACGGGGATTGCCGCTCGCCCGCCGAACCCGTTTCTTCGCTCGGGATGCGGAATCGGTTGATTTGCCCGATGCCGGTGCCGATAATCCCGCCATCAGGCGGGACCCGCTGCCGCCCGACATCTCTCTGGCCCGCCCCAGCCCCCGGGCCATTCCCACCGAACTCAAGGACGAAACCGGACGGTCCAGAAGGATTACATCCATGGATGTGGTATCGCTGAAGAAATCGCCACGCAACTCCGAAGGCGCCGCGACGTCCGCGCCCCACCTCGCCCCCCGGGACAAGACCATGGATGCACTCGTCATTCGCGGCGGCCGCAAACTCAACGGTCGTGTCGAAATCAGCGGCGCCAAGAACGCGGCACTACCCGTGATGGCGGCGACGCTGCTGGCACCCGGAGTTCACACGCTGCGCAACGTCCCGCAGCTCTCGGACACGCGCACCATGGCGAACGTGCTCGAGGTGCTCGGCGCCAAGGTCGGCTTCAGCGGTTCCACCTGCACCATCGACACCACGAACGCGAACGGCGTCGAGGCCCCGTATGAACTCGTGCGCACGATGCGCGCGAGCATCTACGTGCTGGGCCCGCTGCTCGCGCGCTGGGGATCGGCGCGCGTGTCGCTGCCCGGCGGCTGTGCGTGGGGACCGCGTCCGGTCAATCTCCACCTCGAAGGACTGAAGGCGCTCGGCGCCGATCTCAAGGTGAAGAAGGGCTACCTCGTCGGCAAGAACGTGAAGCTGAACGGCGCGCGCTTCGACTTTCCGGTCGTCTCGGTCGGCGCCACCGCTCAGATGATGATGGCCGCGGTGCTCGCGCACGGCACTACCGTGCTCGACAACGTCGCGATCGAACCCGACATCACGGTGCTCGGCGAAGTGCTGAACCAGTGCGGCGCGCGCATCGAAGGCCTCGGCACCCGCACGCTCACGATTCACGGGGTGAGTGCGCTGTCGCCGATCGACACCACGATCATTCCCGACCGCATCGAAGCCGCGACGTTCATGGTGGGTGCCGCGATCACCGGCGGCTCGGTCACGCTCACGCAGTGCGATCCCGAGCATGTGCGCTCGGTGAGCGAGAAGCTGGAGCAGGCCGGATGTGAAGTGCTCGAAGGCGATCGCGAGCTGACGATTCGCGGCCCCGTGCGGCCGGGCGCGCTCGAAGTCGTCACCGATCCCTATCCCGGATTCCCGACCGACATGCAGCCGCAGATGATGGCGCTGTGCGCGATCGCCGACGGCGTGAGCACGCTGACCGACACCGTCTATCTCGACCGCTTTGCGCACGTTCCCGAACTCGCGCGTCTGGGTGCCGACATCCGCCTGGAGAAGAACATCGCCGTGATCCATGGCGTCGATCATCTGCAGGGCGCGCCGGTCATGGCGACCGACATCCGCGCTGGTGCGGCGATCGTACTCGCTGCCTTGGTGGCCGAGGGCGAGACGCGGATCTCGCGCATCTACCATGTCGATCGCGGCTACGAGAACCTGGTGCAGAAGTTGACGGGACTTGGCGCCTCGGTGGAGCGCGTGAAAGAGTAGGCACGGCTTCGTGTATCGTGAGCGCGCCGCGGCCTTCTGCCGCGGCGCGTTTTCGTTGGCCGTCGCGGCCGGTGATGACGCCCGTTCGCTCTCGCAAAGGAAGCCTCGCACACATGCCGCGTTACGACCGCGCCTACTTCGACCGCTGGTATCGCTCGGAGCGCACCCGCGTGTTCACGCCCGTCGAGATCGAGCGCCGCGTGCGCTTCGTGCTCGATGCCGCCGAACACGTGAACGAGCACCCGGTGCGCCGCGTGCTCGACGTGTGCTGCGGCGAAGGACATTGGCAGCCGGTCGTGAAGCGCCTGCGTCCCGCCGCCCGCTACACCGGCGTCGATGTGAGCGAGTACGCGATCCAGCGCTTCGGCAAACGCCGCAATCTGAAACTCGGACGCTTCGGCGAACTCGCGAGCCTCGGGCTGGATGGACCTTTCGATCTGATCGTGTGCACCGGCGCGCTCTACTACATCGAGACGGCGGAGGTCGCCGTGGGACTGCGCGCGATCGGGGAGTTGCTCCAGGGCGTCGCGTTCTTGGAGATCTTCACCGAAGGCGACGATCTGACCGGGAACATCGGCGACATCCGCCCCCGCAGTGCGGCCGAATACGATCGCATGATGCGCGCCGCGAGATTGCGGCATCTCGGACTGCACTTGTGGATCAACGAGGAGCGCGCGGGCGAGATGACGGAGTTCGAGCTGGGGCGACGTTAAGGCCTCGACGCTCCCGGGAGCCCGTCGAGCACGATCGTGATCGACGGCGTCGGATCCTTCCCCGCAGGCAGCAGCGCGAGCAGTCGCTGGTCCGTGTGGCCGCGCCGCGCACCTCGGTTGTCTTTCGGGAACGTGATCGCCAGCCGCGGCGGGCCGAGTCGAAACTCACTACCTCCTTGTACCTCGGCTTCGTAAGCATGCCCCGGGTTGGATGCCAGTCCGTAGTAGAGCCGCTTGCCGTCCCGGCTCCAGCCGCCGTGGCCCCCGCCTCCTGTCGTGACCTGGTATTTACTACCGGGAACCGGGAACGACTGCACATATGCCTCGCCCTGGCCGGACTCGGTCGAGTTGTATGCGATCCACCGGCCGTCGGGCGAGACCGCGCCATTGGACTCGATGAAGCGTGTCTTCAAAAGAGGACGGGGATCTCGATTGCCTTCCAACGGGAGCACCCAGAGATCCCACTGCGTCACCGGATCCAGTCGCGAGTAGATGATGGCGCGTCCGCCGGGTGACCAGCCATGAAGCTGTTTGAAGAGCGGGTCGGAGTCCAGGAACGACGATACGGTATCGCCGATGAGCGATTTGATCTTCAGCACCTGCGGCGAATTGTGGCTCCACAGGTAGGCGATGCGGGTTCCGTCCGGGGACCATCTCGGATCCTCGCAGACGCCCGTCTCGTCGGTGAACCGTGTGGCCACACCGCGTTCGAGGTCGGCGATCCAGAGATCCGGCGCTTCCCCTGATTCCGTCCGCTCGAGCACGGCGCGCCGGTCGTCGGGCGCGATCGATAGGTCGAAGTAGGGTCCGGGCGCGAGCGGAATGGGCGCGATCTCGCGGCCAGAGAAGTCGACCCAGGCCAGCCGCTGGTTCGTCACCTGAACCGTGGTGAAGGCGACCGAGCCCGTCGTCGAAGCCGAGGCGATCGGGCCACCGGAGTATTCCGTGGGAGGGACCACGTCACCCAACGACACCGGCTCGCCGCGCAGCTTCAGCGCTTTGGCGTCGAAGCCCTGTGACATCAACTTGCCGTCACGCTCATACAGCAGTTGTCCCGGAGGAGCCCAGGTCACGCCGGTGCCCACGGACAGCAGCAGTTGACGCTTCGGCGAATCGAGCGAGCCGACGTAGGTGTCGAGCTTCCCATCGCGCGCCGGAAGTGCCGTGAACAAGAAGTGCCGGCCATCGGGCAAAAATTGCGGGAAGCGATGCGCCGTCTCACCGCGGGTCGTATCGAGCGTGGTCACCGGCTTGGGCTCGCCACCGCTCGCGGGAACTCGGTAGATACAGTCATTCGAGTTGGGCGCGATGAGGATCACATTATCCCTGCTCCAACTCCCGCCGCGTGAAGTCTTAACGGAACACACGACTTCCGCGTCCCCTCCGGCCACGGTGATCTTCTTGAGCTTCTGCTGACTGACGATGGCGATCTGCCGACTGTCCGGAGACCAGAAGATCAACGATTCCGAATTCTCCGTGCCGGCGATCGGTCTGGCCACCGTGGATTCGAGCGGCCTCAGCCAGATGCGCGACGCCCCGGTCGAATCGAAGGCGACGAACGCCAGCATACGGCCATCGGGGGAGAGCGCCGGCGCTGCGCCGTCGTTGTACATGAACACGCCTTCGGGCTGGGGAATCTCGAAGCGCAACGGCTGCGCCTTCGCGGGACGCTCAAATGCGCGCGGCGCGAACCACGCCACCGCGGCCGCGAGCAGCGCGACGACCAGGAGTCGCGCCCACTCGAACCACCGGCGTGAGCCCGTGGCCGCCGCGCCGGCCGTGCGGATCGACGAACTCGACGCCCGCACCGCCTGCACGTCCTCGATTTCCATGCGGGCATCGCCGATGTCGCGCATCCGCCGCCGCGCGTCCTTCTCGAGGCAGCGGCGCAGTAACCCGCGCAGCCGCTCGGGCGTCGAGGCCGGCAACGCGTTCCAGTCCGGCTCGCCCTGGAGGATGCGCGCGATCATGTCCGACACGGTCTCGCCGGCGAATGCCTGTCGGCCGGTCAGGCACTCGTAGAGCAGGCAGCCGAACGACCAGATGTCGGCGCGCTTGTCGACGGTCTTGCCCCGCGCCTGCTCCGGGCTCATGTAGGCCGCGGTGCCGAGGATCACACCGACGCCGGTCGCGCCCAAGGCCATCGTGGGCGAGTGGGAGAGATCGGACCCCGACTCCGAGCCGGCGCCGCCCTTGGCGAGCCCGAAGTCCAGCACTTTGATCTCGCCCGCCGGTGTGACCTTGATGTTCGCGGGTTTCAGGTCGCGATGGACCACACCACCTTCGTGCGCCGCTTCGAGTGCCGCGGCCACCTGGCGGCACAGATCCAGCGTGTCGTCGAGCGATAACGCCCCGCGCTCGATGCGCTCCGCCAGCGTGTCGCCCTCCACGTACTCGAGAGCCAGGAACCGATGACCGCCATCTTCTTCGATCCCGTAGATGCCGGCGATGTTGGGGTGATTGAGCGACGCCACCAGGCGCGCCTCGCGCTCGAAGCGTGCGAGCCGCTCGGGATCGGCGGCGAACGCTTCGGGGAGCACTTTGATCGCGACCCGGCGGTCGAGGCGCGGATCGCGTCCCAGATAGACCACCCCCATGCCGCCGCGGCCGATCTCACGCTCGATCGGGTAGGGGCCGATCTGTTCCGGCGTCACGCGAACCGCTCAACGAAGTCCTTGGGCAGTGCCTGCATGTGATCTCCCTGAGGGATCCCTTGTGGCCCAGTGCAACGGAAACACCGGGTTCGGCAGTGGGTTGAAGCGACGGCGGAGACTCAGCGTTCGGCAGACTACACGAGACCGTGGTTGCCCGCGCGGCGGTCGGCGGCCTTCAGCGATCGGCGCGCGTGAACCACGGCGTCGCGAGATCCGGGACGGCGTAATCGATGAAGTAGTGCGTGAAGCGCTGTTGCTCGAAGGCCGCGGAAGCCGCGAGCAGTACCGCCGTCGCCGCGAGCGCCGCCATGAATGCGCGAGGTGGCAGGGTCATCCGCAACCTGTCGAGCCCGGTCCACACGAGCCACGCCGCGAGCAGCGCGAGCGGCGCGTAGACGGGACTCAGAAAGCGCAGGTTCTTCTGCGGATACACGAGCGCCAGCGCCGCGTATGCCAGCACGAGTACGGCGAGCGCGACGACGGTGGAGCGCGCCCATGGAGCTGGCAATCGACGGCGCCATGACGGCACCGCGAGCGCGACGATGGCGGCGACGAATCCGAGCAATGTCTGCAACGGCTGGGTCCGCGCGAGTCCGACGATGTAATACATGGGCCCGCCGCTCTGGAATTCTTTCATATACGCGTTGCCCGACTCCGCCGCGGTCGCGCGCATAAACGTTGCGCGCAGCGGTCCGAGACCGCCGCTCGCCAGCGCCATCACCGCCACCGCCGCGGCCAGAGCGAGCGCGGCGGTTGAGAAGTTGAAAACTGCGCCAGCACGCGCCACACCACGACCCGGGCGGAACAGCATGATCCCAATCATGCCGAGCGCGATGAAGAACAGCCCGCTCTCCTTCACCAGCACCGTCATGGCACCGAGCGCGAACACCGAAACATTCCATCGCCTGCGCTCGGGCTGTCGCAGATGACTCGCGAAGGCATAGACCATCGCGAGCACGAGCAGCGCAGTCAGCGAGTCGCCCCAGACCCGCCGCGACATCGCGCGATCGAGCGGCGCAAACGCGGCGAATGCCACAGCCAGCGGTGCCGCCCAAGGTGCAATGAACTGCCACGCAAACACTGCGACCAGCGCCAGTATGGCGCAGCTCGCAATCAGCGAAACCTGCGCCGCGACTTGTATCGACGCCGAACCGTTGACGTGCATCCACGCCACGATCGCGGCAAGATGCCCGACCCGCGTCGGCGAAGGAAACTGCAGCATCTCGGGACGGCTCTGATACTCCTGCACCATTCCCGGCCAGGTCGAGAAGCCATGGAAGAACAACTTCGAGGCGTAGAAGTTGGCGTAGGCGTCTTCGTCGGGCGTGTAGACCGGTACGCCGACATACACGATGCGCAATACCACGCCGAGCGCGACGAGGGAGAGTGTCGCCGCGAGCGCGAGCCGTCGACTCGGGTGATGCGTCTGCGGGGCGGCGCGGCGCGTGAGCATGCGGCGATGATCGGCCCACACCCGCAGGGCGTCAAACTCCGTTCACGGGCGCCGAGCGGCCCCGTTGTCGAGCTCGGCCGCTAGCCGCTCAGCGCACGATCGCGAATCGCCCGGTGCGGATGCCGTCGAGGGCGGTGAGGCGATAGAAGTACGTCCCGCCGCCGGGCTTGGCGCCGGCTTCGGCTCCGACGAGAGCGGCGCGATGTTCCCCCGCCGTCATGAACGCGTGCAGCGGCCGGCCCACGCGGCGCCCGCCGATGTCGAACACGTCGATGCGAACGTCGCCGTCGGTGAGGGTCGAGAACCACAGCTCGAGGTACCCGGCCCCGAGATCCACCGCGCGCGCGGAAAACGTTCCGTTCGATCGGACGTCGAGACCGGTCGCGGGTTCCCGGGACGCCGCCGCCGCCTCGATCGGAATGTTCGCGTTCGGGAGTTGCTTGATCGAAACGTCATCGACGAGAAAGCTCTCGCGTCCTTTGCGGGGCGAGTTGACGATTTGCAGATCGAGTTCCGAGCCGGCGGCACGGGTGACGTAGTCGAACGTCACGAGTTTCCATGAGCTGCTCAGTGTCACGCCGCTCGAGAAGGCTTCGGACCCCTGCTGTGATCCCGCGAGCGTCTCCACCACGCGCAACCGGATGGTTCCGCCGCTGGACGACGATCGAACCCACGCCTGCAATCGATAGGTCGATCCCGCGGCCGCCACGTAGCCGACCGAAGCCGGATCGTCCGTGATGGCGAAAGAACTCTTGCTTCCGCTCGAGGTGGCGAGCTGCGCTGCGAACCCACCGCTGTGTCCGGAACTGACCCGCGTGAGCGTCGCGCTGCCCACCACGCTCCATCCCGCAGTACCACTCTCGAAGCCGGGATTCGCCACCAGCTCGGTGCCGGGGGCGGGCAGGTCGCGGACCGTGATCGAAGTGCCTGCGGTGTTCGCGAGAGCGTTCGCCGCCCGGAATCGGACGACATACGGCGCGCCGCCGGCGTCGGCATACGCGGGAGTCCACGTCAGCGTGCCGCTCGATTTCGAGCCGTTCGGAGTGAAGACCGCATTATGGCCCGCCGGCAGCCCGCTGACATCGGCGGTGAGCGAAGTCAGTGGCTCCAGATCCGGATCGGCCGCGGTGATGGTGATCGAGGTGCGGATGCCTTCGAGCGCGGCGACCGTCGCGGGTGCGGTGACCACCGGGTTTCGATCGATGTTGTCCACGGTGATCGCCGTCGTCGCGGATTGGTACAGATCGCTGCGCGCCGTGAATCGAATCGAATAGGGCACCGCACGACTGTCGAAGAACGTGGGCGTCCACGTCAGCGTTCCCGACGTCTTCGAAGCGTTGGTCGAAAACGTCGCGTTGTGTCCGGCCGGAAGGCCCGACAGGTCCGCGGTCAGCGCCGTGATCGCATCGCCATCGCGATCCGAGGCGGTCACATTCACGCTGATCGTCGTCGCCTCGTGGCCGAAGATGGCGAGCGGAGCGACCACGACCGGCGCGCGGCTCACGCGCACCCATGTGACCTTCTCGACGCTGAGCGCATTTCCGGCGTTGAATCGGACCGGGTAGGGACCCGGGCCATCGGCCGGCTGCGGGGTCCAGGTCAGGATGCCCGTGGTAAGCGTTGCGTCGGTCGTGAATACGGCGTTGTTGCCGGCCGGCAACCCCGAAAGATTTGCCGTGAACGTCGTCACCGCCTCGCCGTCCGGATCCGCGGCAATGACGTTGAGCGCATATGTGGTGCCCCGTTCCGCGGTCGCGGCAGCCGGTGCGAGCATCACGGGGGCCCGGTCGACGTTGAGCACCGTGATCGAGGAGCTCCGCGATCCGCTCATGGCGTTCGCTGCCGTGAACGTGACCGTGTAGGGACTGCCGGCCGCAACGGAGAACGACGGGGCCCACGACAACGTGCCCCCGGTGTTGTCGGGATTCGGGACGAATTCGGCGTGATTTCCGATCGGGAGATTCGAGAAGTCCGCGGTCAGGGAAGTGATCGGATCGTCATCCGGATCGCGCGCGTTGACGAACATCGTGAGGAACGAACCTTCGTTGATGGTGGCGGTCGTCAGCGCGATCACCACCGGCGCGCGGTCCGGCGTCAGTCGGCCGTACTCGTGGGCGCCGATGTCCGCGTAGGCGGGGGTTCCGAGGCCGCGATTCACCGTCGCAGGATCGTCCACCCGCGGCGCCCCCGTGGCATCGAGCGCCGGCCATGCGGTCGCACCGGCATTCCCGCCGTCGATCGCCGGCGAACCCGCCGACAGCTTGAACGTTCCCTCCGCCGGATTCACGAACATCGGGGAGCTCTGAATGGAACGCGTGTCCCGCCCGGTTGCAGAGGCATAGCTCGCGATCGAGCTGTAGGCCGTCGAGTTGAACTTGACCGGAGCCTGGCTGGTCGAGTTCCAGATGACGTTGTCGTTGGATTGAAATCCCGACATCGACGTGTCGTCGATCCACAGGTTGTATTCCGAGGTGGTGATCCCGTTGTCGACCGCGATGCAATTGAACAGGCTGGCGTTGGGAGAGGAGCCCTCGAAGGAGAACCCATCTTTGTAGTTGCCATAGGCCACGTCGTTCGAGTGCTTCACGCCGCCAGTGCGAACGTGATCGAAGCCATGGTCGCCGTTGTTCCAGCTCACGTTGTTGCGTGAGATGCAGTTGTTGGCTCCGTTGTAGAACTGAGCACCCGAGTCCTGATTGTCGTAAAACCGGTTCCCTTCGACCGTGCAGCCGGTCGAGCCGTTGAGATAGATCCCATTCGCCGCGCGCACCGCGGGCCGCGCGTTGCGAAACGATGCGTTCCCGACGATGCGGCAGTTCGGACTGCTCGAGACGTAGATGCCGTGATCGTTGTTGTCGCTCACGGAGTTTCTCAGGAGCGAGACCGAGTTGCCCGACGAGACCTCGATCCCGAGATGGTTCGCGAACGACACCGCGCAGTCCTGAATCGTCGATGCCGTGGCCGACAGCACATCGATCGCATGGTCCTCGGTGTGGAGCACGTGGAATCCATCCACGGTCACATAGGAGCCCGTGACCCGGAATCCGTGGGAGCGTCGTCCGACTTCGATGGCGCGCGCTCCGGGATTGCCGCCTCCGACGTTGACGTAGAGGCCCGACCCGCTCACATACCGGAATGTGTTCACGGGCAGGGAACTGGTGGACGCTGCCGAGGGCGTGAGCCGGACCCCGTCGGCGAATACCTGGAGCGGAGTCCACGACACGGAAGTAGCCCGGTAGACGTTGCCTGAAACCGCCGACCACCGGCTCGTACCCGAGAAGTCGTCGGCTCCCGTCACGATCACATCCGGTCCGGCCGCCTCGATCACGAACGGGCTGCTCGAAGAGCCCGACGCGCTCACGTCGACCTGTTCGCGGTAGGTCGCGGGCTGAACCAGAATCACAGCACCCGCCGCGCCGCGAGCCGACACCGCGAACCGGATGGTCTTGAACGGAAGGTCGCTTGTGCCCGGCCCCGAGTCGGAGGCAAGCGGGTTGGATCCGTCGACGTAATACGTCGCGGCGAGCACCGACGATGCGCTCGCGAGCAGCAGTACGCCGCATGCCACCACGAGCCTCACGAAGAGATTCGGGCCCTGAACGGGTGACCGCGGACCGGCGCTGCGTGACGGACCAGGCATGATGCTCCAGGCAGGATGTAGTGGATTGGACCGTGACTGCTGACCGCAACGCCTCGTTGCCGAGCGAGCATCATATTCCATGCGAGTCACGAAAAGTAAGCGGCATCGCGGTGCATGGACACGGCCACGGGCGTGGCGGGCGCCCGTTGTCTACAATGCCTCAGACCATGACCCCCACACCTCCGACTCCCGCGCGCCCCGATACGCGCCTTGCCGTGATCGGCACCGCCGGACACATCGACCACGGCAAGACCGCCCTCGTGCGCCGGCTCACCGGGATCGACACCGACCGGCTGCCGGAAGAGAAGAAGCGCGGCATTTCGATCGATCTGGGATTCGCTCCGCTCACGACGCCCGGCGGCATTCGCGTGGGCATCGTCGATGTTCCGGGCCACGAGCGCTTCGTGAAGAACATGCTCGCCGGTGTCGGCGGGATCGATCTGGTGCTGCTCGTGATCGCCGCGGATGAGAGCGTGATGCCGCAGACCCGCGAGCACTTTGCGATCGTGAAGCTGCTCGGCATCACACGCGGCATCGTGGTGCTCACCAAGTGCGATCTGGTCGAGCCCGACTGGATCGCCGAGGTGAAGCGCGACGTTGCGGCGCTCGTTGCCGGTTCGGCGCTCGAAGCTGCTCCGATCGTCGAGTTCTCTGCCGTGACCGGACGCGGCGCGCCCGAGCTGTTGGCCGAGGTCGACATCCAGCTCGCCGGGCTCGCGAACCGCTCCGCCGCCGAAGCCGCGCGACTGCCGGTCGATCGCGTGTTCAGCGTGGAAGGCTTCGGCACCGTGGTCACCGGCACGCTGTGGCGCGGCGTCGTGCGCACCGGCGATGTGCTGGCACTGTTGCCCGGCGGACGTGAGACGCGCGTGCGGCGCGTGCAGGTCCACGGCGCCACCGTCGATGAAGCCCGCGCCGGCCAGCGCACCGCGCTCGCGATTCACGGCGTGGAGCGCGATCAGGTCGAGCGCGGCGACTGGCTGGTGACTTCGGAGTCGCTGCGGCCCTCGAACATTCTCGACGTCCGCTTCGAACTGCTCGGCGATCTCGCGCGACCGTGGCCCTCCAATCAGCGCGTGCGGTTTCATCTCGGCGCGAGCGAGATCATCGGGCGGCTGATTCTGCTGGAAGGCGACGAAGAGCAGATCGCCGGATCGAGCGATGGCGAAGTGGCGGCGCAGACGCGCCTCGTGCTGCGGCCTGGCGAGAGCGCGCTCGCGCAGTTGCGGCTCGAGAAGCCGACCGTCGCCGCGCGCGGCGATCGCTTCGTGATCCGCGCGTATTCGCCGAGCCGCACGATCGGCGGCGGAGCCGTGATCGAGCCGGTGGCCGCGCGTCGACGACGGCATTCCGGCGGCATCGAACAGCTCGCCGTGCACGAGAGCGGCTCGCTCGAAGCACGCATTCTCGAGCGCCTCGAACACGAGACCAAGCCCGCCGCCACCGCGCATCTTGCGCAGCAACTCTCGGAGCGCGAGCCCGACGTGCTCGCCGCCTTGCAAGGCTTGCTCGAGCACGATGAAGTCGTGAGCCCCGTCGCCGGCCGCTGGTTTGGCGTCACCCGCTGGCGCGCGACGCGCGATGCGATCGAGCGCGACGTCGCCGCGTACGCCGAGAAATTCCCCGCGCGCTACGGCATTGCCAAGGGCGATTTGAAGAGTGCGATGCGCGCGACCACCGAAGCCGCGCTGTTCGATCCCGCGTTCGAATCGCTGGTGGCCGACGGCACGTTCGATCTGCGCTCGGAGCGCGTGCGCATGGCCGGGGAATCCTGGGAACCGCCGGCCGCCACCATGAAGGCACTGACTGCGGTCGAAGCCGAACTCGAAGCCGCCGGACTCTCGGTGCCCGACAATGCCGCGTGGCAGGCGAAGCTCGGCGCGACCGCGGGTGAGGTGATGACGCTCGGCGTGTTCCTCGGACGCCTCGTGCGCGTGACGCAGGAGTTCACGTATACCTCCGCCCAGTTGGAGCGCCTGCGGGAGAAACTCGCCGCGCACTTCGCCGAGGCGCCGACATTGAGCGTCGCCGCGTTCAAGGAACTCGCCGCCGTGAGCCGCAAGCACGCGGTCCCACTGCTGGAGCACGGCGATCGCGTGGGGTGGACGGTGCGGGCGGGGGATGAGCGCAAGCGCGGCGGGAAGGTCGGGTAGGCTGCTGCGCTTGTGCCGCAGCGACTTGCGACGCCGTCGGCCCGGAGTTGTGGAGCCACATTCCCCCGCAAGATTCCCGCAGAAGCGCGCCATCGCGAGGAGTATTCTGAAGACCCCACTTCGGGGATCGGCCCCGAACGTGTCTCCGGGAGTCACTCATGAAACGATTGCTACTCCTGATGTCCGTGACATCACTTCTTCTCGCCGCCCCCGTTCGAGCCGGAATCAATCTCTCGTGGGACGACTGCGGCAGCGCAGGTGCGTCGAGGAAGGATTTCGCGTGCGACACGAACACCGGAATTCCGTTCAGGCTCATCGGGTCGATCGTGCCCCAGCAGACCGTCGGTGTAGTGGTCGGAGCTTCGGCCCAGATCAACATCCTCGGCACGCAGGCACAACTGCCCGACTGGTGGAAGTTCGGCTCGACCGCCTGTCGCGGAAGCACGGCGCTGGGTGTGAGCTTCGACTTTCAGAGCGATGGGCCTTACACCTGCACGGATCCATGGATGACCCGCGCGCAGGGGATGATGACGTACCAGGTCATGAACGCCACCGATGCGAGGATTCTGCTTTCGACTGCAATGCCCGAAGGCGAGACGGTCTCGTTCGACAGCGGCACCGAGTACTACGTGTTCCGGTTGAACCTCGGGCGCTCGCGCACCACCGGAACCGGAGCGTGTGCGGGATGTTCGATGCCCGCGTGTCTATTGCTCGACAACATCCAGTTGTTCCAGAGCCCTCAGGAGGCGAATGATCCGATCGATTCGGCAGGGGCGATCAGCCAATTGGCCACATGGCACGGTGCAGGCATCTTCACGTGGGATGATTTCGAGAACCACCGAAGCGGCATTGGATGCGCGCCAGATCTGCCGACCCGCGCCGCGCGATCCACGTGGGGAGCGGTGAAGAGTCTTTATCGATGATGCGGGGATGATGAGATGGGAGCGACGACCACCTTCGTGATGGGGGTGGTCGTTGTGATTCGGAGGTGGAGCTTCACCGTGCTCTTGGTTAATGTCTCTCAGGGTGATTGGTGTGAGGGCTTCTTGGCGCCAAGCGTGGGGGCCGCGTGAGGGGAGAGGATTGGAGCAAGGAAGAAGTACGCCTCACGGTTGAGGATTACTTCGACATGCTTCGACGCGAATTGCGGGGTGAATCGTTCAACAAGACGGCACACAGACGCAGCCTTCTGCCCCACCTGGAAGGCCGCACAGACGGCGCCGTTGAAATGAAGCGCGCGAACATTAGCGCCGCTCTCTCGGACATGGGGCTTCCGTTCATCGACGGATACAAGCCTCGACACAATTATCAGGATCTTGTCTTGGACTTCGTGGAGAAAATTCCCGAAGACCTCCGAGATTTGATGGACCAGACCCTTGTCTCGATGCCTGAGAGATCCACAGCCATCGAGTTGGCAGATGTGGAACGAGAGGTCCGGCCGCCAGTTGGTGGAAACGCGGGCAAAGTCGAAGATCGTAGTGCGCCGCGTCCCCCGATCTTCCGATTTGACTATGCCGAGCGAGACGCGGCCAATCGCCGTCTGGGACTATTGGGTGAGGAATTTGTTCTCGAAATCGAGCGAAAACGACTCATCAGGTCGGGTCGCCCGGACCTTGCACGGTCAGTTCAATGGACGTCCAAGGAAGTTGGAGACGGCGCTGGCTACGACATCCGATCGTTCACCAAAGACGGCAATGATGCATTCATCGAGGTGAAGACTACGAATCTTGGCCGGGGATTCCCGTTCTTCATTACCTCGGGAGAAAAGAAGATGTCAGAGAGGCTGGAGGCACAGTACAGGCTCGTCCGTGTGTTCCACTTCTCCAAAGATGCTCGCTTCTACACTTTGCGAGGCGCCGTGTCGTTAACCTGCACCCTTGATCCGGAACTGTTTAGAGCACGACCGCTTTGAGCCCGACACTCTCGTCGAGCCGCCAAAGGAGCGCTGCTGCCAACGCGAACAGGATCGTCACCAGGTGGGAGACCGGCCGTGAAGAAGATTCTGATCTATCTCGCCGAACACCCCGAAAAGCTGAGCGAGCTGTATCTCGCCGCATCCGAGATCGTCGATGACTTCAGTGACTACGGCGCCGTACTTCAGGCAAACTCGGAAGGCGAATACGACGGCACGACGGCGATCGAGAAGCTTCGCATCGCACGCGATGAAATCGTGGATGGATCCGCTGGCTACCGACCCTCGTCCACCAAGGGCCCCTTGAATCGCTGATCGGTTTCAACTGCCGCCGAATCCGCCAACGCCTCTCTCGGCGGTTCCTTCGGCTTCACCATCAGCATCTTCTCCCGCTCGCACATCACCGTTCCCGCCGGGGCCTTGCGCGGTTTGCGCACGTACTTCTTGAGCGTGTAGATCACCGGCACCGTTCCCGCCGTTGCCGACTTGGAGTAGAACGCCGTCCACGCTGCGACTTCGTGCAGCGTCTGCTTCGACGGTTCGTCCTTGCCTTTGCCGCGTCGCAGCACAACGTGCGAGCCCGGCGTTCCGTGAACGTGGAACCAGTAGTCCTCGGGGCGCGCCAGGTGCAGTGTCAGGTGATCGTTGCCTTCGTTGTTGCGACCGATCAGCACGTCCCAGCCTTCGGTCGTCTTGAGTCTTCGTGGCTGGAGCTTGGCGGGGAGTTCGAGCTTGCGCTTGGGACTCTCGGCAGCAACAACACCCGCAGCCTGCGCTGCGCCTCCGCGTAGCGGGGGCACGCCCGCTTCGCGCCGCGCGTTGGGCGGCATGCGATCGAAGGTCTGTTCCAGCTCGTGAGAGATCTCGGCGTCGAAAGGTGTCGAGGCTCCTTCCGCCGAAGCTGTGAGCGACGCCTCC
>JANLWX010000222.1:0-44061 GCA_031364845.1 Candidatus Eiseniibacteriota bacterium
CTCTGGACCGCTGAGCTATGGGCCCAGCGATGGGCGCCCATGCGTACTGCGTCATAAGCCGTGTGTTTCTAGCATCGGGGTACAGGGGTGTCAAGCCAACCGGGCCTCGTCGGCCCTCTCCTCTCCGCGGCGCGATTTCACAGCAGTTCCGTGTACGCCTTGAGCCGCCGGCTGCGGGTCGGATGACGCAGCTTGCGCAGTGCCTTCGCTTCGATCTGGCGGATGCGCTCGCGCGTGACGTTGAAGAACGCGCCGACTTCCTCGAGCGTGCGTTGCGCGCCGTCTTCGGTGAGCCCGAATCGCAGCCGGATCACCTTGGCCTCGCGCGGCGACAGAGTCCTCAGCACTTCGCTCACCTCGTCACGCAGCATCGCGGACGCCGCCGAGTGCGCGGGACTCACAACGCTCGTGTCCTCGATGAAGTCGCCGAGGTTGGAATCGTCGTCCTCGCCGATCGGACGGTCGAGCGAGATCGGCTCCTGCGCCGCCTTCAAGATCGACTTCACCTTGTCGACCGGCAGCTCGAGCCGCTCCGCGATCTCTTCGGGGGTCGGTTCGCGGCCGAGTTCCTGCACCAGCCGGCGCGACACGCGGACCACGCGGTTGATGTGTTCGATCATGTGGACCGGCACACGGATCGTGCGCGCCTGGTCGGCAATCGCACGTGTGATCGCCTGACGGATCCACCACGTCGCGTAGGTCGAGAACTTGTAGCCCTTGGTGTAGTCGAACTTGTCGACCGCGCGCATCAGGCCCGAGTTGCCTTCCTGGATCAGGTCGAGGAACTCGAGTCCGCGGTTGGTGTAGCGCTTGGCGATCGAGATCACGAGCCGCACGTTCGCCTCGATCATCTCCTTCTTCGCCTGATCCGTGGCGCGCTCGCCGTCGGCGATCTGTCGGTACAGCTCGAGCAGATGGTCGCGTGACATCACGGCCTCGTCCTCGAGTTCCTTGATGCCCTTGCGCACCATCTTCAATTCGTTCTGGAACTCGGCGATCTGGGCGGGCTCGAGTCCCGAGTCACGCTTCACCGCGCGCAGCTCGCGCGGACCCTTCTTGAGGCGGCGCGTGAACTCGTTCACTTCCTCGACGCTGTGGCCGTAGCGGCGCTCGAGCACCACCACGAGTTCGTCCAGCTCGAGCGCGTGCTCGGCCATCTCCTTGAGCGGTGCGGCGAGGCCTTCGACCATGCGCGGATTCATCGACAGCTTGTGCAGCTCCTGCGTGAGTTCGGCTTCGACCTTCGCGAAGTTGGCCTGGAAGGAGCTGCGCTGCTTGTCGGCCATCCGCACGCCCTGGCGTTCGACCAGATCGTTCCACCGCTTCTGCAGCACGAACACGCGCTCCATGATCTTGACCGCACGCAGGCGTTCCTTCTTCAGCGCCTGTTCGGTCGCGGCTTCCTCGGCGACCTTGATGAAGTCCTCGATCTTGAGCTGGCCGTCCTTGAGCTTCTTGAGCAGGATGCGGATCTCGCGCACCGCGGGCTCGGCGCGGAACAGCGCGGACACCACCTGGCGCTCGCCGGCCTCGATGCGCCGCGCGATCTCGACTTCGCCTTCGCGCGTGAGCAGCGGCACGCGGCCCATCTCGCGCAGGTACATGCGCACCGGATCGTCGTAGCGCACCGGCTGCTGCGGAACCGCCTTGGTGCCGGCGGGGGCCTTCTTCTCTTCGAGCTTGCGCAGTTTCTTCAGCCGCTCCTGCGCCTCTTCCTCGCTCGCGAACACTTCGATGTGCATCTGGTTGAGCATCGCGTGGATCTCTTCCATCTGATCCACCTGGACCTCGGGGTCCTGGTCGTCGTCCAGCAGCCACACCACCTGATCTTCGGTGACGTAACCCTGCCGCAGCGCCAGGGCGCGGATCTCGTCGAGACGCTTGCGATGCTCGGATTTCTCCTTCAGCTTGATCTGCTTCTTCGGTGACGCCATGTAGGCCTGATCTCCTTACGATTCGGACTGCCCGAAATCCGGCCGCGGCTCCTGCCCGGAAACTTCCGCAACCTTCTGGTCCTGCGACGATCGCTCCAGCGCTTCGATATTCCTCGAAAGATCCCGCACGTTCTCGAGCAACTGTGTCTGTTCCGTCGCGGTCGCGGCGCGGCGCAGGCGTTCCTGCGTCTGCTTGCGTTCGTCCTTGAGACGCCGGATCACGAGTTGGCGCACGCCCCCGCGCGCCTGTTCGCGCCAGTGGTAGTCGGCTTCGGAAGCCAGCGAAAGTTCTCGCACCAGTGCGGCGGCGTCCGCTCCCTCCGGGAAGCCGATGCCGCCGCTCCACAACCATCGCGCCACCTCGGCGCACAACGGATCCCGGAAGTCTAAGGGACCCACATGACCCTCCGTCTCTTCGAACGACCCGCGATCTTGCAACAATGCGTGCAGAACGTCCACCTCGACCCCGCGCTGGAGCCGGCGTTGCGCATGAACAGCCGCTTGAATGGGCCGTTCCGACACCTGTCCCCCGCGCTGCAACGCGACCGCGCGGGAAATGACTTCAGGCTCGAGCCCGAACACCGCGCCCGCGCGCTCGATCAGCAGCCGCGCGCGCACCGGATCGGGCACGCGCCCGATCAGCCGCACCACCGCCTGCACCGCCGCCTCACGCGGATCGCCCGTGACCTTGCCCCGCAGCACGTGGCGTTCGAAGAATTCGACCGGATCCGACGCGAGACGGCGCACTGCGTTCCACGCTTCGATCCCACCGCGGCGCACCAGCGTGTCCGGATCCTCACCCGCCGGCAGGTCGACGACGACGACATCGATGCCCTCGGCGAGCAGGACACCGAGTGAGCGGGCAACGGCATCGCGTCCGGCGGTGTCGCCATCGTACGTCAGCGCCACCCGCCCCGTCATGCGCTTGAGAATCTTCACGTGTTCGGGCGTGAGCGCGGTGCCTGAGGTCGCCACGGTGTGCCGCAGTCCCGCCTGATGCAGTGCGATCGCATCGAAGTAGCCCTCGACCACGATCACCTCGCCCGCGGGCTCGATGTGGCGGCGCGCCTGTTCGAGCGCGAACAGGAACGAGCCCTTGTGATAGACCGAGGTCTCGGGCGAATTGAGGTACTTGGGCTCGTCTCCCGGGGCGAGTGCGCGCGCGCCGAACCCGAGAACGTCTCCGCCCGCCTGGATCAACGGGACGATCAGCCGGTTGCGGAAGCGGTCGAACAACCCGCCGCGGTTCGAATCCCGGCGGCCCGCGAGTCCCGCCTGGACCAGCACTTCGTCAGGAAAGCGCCCGGCGAGCCGGCGCGTGAGATGTTCCCACCCTGCGGGTGCCACGCCGAGGCGGAACGCGCGCTGGGTTTCACGATCGATGCCGCGTCCTTCGAGATACGATCGCACCGCGGCACCGGCAGTGCCGTCGGCGAGCCATTGTTCGTAGGCTTCGGTCGCCGCCTCGAGCGCGTCGATCACAGCACCCCGCTGGCCGCCCGAGCCTGTTCCGCGGCGCTCGGGGACCGGGATGTTCGCGCGGCGGCTCAGCAGCTCGACCGCTTCGACGAACCCGACCTTTTCGGTCTCCTGAACGAAGCGGAATACGTCGCCGCCGACCTTGCAGCTGAAGCAGTGATAGAACTGGCGCTCCGGCTGGACCGAGAACGACGGCGTCTTCTCACCGTGAAACGGGCACAACCCGACGAAGTTCCGCCCGACCTTCTTGAGCGATACCGTCTGCGAGATGATCTCGACGATGTCGCTCGCCGAGCGCACGCGTTCGACCCAGTCGTCCGTGGTGCGCGGTCCCCGCGCGGCGGGGCTCATCGCAGTTGCGCCACGGTCACGCCGCGGCCTCCTTCTCCGACCACGCCCATGCGCAGGCTCGACACCTGCGCGTGTCCCTTGAGATGCCGCTCGACGGCCGCGCGCAGCACGCCGCGGCCGATCCCGTGGATCACGCGCAGCTCCGAGAGCCCGCCCAGCACGGCGCGGTCGAGCGCCTGATCGAGCATGCGGAGCGCTTCGTCGGCTTCGCGGCCGCGCAGGTCGACTTCGAGCGGTATCGCATCACCGCTGTCCCACGTGGCGAGCGGCGCCTTGGACTCGGCCGCCGCGGCACCGCGTCCCCCGCGGGCTCCCGGTTTCACCGCCGGCGGCAGCGCGGGCTCGAGCTTGCTCACGTGGCTCTGGATCGTCCAGCTTCCACGCCGCAACCGGATGTTGCCTTCCGCATCGGGAACGCCTTCGATCTCCGCATCCATCCCCAGCTCGATCACGCGCACGCGACGTCCCGGCACCAGATCCTCCGGGCGCAGTGCCGCGCGCGGACCTTCGCCTTCGACGCCGAGCGCATCGTACGCCTCGCGCCCGCTCGATCTCAGAATTTCGCCTTCGCGCTCCACCGCCTCGACTTGCGCTTTCAACGACGCGGCATCGGCGCGCGTCTTGTCAGCGCGGCGGGCTTCGCGCTGAACGTTCTGCCACAGCTCACGCGCGTGCGACAGTAGCACCTCGCTCTCGCGCGTCAGCCGACGCGTGACCTGATCGAGCGCCTGACGCGACGCTTCGGCGGCCTCGCGATGATCGCGCGCCGCCGCTTCGGCTTCGGTCCGCGCGGCCGCGAGCTTCTCCATCTCCGCGTCCATCGTACGGCGCAACCCCTGAAGGTCTTGAAGGACGCGCTCGAGCGTCGCCGACTCCGAGCGCACGTGACCGCGCGCGCGTTCGATGAGTGTGCGGTCGAAACCGAGACGCTCGGCCATCGCGAGCGCGTGGCTCGCCCCCGGCACGCCGCGGATGAAGCGGTACGTCGGCGCCATCTTCGCAGTGTCGATCTCGAGCGAGCCGTTGACCACGCCGGGCACGGTACCCGCGAGCAGCTTGAGCGAGCCCAGGTGGGTGGTCACCACACCCCACGCGCCGCGCTCGGCAAAATGCTCGATCAGCACCCGGCCGAGCGGAGCGCCTTCCTCGGGATCGGTGCCGGCCCCGAGTTCGTCGGCGAGCAGCAGCGTGCGCGGTCCCGCGGCCCTCGCCATTTCGTCGAGCGCCTTCAGATGCGCCGCGAACGTCGACAGTCCGCGATCGAGCGACTGCTCGTCGCCGAGGTCCGCCTCGATCGTGTCGATCTCGGGCACCACGCTCCCTTCGGCGGCCGCAACCGGGAACGCGGCGTGCGCGAGTGCCACCGCGAGTCCGACCGTCTTCAGCAGTACCGTCTTGCCGCCCATGTTGGGCCCGCTCACGAGCAGCAGCGTGCCCGAGCGATCGAGATCGAGATCGAGCGGCACCACAGCGATCCCCGCCGCGGCGAGCAACGGATGGCGCGCGGACCCGAGCCGCAGGCGATCGCCGCCGGGAGCGATCGCGATCGCACGATGCTCCGCCGCCCAGCGCGCGCGCGCGCGCAGCGTGTCCAGGTGTGTGAGATCGCGCTCGAGACTGCGGATCGGGTCTTCCGCTTCGCGGACCGCCGCCACCAGCTCGCGCACGATGCGCTGCTCCTCCTCGCTCACGATCGCGCGCTGTTCCAGCAGATGATTGTTGGCGTCGCACAACTCGATCGGCTCGACGAACAACGACTGCCCGCTGCGCGAAACGTCGTGCACGATGCCGCGGCTGCGCGGAAAACCCGCGCCCGGGATCAGCGCCACGAACCGGTCGCCATGACGGGTGACGTAGGCCGACTCGCCGAAACCCTTGGACCAGCGTTCGAGGCGGTTCTGAACATCGCGCTCGCCGTTCGCGAGTTCCGCCCGCGCGCGTCGCAGGGCGGGCGAGGCGGCGTCGCTCACGCGACCGTCGGGATCGAGCGAGGTCCGCAGCGTCGCCGCGAGTCCTTCGAGCGCGGGCAGGCCGGAAGCGATCACGAACAATCCGGGATGGCGCTCCTCGCTGCCTGCTTCGTTCCACGCCGCGCGGGTGCGGGTGCCGGCTTCGAGCCAGCTCGCGATCTCGAGCAGGCCCTCGACACCGAGCGATCGCGTCGCGTCGTCGAGCCAGCCTAAGAGTTCACCGGTTCCGACCGCGAGCCAGTTGCCGGGCTCCCCCGTGCGCCGGATGGCCTCGGCCAGCAGCGCGCACTCGCGGGCGCGTGTGGCGGCATCCGCGATCGGGTGCGCCTCGGCCACGGCGGCGCGCGCGCCATCGCACTCGGCGCGAAGGGCGACGTCCGCGACGACGCGCGGAAACTCCAGCAACTCGAGAGCGTGGACGTTCAACGTTCGATTCCGTGGCGAAGGACTCGACTCGGTCGGGAAGCCCGAACGCGGTGTTCGGCGCCCGCTCGTGGCGGCGGATGATGTTGCGTTCGGAAACGCGGAGCACAGCGCGTTCGTTCGCGGAAGCTAGACGGAGTCGGTGCTCCCGGTGCGCGTCTCGTGCGCGCGGCGTTCGGCCTTGCGAAACCGATCGCGCAGCCAGTGCCAGCCGGGAGAATACTTCCCGGCATAGTTGCAGGCATCGGCGGCGCTCTTCATGAAGGGCGCAGCGAGCCGTGAACGCGCCACCGTGTCCGGGACCGAAGGCAGCCACGTGATCTGCAGCGCCACCAGAGTGATGACCGCGACCACTGAAGCGCCGAATCCGGCTCCAAGCATCGCACCGATCGGCCCGTCGAAGGTATCGAGCGCGCTGCCGCTCGCCGACTCCTTCGCGCGATCACCCATCCATCGGAACACCGAGGCCACCGCGAGGCCCGCGAGCAGCACGACCAGCACCCGTAACAGCAAAAAAAACACAGCGGGTCGGGCATGCTGCCAGTGCTCCCCGACCCACTGTGATACCCAGGCTGCAACCCACAGGCCCGCGATCATGCCGAGTGCCGCGAACAGCTGCGACAGGATGCCGCGGATCCATCCCCGAACCGCGAAGGCCAGTACGAGCACGAGGATCACCCCGTCCACCCATGTCCATCGCAGACCGAAGTTCAGTTGCGTCAGTTCTCCTGCTGCCGCCGCGCCAGATTCTTGCGCTTGGCGGCATTCAGCTTGCGTTTGCGCCGCTCACTAGGTTTCTCGAAGTGCTGGTGACGGCGTAGATCCGCCATGATGCCGGCCTTTTCACACTTCTTCTTGAAGCGACGCAGGGCGCTCTCGAAGGACTCACCGTCCTTCACCCTGATTCCGGGCAAGAAATTCCCCCCTCTCTGCCCTTTGGAAAAGCTGCTCGTGAGGAAAAACAAACCGCGCCCTTGGGGAGAACCTCTTGGGCGCGAAAAGATCAGCCAGCAGTTTATGGCGCAGGCCCCGGGCCGTCAAGCCGGGCGGTCCACCCCGCCGCCCACGCGATCGCCGCGGTTTCGGTCCGCAACCGAGCGGGACCGAGCCGGACCGGCTGGAATCCACTCCCGGCAAACTGTTCGCGCTCGCCCGCCGTGAACCCTGGCGCCGGACCGACCGCCGCCACGCTTGCGGGCGGGATCACCGCGGGCGCCCAGCGATCCTGGGCTTCGGCGTCGGCAATCCAGCGCGCTTCGGTCCCGGAAATCCCTGCAATCGCGTCCGAAACCGTAACCGGCTCGGCCACTTCGAGCAGCCAGGCGTTGCGGGACTGGCGCAGTGCCGCCACCGCGATCTTGCGCGCCCGGTCGAGCCGTGCGCCGCGCCAGTTGGCCCGCGCGCACTCGAGCGGGACCAGCCGCGCGATCCCGAGCTCGGCAAGCTTCTCGACCAGCCAGTCGGCGCGCGATCCTTCGGGGGTCCCGCACAGCACGCTCGCCACGCACGGACGCGGAACGAATCGGCGGCCCAGCACCGCAACCTCGACGGACCGGGCGACGCGGGTCAGTTCTAGATCCGCGACCGTCCCTTCGCCGTCGGTGCCGGTCGCGGGCTCCCCGGGTTTTGCGCGGCACACACGGCCGACGTAGTGAGCCTCATCCTCGGGCAGCGTGTACGCACCCCCGGGGGCGGCGATCCCGGGCAGATAGAGCCACGACGGAACACTAGCCGGCAAAGGCGTCCTTCATGCGATCGAACACCGACCTTCCCGGAAGCGGAGGCTTGAACGCTTCCGAACGGCCCATCTCCTCGAGCAGCTTCTTGTCCGCGCCCGATACGCGCGTCGGCACCCACACCACGACCCGCGCGAGCAGATCGCCGCGGCCGCCGCGCAGATGCGGGATGCCTTTGCCGCGCACGCGCAGCACTTGACCGCTCGGGGTGCCGGCCGGAATGTCGAGTTTGACGCGCGATCCGTCGAGCAGCGGCACCTCGACCTTGCCGCCGAGCGTGGCGGTCGCGAAGTTGATGGGCGTGTCCAGATGAAGGTCGTCGCCGTCGCGTTCGAAGGTTGCGTGCTCCTTCTCTTCGATCAGGACGATCAGATCGCCGGCCGGACCACTGCGGGGGCCTGAGTCCCCCATGCCGCGCAGCGGAATGAAGTTTCCGTTCGCGACACCGGCGGGCACCTTCACGGAAATCGTCTCGGTCATCGAGGAGCGGCCGTCGCCACCGCACGTCTTGCACGGGTCCTTGAACACCTTGCCGTCGCCGCCGCACTTGGGACAGGTCGCGATGTTGACGAACTGGCCGAGCATCGACTGCTGGACACGCCGCACCTGACCGCGGCCCTGGCATTGGGTGCATGCGGATTCGCCTTCGCCTCCGCGTCCCGAGCACGTCGTGCACGGACGCAGATGCTTCACGCGGATCTTCTTCTCGACACCGGTGCCGATCTCTTCGAGCGTGAGCTTGAGCTGGACCTGGAGGTCGTCGCCCTGACGTACCGACCTCCCGCCGCGGCCGCCCGAGAACAGATCTTCGAATCCGCCGCCGCCGTCGCCGCCGAAGTCGCGCATGAACGCGCGCAGGGCATCGGCGAGATCGAAACCGCTGAAGTCCGCGCCACCCGCGGAGCCCGAACTCGCCGCATGCCCGAACTGATCGTAGCGCGCGCGCTTGTTCGAATCGCGCAGCACTTCGTAGGCCTCGGTCGCTTCCTTGAAGCGCAGCTCGGCCGCCGGCTCACCCGGATTGCGATCTGGATGATTGTCGAACGCGAGCTTGCGGTAGGCCTTCTTGATGTCGTCTTCGCTGGCGCCGCGCGGCACGCCCAGGACTTCGTAGTAGTCGCGTTTCGCCACGCTCAGACTCCGGCGCTGCGCGCGACGATCACGCGCGCCGGGCGTAGCGCGCGACCCCCGCGCTGATATCCACGCCGGGCGACCTGCACCACGTGTCCCGGTGCGATGCCCTCCGGCGCGTCGACCTCGAGCATCGCCTCGTGCACGGCAGGATCGAAGAGTTCGCCCACAGCCTTGATCTCGGTCGCGCCATGACGCGCGAGATGATCGCGCATCCCGCGCGCGGCGAGTTCGACCCCGGCGGTCCACGATTCCGGCGCGCCCGCGGCCTTCGCGGCCTCCAGCGCGCGTTCGAAGTCATCGAGATGGTCGATCGTCACGAGCAACATGCGGTCCTCCGCAAAGCGGCGGGCCTCTTCGACATCGCGCTGCGAGCGGCGGCGGACGTTCTGCATCTCGGCCTCGGAGCGCAGCCAGCGGTCGCGGTACGTGCGCGCGGCTTCGGTGTCCTCGCCGGGCAGCACGCCTTCGCGCGCCTCGGAAGCGGCGTCCCGATTGCGGGCGTCGGCGACTTCGGCCTCGACGGTGAGCTCGGCTTCGGGCTCGGCCGGGCCGGAACCGGACCCCGGGAATTCGGTGTCGGAAGTCTTCGTGTTCATGGATCGGTATCTTTCAGGATTCGAGGATTTCGGTGACGCGCGCTCCGACCGCATCGACGACCGCGAACGCGAGCGCGTAGTTCATGCGCAACGGACCGAGCACGCCGACGGCTCCGCGAACGCGGCCGGGCAGCGGATACGCGACCAGACTGCAGCCGGCGAGTGCGACATCTTCATCGAGGCCGACGCGGGCACACACCTGGCCTTCGACGCCGTTCACGAGCAGGCGATCGAGTGGCGAGCCACCCTCGACCGCGCGCAGGATCGGGCCGAGCGATCCGGAGAACTCGGGCTGCTCCGCGATGTGCATCGCGCCCGCGCGATAGAGCGGCGTTTCGACCGGCTGTTCCCAGCTGCGGGCAGCGGCGGCCGACACGATGCGCACGGCACTCGTGCGCACGAGCTCGGGATCGCGCTCGAGCCGGTCGCGCACTTCTGCGAGCGTGCGATGCAGCAACCGCTCGCGCAGCACGGCCGAGACTTCTTCCAGCTCGTCGCGCTCGAGCTGCGTTTCGAGCTCGAGCACCAGTGTCCGCAACGTGCCTTCGCCGAGGTTGAAGACGAGCAGCACGCGGCGCTCGTGCAGCGGCGACAGGTCGAGCCCGGTCAGCACCTCGCCCGACAGCGACGCCGCGAGGGCGAGGCCCAGCTGATGCGTGAGCGACGAGAGGATCCGCGACGCTTCATCGAGCAACCTCCGCACGTCGTGGACCGAACGTCCGAGTGCCCGCTCGACCTCGCTCACGATCTCCCGATCGAGCACCGCGGGCGTCAGCAGGCGGCGCACGTAAAGCTCATACCCGCGAGCAGTCGGGACGCGGCCGGCCGAGCTGTGCAGCCGCTCGAGCAACCCCATGGCTTCGAGTTCCGACAGCTCGGCTCGCACGCTCGCTGAGGACACGGCGATATCGCCTTGCTGCGACAGCATTTCGGAAGCGACGGGGCGCGCGGTCGCGCCATGGACCTCCACCAGGGTGGTGAAGATCCGGCGTTGCCGTTCGGAGAGATCGGGGTCGCCGGGGGTCAGCCGGCCAGGGAATGCAGGTTGTGACATGGTGACCACGTTAGGGAGGCATGGGAGGCACTGTCAACTGCGCCCGCATGCGCACGCGACTCGATCCAGGCGAGCACGTCGTCGGCAACGAAGCGCAACTCCCTCGGAATCCGGAAACCGCGATCGGTCGGTTCGAGCCGTCCGCCCGCCACCGCGGCAGTGAACGCGCCGCCGTACCGTAGCATCACCGAGTCCCACGCCTCGGGCGCATAGTCCTCGCGCACCAGTCCCCCGGCCAGCCGCAAGCCCAGCATCATGATTTCGGTCGCGAGCGACTCGCCCGTCTGCGGCTCGCGTTCGGCCTCGGGACTGCGGCCGCGTTCGAGTGCGGTCGCCCAGCGCGAGAACGCGTAGTGGTTGCCGTAACGCTCGCCATCCATGAATCCGTGCGCCGCGGGACCGATCGCGAGATACGGACGCACGAGCCAGTAGACGAGGTTGTGCTGCGCCTCGCCCCCCGGCCGCGCGAAGTTGGAGGTCTCGTAGCAGCCGTAGCCCGCGCGCTCGAGCATGGCGGTGACGTCGTCGTACATCGCGGCCTGCTCCTCGGGCGCGGGCAGTTCGGATGTCCCGCCCAGCACCGCGTCGCCGAGCGGAGTGCCGTGCTCGGGGATGAAGCAATACGCCGACAGGTGTTCGGGCTCGAGTTCCAGGCTGCGCTCGATGGTTTCGCACCAGCGTGCGCGGGTGTGGCCGGGATAGCCGAACATCAGATCGAGCGACAGGCGCTGGAAACCCTGGGCGCGCGCGAGCGCGAACGCCTCGGCCGGACGCGCCGCATCGTGAATGCGGCCGAGCCATTCGAGTTCGTCCGCATGAAACGTCTGCGCACCCATCGACAGCCGATTCACGCCGGCCTCCGCCCACGCGGCAAGCAGCGTGGACCGCACGGATTCCGGATTGGCTTCGAGCGTGATCTCTGCGCCAGTCGCGATCTCGAAGTGGTCGCGCACCGCGGACCACAGCGTGCGGAACGCACGGCTCGACAGCGCCGAGGGCGTGCCGCCGCCGAAGAACACCGACGTGAATGCGACTCCGCGCGCGTGCGGCGCGCGCTCGGCCATTTCGAGCCGCATCGCTTCGAGATAACGCTCGACCGCATGCGACGACAGGCTGCCGGTCGAGAAGTCGCAGTACGAACAGCGCTGCGCGCAGAACGGGACGTGGAGGTAGAGACCGGTGCGGGCGGCGCGCCGCGCGGCGGTACTCGGGCCTTCGAACACCGCGGGTGTGGCTCCGAGGTCCGCCGGCGCAGCGGTTGCGCCGACTCGCGAGCGGCCGGCGGCGGACGGACTCATCACTGGATCGGACGGAAGATGCGGTTCCATCGCGGCCAGTTCTTCTCGCCGTCCCACGACCAGTAGATGAACATCGCGTGCCCCTTCACCAGATCCATGTCGAGCGGACCCCAGTAGCGGCCGTCGTTCGAGTTGTCGCGATTGTCGCCCATCATGAACATTTGCTTGTCGGAGACCGTGTAGGGCCCGTAGTTGTCGCGATAGTCGTAACCTGCGGGACGGATCGAAGGATCGGAGTGGATCGCATACGGCTCGACGAGCGCCTTGCCGTCGATCGACACCACCTTGTCCTTGATCTCGAGCGTTTCACCTTCGGTGGCGATGCAGCGCTTGATGAAGTCCTTGCTCGGATCCTGCGGGAACTGGAACACGATCACGTCGCCGCGCTTGGGCTGGCGCAGTCCCGGCAGGCGCACATGCGTGAACGGAATCTTCGGTCCGTACTCGAACTTGTTGACGAACAGGAAGTCCCCGATCAGCAGGGTGTCCTGCATCGAGGCGGACGGGATGCGAAACGCCTGGATGACGAACGCTCGCAGGAACAGGGTGAGCACCAGCGCCCACAGTGCCGCTTCCACGTACTCCTTGATGATCGACCGCGCAGACGATGACATGGATCTCCTCTGAATCGTGCGACTTCGATGACTCGGACTACCGCTCCACCTTGAGCACGGCCAGGAACGCCTCCTGGGGCACTTCGACGGTTCCGATCTGCTTCATACGGCGCTTGCCTTCCTTCTGTTTCTCCAGGAGCTTGCGCTTGCGAGAGATGTCGCCGCCATAACACTTCGCCGTGACGTTCTTGCGGATCGCACCGATCGTCTCGCGCGCGATGATCCTCCCCCCGATCGCGGCCTGGATCGCCACCTGGAACATCTGCTTGGGGATCAGTTCCTTGAGCTTGAGGCACAGCGTGCTGCCCCAGCTGTACGCCTTCTCGCGATGGACGATCGCCGACAACGCATCGACCGTCTCCCCGTTCAGCATCACGTCGAGCTTCACGACGTCGCCTTCGCGATAGCCGTCGAACTCGTAGTCGAGCGACGCGTATCCGCGCGACACCGTCTTCAGACGGTCGTAGAAGTCGAGCACGATCTCGGCGAGCGGCAACCGGTAGCCGACGCGGGCGCGCTTCTCCTCGAGGTAGTCGAGGCCCACGTACATTCCGCGGCGCTCCTGGCACAGCTTCATGATGTTGCCGAGATACTCGGACGGCGTCAGCACGTGCGCGAGCACATACGGCTCGTCGATCTGCTCGATGTTCGTGACGTCCGGCATCTGGCTCGGATTGTCGACCTTGATCACCTCACCGTTGGTCAGCAGCACCTGATACTCGACGCTCGGCGTGGTCGCGATCAGATCGATGTTGTACTCGCGCCGCAGCCGCTCCTGGACGATCTCGAGGTGGAGCAGCCCGAGGAACCCGCAGCGGAATCCGAAGCCGAGCGCGACCGAGGTTTCGGGTTCGTAGATCAGCGCCGCGTCGTTCAGCTCGAGCCGTCCGAGTCCCTCCTTGAGATCCGCGTACTGTTCGGCTTCGATCGGATAGAGACCGGAGTACACCATCGACTTCACCTCGCGGAATCCCGGCAGCGCTTCGATCCCCTCGGCGCCGGCCGGGATCACGGTGTCGCCCACGCGCGCGTCCGCCACCGACTTCACCCCCGCGACGATGTAGCCGACCTGGCCTGCGTGCAGCACGTCGACCGGTTCGAGCTTGAGCCTCAGCTTCCCGACCTCGGTGACTTCGTACGCCTTGCCCGTCGAGAGGAACTGGATGCGGTCGCCGATCTTGACCGCGCCGTCGACGACGCGCACCAGCGCCACCACGCCGCGATACTGATCGAATTTCGAGTCGAAGATCAGCGCGCGCAACGGCGCATCGGGGTTCCCCTCCGGCGGCGGGATCTCGCGCACCACCTGCTCGAGCAGATCAGTGACGCCCAGACCGGACTTGGCGCTGATGCGGCTCACGTTCTCGGCGGGGATCTTGGTGACGTGCTCCATTTCGAGGGCGATCTCGTCGGGGCGCGCCGCCGGAAGATCGACCTTGTTGATGGTGCCGACGATCGTGAGTCCCTGCTCGCGCGCCAGCAGATAGTTGGACAACGTCTGCGCCTCGATGCCCTGCGAAGCGTCGACCACGAGGATGGCACCTTCGCAGGCGGCGAGACTGCGGGACACTTCGTAGGTGAAGTCGACGTGCCCGGGCGTGTCGATCAGGTTCAACTGGTAGGTCTTCCCGTCACGCGCCGGATACTCCATCGCAATCGCGTGCGATTTGATCGTGATCCCCTTCTCGCGCTCGAGATCCATGTCGTCGAGCACCTGCGCCTTCATCTGCTGAGGGGTCAGCGTGTGCGTGATCTCCAGCAGACGATCGGCGAGCGTGCTCTTGCCGTGATCGATGTGCGCGACGATGCAGAAGTTTCGGATGTTGGACAGACGAGGATCGCTCAAAAGTTCCACTCCCAGCCGACGCGAGCCCCCACCTCTTCCGGCATTCCTTCGGGAAGGGCAGGGTCGGTTTCGAATTCCACTTTGAAGTGCCTGAAGTGCGCGTCCACGTACGCGTCGACCAACGCGTACACCACGACCGCACCCAGCAGATACTGGCGGGCAAACGACACGTCGAGGCGATCGTTGTAGGCCGCCACCGCCGCTTCCTCGAGTTCGATGTCATCGGAGGCCCTTGCCTGGGCCACGTTCTCCGCGAGCCGGTCGAGCTCACGCTGATCCTTCAGCACCCGTGTGGCGAAATAGGCCTCGGCGCCCGCCACGGCGGCCGCCTTGAACCAAGCACCGTTGTGCGCCTGTCCCCAACCGGGAATCACGAGCGAGCGCAACATCACATAGCGCGGCGTCGAAAAGCGTGACGGCTTCACCGCGGCGACCGGCGCCGCGTTCCGCTCGATCGCGATCGGTCCGGCCCCGGGATCGACGATCACGCGACCCGAATCCGACACCATGATCGCGCGGGCCGAATCCGGTCGCGCGATCTGCGCGCTCACCGCACCCGCCCCGCATCCTAACGCCATCAGCACCGCGAACATCGCGGCATACAATGGCGGGAACGCGTGGGAATCGAACCCACCTCGGACGCGATGAGCGCCCAACCGCAGGATTTGAAGTCCCCGGAGTCCACCAGGACCCATTCGTCCCCGCAACGACCTCGAGTACAAGGTAAACCGCTTCCACGGCATATTCGAGCGCCCGATCATGCGCCGTGACGAAGCTCGATGGCAAATCGACCGCGCGCCGTGGCCTCGCCCGCGAGCACCGACCAGATGCGGCGCTTGCGGAGTACTGCACGCAGCGCTTCCGCCCGGCGCGCGGGAATTGCGATCAAAAGACCTCCGGAAGTCTGCGGATCGTAGAGCCCGTCGCGCACGGCTTCAGGGATACCGTCCCCCGCATCGACACCGGCCTCGTAGAAGGCCCGGTTGGTCGAAAGCCCGCCCGGCTGCACATTGGCCGTCGCGAACTCGAGTGCCTTGGGCAGGAACCAGTCGCGCCCCGGGAACAGACGCAGCGTCAGCCCGCTCGCGTCCGCCATCTGCTGCGCGTGTCCGATCAGGCCGTAGCCGGTGACGTCGGTCGCCGCGTGCGCGTCGAACTCGACCGCCGCCTCCGCCGCCGCGCGGTTCAGCTGGGTCATCGAGCGCGTGAGCTTGCGAATCTGCGCCGGGGCGAGCTTCTGCTGCTTGAGCGCGGTCGCGAGAATTCCGGTGCCGAGCGGCTTGGTGAGCACGATCGCATCACCGCGCCGCACGCCGGCATTGGTCAGCAGCTCGCGGCGCTTCACCACACCCGTCACGCTGTAGCCGAACTTGAGCTCCGCATCGCGCACCGAGTGTCCGCCGATGATGCTCACGCCGGCTTCGGACATCTTGTCCTGTCCGCCGCGCAGAATTTCGCGCAGGACTTCGGGTGGCAGCACCTGCTCGGGAAAGCACAGCACGCCGAGTGCGGTGACCGGCTTGCCGCCCATCGCATACACGTCCGACAGCGCGTTCGTGGCCGCGATCTGGCCGAAGTCGTAGGGATCGTCGACGACCGGAGTGAAGAAATCGATCGTCTGAACCCACGCTTCTCCCCTCGTGTAGGCGAAAACGCCGGCATCGTCGAGCGTGCTTTGGTCGACCAGAACGCGTCGGTCGCGGCGGCCGGCGGAGAGGCCCTCGAGAGCGGATCTCAGGTCCGACGGACCGAGCTTCGACGCTCATCCGGCGCAGGCGACATGCGCCGTCAGCCGAATCTCGATGCGGCGCCGCGCGCTCATCGGACCGGCGCTCTCATCCCCCGGCAGGCGTCACCGCAACCGATCACAGGTCACGGCCGATCGCGACCGCTTCGATCTCGACGCGTCCGCCTTTGGGCAATCCCGCCACCGCGACCGTGGTGCGCGCCGGAAACGGTTCTGCGAAGTGGCGCTCGTAGACTTTGTTCATGGCCTGGAAATCATCCATGTCCACGAGAAACACGGTGGTCTTCACCACGTCGGCGAATCCGAGCCCCGCACCCGCGAGCAGCGCATGGAGATTTTTCATCACGCGTTCGGTCTGCTCGGCGATCCCGCCGCTGACGAGGGTACCGGTCGCAGGATCGAGCGCGATCTGACCCGAGGTGTACATGAGCTTGTTGCCGCCGTGCAGGCGCACGACCTGCGCCTGGCTGTAGGGACCGATCGCCGCCGGCGCGTCGCTGACCTGGAGTGGACTCTTCATGGCACTGCCTCCCCGGTCCTGCCCGGCTCGCCCTCTGGCTTACTCGACCGTCACGCTCTTCGCCAGATTGCGCGGCTGATCGACGTCGCAGCCTCGCAGCACCGCGACGTGATACGCGAGCAGCTGCAGCGGGATCACGGACAGCATCGGCTGGAGCATCGGCAGGGTGTTCGGAACGTAGATGACGTGGTCGGCGCGGTCGACGACTTCGAGGTCACCCTCGGTCGCGATCGCGATGATGCGCCCGCGACGCGCGCGCACCTCCTGCATGTTGCTCACGACCTTGTCGTACGCGCTATCGCGCGTGCAGATGAACACGACCGGCATGTTCTGGTCAATCAGCGCGATCGGTCCGTGCTTCATCTCCGCCGCCGGGTAACCCTCGGCGTGGATGTAGGAGATTTCCTTGAGCTTGAGCGCGCCTTCGAGCGCCACCGGCAGGTTGTAGCCGCGTCCGAGGTACAGGAAGTTGTTGTGGTGCACGTACTGCTCGGCGATCCGGCGCACGGCTTCGCTGCGGTCGAGGATCGATTCGATCTTCGAAGGAATCTGATCCAGCTCGCGCGCCACTGCGATACCGGTCTCGCGCGACATCTCGCGCTGGCGGCCGAGGGCGAGCGTCAGCAGCGCCAGCACCGTGACCTGGCAGGTGAACGCCTTGGTCGATGCGACGCCGATCTCGGGACCGGCGTGGATGTAGACGCCGCCGTTGGACTCGCGCGCGATCGTCGAACCCACCACGTTCACCACGCCGAGCGTGCGCGCGCCCTTGCGCTGGGCTTCGCGCATGGCGGCGAGCGTGTCGGCGGTCTCGCCCGACTGCGAGATCACGATCACCGCCGTGCCTTCGTCGAGGATCGGATTGCGATACCGGAACTCCGAAGCGTATTCGACCTCGACCGGAATGCGCGCGAACTCCTCGAGCATGTACTCGCCGATCATGCCGGCATGCCACGACGTGCCGCAGCCGAGGATGATCACGCGGCGGATCTCGCGCATCTCCTCGGGCGTCAGGTTCAGTCCCCCGAGCCGCGCCAGGCCTTCCTCGAGATTCAAGCGGCCGCGCATTGAATTCCGCACCGCTTCCGGCTGCTCGTAGATCTCCTTCAGCATGAAGTGATCGAACCCGCCCTTTTCGATCTGCCCGAGATCCCAGTCGACTTCGTGGATCGCCTTGTCCACCGGAACGTGCGCGATGGTGGCGGTGTGGAATCCATCGGGCGTGAGCACCGCCATTTCGCCGTCGTCGAGATAGACCACCTGCCGCGTGTGCTCGACGATCGGAGCGACGTCGGATGCGAGGAAGTACTCGCCGTCGGCCACACCGACGACCAGCGGGCTGCCCTTGCGCGCGCCGATCACGGTACCCGGCTCCTTCGCGCACATCACGGCGATGCCGTAGGTACCTTCGACGTCGGCGAGCGCCTTGCCGACCGCCTGCTCCAGCTTGAGTCCGCGCTTGCGGTACTTGCCGACCAGATGCGCCAGCACTTCGGTGTCGGTCTGCGTCTTGAAGACGTGACCCTCGGCTTCCAGTGCCGCCTTCAGCACCATGTAGTTTTCAATGATGCCGTTGTGCACCAGCACGACATCGCCGGCGCCATCGTCGTGCGGATGGGCGTTCGTGTCGTTCGGCTCACCGTGGGTCGCCCAGCGCGTGTGGGCGATGCCGGAGTTGCCCTTGAGCGGATCCCGCTCGAGCTTCGCTTCGAGATTGCGGATTTTGCCCGCCGCCTTCACGACCTTGAGGCCGCTCTCCTGCTGGACCGCCACGCCCGAGGAGTCGTAGCCGCGATACTCCAGACGCTTGAGGCCTTCCATGAGAATGGGCAGGCAATTGCGATGTCCGACGTATCCGACGATGCCACACATGGCGATGCTCCTTATGAGGAGGTGGTGGCCGCGGGAAGCGTGCGGCGGGCCGTCTCGATCAACGTACGTGTGCGTGCTTCGGAAGGCGACTCGGCGATGACGCGCACGACCGGCTCGGTCCCGCTCGCGCGCACGTGGAGCCATTCGTCGTCCCGGCTGAAACGGAGTCCGTCTGTGACGTCGACCGCGTAACCCGTGAACGCCGACCGCAGTTGACCGGCAGCCTGTTCCCAGGGGGTATCGGGAAGAGCGATTTTCTCCTTAACCATATGGTAGCGGGGCACGTCATCCGCGAGCTGGCGCAGGGTCTGGCCCGAAGCCGCCATCGCCTGTGCCACGAGGATCGCCGCGACCAGGCTGTCGCGCCCGTAATGTGCTGCAGGCAGGATCATTCCGCCGTTTCCCTCACCCCCTGCGACCGCCTCGAGTTCCCTCATCGCCTGGACCACATTGGCCTCGCCCACGGCGGTGCGATGGAGTTGGACGCCGTGACGCTCACACACGGTCTCGAGCATGCGGGAGGTCGACAGATTGGTCACGACCGGCCCCCGTTTGAGCGCGAGGACCACGGCGGTACCGAGCACGACCGTGTACTCCTCACCCAGCGGAACCCCGCTCGCATCGACGAAGGCCGCGCGATCGGCGTCGGGATCAACGGCGATCCCAAAGTCGGATCCGCTCTTTGCCACCAGCGCGCCGAGCGCACCCAGATGCTCGGGCAACGGTTCGAGCACGCGCGTGAAGCGACCGTTCGGCTCACAATCGAGTTCGACGACGGTCGCGCCGAGTTCGCGCAGCAGTCGCGGGACCGCGATGCCTCCCACGCTCGCGCACCCGTCGACGACGACCTTGAGCTTGCGCGCGCGGATCTTCTCGACATCGACGAACTCGAGACCGAGCACGCGCTCGAGATGCCACTCGAGCGAAGCGCTCTCTTCGCGCACCGAGCCCACTCGATCCCAGCTCACCCACAGTTCGCGATTCGCCGAGTAACGCGCCTTGACGCGCGCGCCGACCGCCGCATCGACGAACTCTCCGCGATCGGACAGAAACTTGAGCGCGTTCCATTCGACCGGGTTATGGCTCGCAGTGAGGATCACGCCTCCGGCGGCGCGCAGGTGCTCGACCGCCATCTGGGTAGCGGGTGTGGTCGCGAGTCCGACGTCGACCACATCGCGTCCCGCCGCGGTGAGGCCCGCGAGTGCCGCGCGCAGCACCATCGGTCCGGTCGGGCGCGCATCGCGTCCGACGACGATCGGACCGGGAGGAAGTTCGTGCGCGAACGCCGCAACGAAGCGCGCGACGACATCGGGCGTCAGCGAATCGCCGACGATGCCGCGGATGCCGGCGACGCTGATCATGAGTTCGGTCGGTGCGGATGGGGCCGAATGCAATTGAGGTGAGGATGGACTCATGCGGCGGATCCCTTCCCTGCGCCATCAGGCGTTTCGTGTGCGGCGGACGATCGGCTCCAAACCACGGCGTCCATACGATACGGAAAGCCGTGCGCGTCACCAAAAGCGATTCCACAAGGAAGCGTCAATCCGCGTCGCAGTCCGCGCGGGGCCGGGCGCGCTCACGAGGGCTTCGGTTCCTTCGTTGCGGCCTGCGCACCCTCCATGTAGTCCGCCACCGCCCCTGTCGCCTGGGCCAGCAGCTCCTCATCGACGATCAGATACCGCCGGAAGATCGAGCTGGTTTTGTGCCCGGTGATCTTCATGGCGATCGCCTGCTGCACGTTGGCGCGAATCAGGTTCCGCACGGCGGTGCGGCGGAAGTCGTGGATCAGCCGGCCCGGCATGCCTGCTTTGCGGCAGGCGGTGGTCCACGACCGGCGCAGCTTCTGGAGCGGGCGCCCATTCCAATGAAAGACCGATGGGCAGAGGGTCGCGTGCGCGCGCTCCCATTCGGTGACGGCCTCGCGCTGCCGCTTTAGCAATGCTTCGACGCGCGCGTGATACTTGAACGGGAAGATGCGCGGCTCGCGGTTCTTCGAGTCACGCAACTGCACGAGCCGGCGCTTCCAGTCGATGTCGCTCCACTGGAGTCGAAACGCCTCACTCGAGCGCCAGCCCGTGAGGTAGAGGAATTCGATCAGGTGCCGCGCATGCGGAGGCAGGTGCGGCAGGATCGCCTGGAAGTCCTCCTCTTCGAAGAATCCCTGACGCGCGTTGTGGACGCGCGGCATTTCGATCAGGGGAACTCGCGGCAGCTTCGGCGATGCGAGTCGCAGCATGCGCCGCAACACGGCCAACTCGCGGTGGAGCGTGGCGGGCTTTGCGAGGTCGACTTCGAGGCGCTTGCGGGAATGCTCCCCGATTCGTTCTTCGGTGATCTCTTCACCGAGGAGATTCCCGAAGCTCTTCGCGAGTTGATCGATGAAGCGGCGGGGATCGGTGCGGTTCTGCTTGAAGGCGTAGTTGCGGAGCAGGATCTCGGTCATCTGCGCGAACGTGATGCGCTGGCCGATGTCGCGATAGAGCCCGCGCTGCACCTCCTCGATACGCCGTTTGAGCAGGGCTTCAGCTTCGTCTCGGTTCGGCGTACCAGTGGTTTCGCGCTTGGGAACACCGTCGACGTAGAACTTGATGAACCAGTTCTTGGACCGCTTCTGGAGATACACCACTCCCCGGCTTACGGAAGGCATGATCTGCTCCGCGGGGGCGGGCACTCGAAGTTCAGTGTTGCAGGATAATTCTATCCCGTTCGTATCCGACAATGGTCATCACGTCTTCAGGAAACGGAACACCATTTCGACACGGTGACCCCGTCATGCTTTGTGACGGCGTCATGGACACCTCGTGGGCATACTTTGGGCATACTTTTGGGCATACTTTCGGATTTCGGAGCACAAAAATGACGCCCCAATCGTGAGATCGAGGCGTCATTGCAACGACTTACATGGAGCTGGTGAGCGGATTCGAACCGCTGACCCCGTCATTACGAGTGACGTGCTCTACCAGCTGAGCTACACCAGCCCCGCTCTGCATCCGGATCCGCGACGCGGGAGCGATCGGCCGGAGAACAAGATGGTGCGACCCCCCAGAATCGAACTGGGGACACCGCGATTTTCAGTCGCGTGCTCTACCAACTGAGCTAGGGTCGCAAAGCCGCAAGGCCAGACGGGCCTTGCGGAGAGCGAGAATTATCACGCGCTGCGAACGGGCGTCAACCGCCCGCGGCTTCGGGGAAGCGCGCGCGGCGTTCGTGGCCGCTGTGGCGGCGGTCGGTGCCGGGGCGGCGACGATCCTGATTGTCGCGGATCGGAAGCGTGAAGGCGATCACCGTGCTCCACTCGCCTTCGCGGCGGGTGCGGATCTCTCCGCCATGTTCGCGCACGATCCGCTCGGCGGCCGAGAGATTGGGCGCTCCCGAAAGACCGTTGCTGCTGAAGGCCGCGAACAGCTGATCGAGTGCGGCACCGGGTTCGTTCACACCGTCGTGCGCGATCTCGATCACCACGTGCCCGCCGGCTTTGCGGCTTTCGATCTTGAGCCGCCCGCCGAGCGCCACCGACTCCACCGCGTGATGCAGCAGATGGTCGATCGCCTCGCGCACGCGCTCGGTATCGAGCAGCAGCGCCGGAACCTCGGCCGACAGCTTCTTCACCAGCCGCACGCGGCGGCGCACCAGCCGCTCGCCGAGCCGCTGCAGAATTCCCTGGATGATCTCGTTGGGCTGGACGCGCTCGAAGCTCGGCGCACGCTGAGGTGCGGGCGCCTGCGTTTCCGCCACCATCGCATCGAGGCGTTCGGCCTCGCGCAGCACGATCTCGAGATATTCACGATTCGCATCGCCCGCGACCAGTGTTCCATGCGCGCGGCGCGCGAAAGCAAGAATCGAAGCGACCGGATGGCGCAACTCCTGTGCACCGCGCGCCATACTCTGGCCGTACTCGGCGATCGGTTCGATCCGTTGCAGTCGCGCGCGCAGGTCGCGTTCGCGCTCTGCGCTGCGCGCATGCTGGGCACCGCGGTCGGCCTGATCGAGTGCCAGTGCGACATGATCCGTCACCGCGGTGAGGAAGCGGCGCGATGCGGACCCGAACGCCGAGCTTTCGCCCGGGCGGCCATCGCGGCGCGCGTACACGACCAGCGCGCCGTACGCGCGGCCATAAGCGACCAGGGGCAGCACGGCGATACTCGCGAGTTCTTCTGCCCACTCCGGCGCCAGCAGTACCTCGTTCTCCGGCTGATCGACCCAGCGTGCCTTCAGATCCGACCACGACGCAGTCGCAAGCGCGCTCAACGCGCGGGCCGCGCGTTCGCGCAGTGCCGCCGGACCATGCGTGATCTCGAGCTTGAGTGTTTCGGGACCTTGCGCCACCCACACCCCGGCCCCGCTCACGGCGGTATCGACTCCGACGGTCTCGACCGCAAGATGCAGCACTTCGGCCACGTTGAGCGACGACACCGCGGCGCGCGAGATTCCGGCGAGCGCTTCGAGGTGTGCTTCGGCGCGGCGCGCATCGCGGCGGCGTTCGAAGTTCGTGATCGCGCGGCGGACCGCGGACTGAAACCGTTCGAGCTGTTCGCGGCGCGCTTCGAGGTCACCGTTGGCTTCCCAGCCGCCGACCAGCAGACCATGACGGCGCTCAGCACCCCGCAGCAGCACGGCGCCCTCGGCGCCCGCGCCATGCTCGGGTGCAGCGACCGCGACCGGATCGCTCTCCCAGGCGAGATGGGCCAGCCCCTCGAGGGATTGGGCCGGCCATCGCACCTTGCGTTGCGTGTGCTCGTGCTCGGGCGCCGACGGCGTCAGCCCCGCGCGGGCCACTGCTTCAGCCAGGGGGCGGTCGTCGCGCGGTGCCGCCGCACCACTCCAGGCGACCAGTTGATCGGAAGCCGCGTCGTGCACGAGCAGGTGCGCGCGGTCGAAGCCGAGTCCCTGCCGGTGAACGGCGTACGCGAGCACCATGCGCTCGACCGCCTCGAGTGTTCCGACGGTGTCGGCGAACTGGATCAGGGCGGATAGTCCGGGGCACGAGTCCACCGAGGGATTCGAGGCGCGGAGGTTCGATTCGGCCGGCAGGCGATGGTCCATGGAGTCCGTTCAGAGGGTGGTTTGAACTATTGCGGGCGCCGACCGTTGGCGGTCGCCTATCCCAGACCTCCGGGTAGAACCGCAATCCATGTGCCACCGAGCCTTCGTCCAGGGGCCGTCCCACGTGCCGATCCCGGCCCCGGCAGAACGCCATAACTCTCGATTTCACTTGACCCTGTGCCAGGCGACTCCTACGGTGCAGCAACCTGCACGAGACCTCGTTCCCGGGGATCTGGGTGAGATCGAACGCAGGCCGCGCCGAATCCCCCTCACCGGGGGGACCGGCATTTTCAGGCGACGCGAGGGGGAAGCCATGGCGCCGGGATCGCTGACCTTCGTCCTCCACTCCCACTTGCCCTGGGTGCTGCACCACGGCCGATGGCCGCATGGCGTGGACTGGCTCAACGAGGCGGCGGCCGAAACCTACCTGCCGCTGTGGCGCGTGCTGCACGAACGCCGCGACCGGGGTTGCCTCGGGATCACGCTCGGTCTGAGCCCGGTGCTGTGCGAGCAACTCACGCATCCCGACTTCCATCGCGAATTCCTGCGCTACCTCGAGGAGAAGACCGCAGCCGCCGTTGCGGACCGGGCGGCATTCGTGGGCGAGCCCGAGATGGCCGCCCTCGCCGATCGCTGGGAACAGTTCTATCGCGGAACCCTCGAAGACTTCATGGGGCCTCACGGTACCAACCTCGTCGCGCGCTTCCGCCGGCTCGAGGAAGCGGGCGCGATCGAGATCGTCACGTGCGGCGCCACGCACGGCTACCTCCCGCTGCTCGCGACCGACGCCGCGGTCCAGGGTCAGGTCCGCACCGCGGTCGCGTCGCACCGGCGGCACTTCGGTCGCGCGCCGCGCGGGATGTGGCTTCCCGAGTGTGCGTATCGCCCCGCGATCCCGGCCACAGCGGACGGTCCGGCGCGCGCCGCGATCGAGGACGTGCTCGCCGAACACGGACTCGAGTATTTCTTCGTCGACCGCCATCTGCTCGCGGGCGGAACTCCGCTCGGCGTCTATGCCGATCGCTTCGATGCTCTGCGCCATCTCGCACGCCCGTCGGCCGCGGCGGACACGAATGCTTCACGGCCGCCGTCGCGGCCCTATCGCGTCGGACGCGAAGGCCGGGTCTCGGTGTTCGGCCGCGAGTCACGCACCGCGACTCAGGTGTGGAGCGGCGAGCAGGGCTATCCCGGCGACGGCGCCTATCTCGACTTCCACAAGAAGCGTGATCCCGGCGGCCATCGCTACTGGGCCGTCACGCATCCACGCGCTTCACTCGCCGACAAGCAGCGCTACGATCCCGACGTCGCGGCGGTGCGGCCGCTCGAGCATGCGCGTCATTTCGTCGATCTGGTCGCCGACGTCCTGCGCGAGGCGGCCTCTCAGCAGAGCGCCCCACCCATCGTGTGCGCGATGTACGACACCGAGCTGTTCGGCCACTGGTGGTACGAAGGTCCTGCGTTCCTCGCCGCGGTGCTCGACCGCTGTGCCGAATCCGGCATCGAGCTCACCACGGCGGGGCGTCACCTCGACCGGTATCCCGCCACCGAAGCCGTCGCGCTGCCGGAAGGCTCATGGGGCGAGGGCGGACGACACGACGTGTGGCTGAACGACCAGACCGCATGGACCTGGCCGCTGGTCCACGCGATCGAACGGCGTTACGAGCAACTCGCCCGCGAAGCCGCGGCGCGGGAAGGCGATCCGTTGCTCGAGCGGCTCATGCGCCAGACCGGCCGCGAGTTGCTGCTGCTCGAAGCGTCCGACTGGCAGTTCCTGATCACGACCGTCTCGGCCCGCGACTACGCCGAGCAGAGGTTGCGGGAACACGCGGAGACGTGTGAACGGTTGCTGTCGCTCGCAGCACAGCGCGTCCAGGGCGGCGCGCTCAGCGAATCCGACGAACACTTCCTGGCGCTTTCAGAACATCTGAATTCGTTGTTCCCCGACTTCGACTGGCGGCGCTATCCGGCAGGGACGGTCCAGCCGGCGTAGACCACCCGCGGCGGCGCTTCGCTCCCGTCAGCGGCGCGCCGGAAGCAACGCGGCGAGTTCCGCCGGAATCAACGGGGACTGAGCGAGCAACGTCCCGAGCTGGATCGACGGGCGCGTCGGTTTGCCCTCGCGCGTCATGAAGCAATGCTCGGTGCTCCCGATCGCGAGCGGCGCCGGCGTTCCCTCGCGCACGATGCGATAACCGAAGCGCACCGAGGCGCGTCCGAGATGCGCCACGCCGGTCTCGACCGCGATCGGATCGTCGTAGCGCGCGGGCTCGCGATAGCGGCACCACGCCTCCAGCACCGGCAACGACAGGCCCGACTGTTCGATCGCGTGATAGCTGGTGCCGAGCGAGCGCAGCATCTCGGCGCGGCCGATCTCGAACCACCGGAGGTAGTTCGCGTAATAGGCGAATCCCATCTGATCGGTGTCGCCGTAGCGCACCCGCAGCTCAAACCGATGCATGCGCTGCCTCCGCCGTTTGAACGACCGTTTCGGGTTTCGTCTTCCAGCGGCGATGGAGCCAGAACCACATCGCCGGATGCCGGCGCACCCAGCGCTCGAGTGCCGCGACGTGGCGCGCGGTCAGCCGCTCGGCCGCGTCCGGCGCGTGCGGATCCTCGGCCGTCATCGGCGGCTCGACGTCGAGCTCCACGCGGCCGTCGTCACGGCGCGTGACGAAACCCATGATGATCGGTGCCCCGGTCGCGATCGCGATCCGCGCCGGGCCGGTCGCGGTGCTCGCGGGCGTGCCGAGGAACGGAACGAACACACCGTGACGCCGCGCATCCTGATCGGCGAGCATCGCCATCCACTGGTTGTTGCGCAGTCCCGCGAACACCTCGCGCACGCGCGAGTTCGCAGAGATCGTCCCGACACCCGCGCGCAGACGCTGGCGCATGATCCACGCCTCGACCCGCGCATTCGACAAGGGTCGCACGACGAACGACACCGGATGCATGCGCCCGAGCCACGCGCCCAACAGCTCGATGTTGCCGTAGTGCCCGCTCAGAAGAATCGCGCCGCGACCCGCCGCCTGCGCGCGTTCGAGATGCTCGATGCCGCGCACTTCCGCCACTACCGCGCCCGGCTTCGCGCGCACCAGTTCACCGAGCCGCGGATACTCGACCATCACGCGGCCCAGCTCGCGGTAGTGCGCGGCGAGGATGGCGGCGCGCTCGGTGACGGTGCGCTCCGGGAACGCGCGCTCGAGATTGTCGGTCGCAACGCGGCGGCGCAGCCCGAGCCGGCGCGCCGTGTCGCCGAGCGCTTCGCCCACGCCGAGCGACATCCGCCACGGCAGCGCGCGAACCCCGGCACCCAGCGCTTCCACCAGCGCCGACTGCATCGCGTGCGCGACGCTCACGGTTTCCCCGCCGACCATCGCTGCCCGGGCAGCACGCGCGCAAGGCCCGCCCACTCGAGCCGCGTCAGTGCTGCGAGCGTGCGATCGACTTCGAGCCCGCTGCGTGCGGCGAGCGCATCGAGGGTTTCGGCATCACGCCCGAGCGTCTGTGCGAGACGCGCTTCATCGGTCGCCGGGTCGAGCACGACGCCTGCCGCAGGTGGGCGCACACGACGGCCCCTCGCGCCGGGCCGCGCGGGCGCACCGTCGGCCGCGGCCGCGCGTTTGGCTTCGAGCGCGATCGCCCCCAGCACGTCGCGCGCGCACTCGCACACGCCCGCCCCGTCGCGCAGCAGCGCGTGCACGCCGCGCGCGGTCGGCCGGTCGATGTCGCCAGGCACCGCGAGCACCGCGCGGCCGAGCTTGCGCGCGGCGGCGGCGGTGCTCAAGGCACCGCTGCCTTCAGCGGCTTCGACCACGACGGTCGCCGCGGCGAGGGCCGCGATCAGGCGGTTGCGCTCGATGAACGTGCCGCGATAGCGCGGACCGCCGGTCTCGATCTCGGTCACCAGAGCGCCGCGCATGGCAATGCGCGCCGCGAGTGCGGCATGCGAAGGCGGCGTGATCGTGTCGAGGCCCGAGGGCAGCACGGCGATCGTGTCGCCTCCGGCATCGAGTGCGCCGAGGTGTGCCGCGGCGTCGACGCCGCGCGCGAGGCCGCTCACCACCCACACGCCGAGACGCGCGAGGTCCTGCGCGAGACGCCGCGCCACCGACATTCCGTAAGGCGTCGCCGCGCGTGAGCCGACGATCGCGACAGCGATCACCCCGTCACCGGGCAGGGTGCCGCGCACATGGATGCGCGCAGGTGCATCGCGCAGCGCACGCAGACCGGACGGATAGGCCGGATCGTCGCGCGTGAGCGTGCGGTCCTCAGGAGCGGTGTCGTCCCTCACCCTCTTCCTCCGTGGCGGCACGAGGCGGGGGTCCGGTCAGCACTTCCCACTCCACTCCCTCTTCGGTCGCGCGCACCGTCTGGCTGTCGTCCGACAGCGCGTCGATGTTGGAGGCGTTCATCAGATCTTCGCTGCTCATCAGACGGTCGATGCGATCGCCGAGCGCGCGATCGCGCGCCGCGATCTCGTCGACGCGGTTGCGGCGCGCGTCCGGCGCGAGGCGGTAGATCGCGTGCGCGAGACTCACACCTCCGCGCTGATGCCCGATCGCCACCAGCGCATCGCGCGCGGCGTCGGCGACGGTGCGGTTCGCGTCCTCGGTGAGCTTGAGCAGCACCGGTACGGCCGGACGGTAGCTCATGCGGCCGAGCACCCGCGCGGCACTCGTGCGCGTGAACCACAGCCCATCGGCGAGCAGCGGCAGCAAGGCGGCCGCGCCGCGATCGCCGAGCTTCGGGAACACCTGCTCGGCGAGGTCGCGCAGGAACCACGACTCGTCGCACAGGCACTCGACCAGCAGCGACAGGCTCTGATCGTCGCCGCGATTCACGAGTTCGTGCACGTACTCGCGCTTCGCATTGAGCGCGCGCGCGTTCAGGACATCGACCGCCTTCGACTGCCCGTATTTGTCATCCGTCATGCCCGGTCTCCGCGGTGTGACGCGTCATGCACGCCCACAGTTCCTCGATCAGCGCCTCGATGCCCAGACCGGTGTGCGCGCTGATCAGCCGCGCGTCCGGCACACCTGCCCGCTCCGCCGCGCCCGCATGTTCCTCGGGCGGCAGCAGGTCGGCTTTCGTCAATACCACGACCCGGGGGCGGCCCGCGAGTTCCGGTTGATGGAGCGCGATCTCGCGCGCCAGCATGTCGAGGTCCTGGGATGGCGACTCCGAGGTCACGTCGGCCATGAACAGCAGCACGCTGCACCGCTCGATGTGGCGCAGGAACTGGAGACCGAGGCCCCGGCCTTCGTGCGCGTTCTCGATCAGCCCCGGCACGTCACATGCCACGAACTGGCGCTCGGCATCCAGCACCACGATCCCGAGGTTCGGCTCGAGCGTGGTGAACGGATACGCCGCGACCTTGGGACGCGCGCGCGAGATGCGCGACAGCAGCGTCGACTTCCCTGCATTCGGCATGCCGACGAACCCGACATCCGCGATGAGCTTGAGTTCGAGCGCCAGCACGCGCTCCTCACCCGGGATGCCATCGTCGGCGCGGCGCGGCGCCTGATTGGTGGACGTTGCGAAACGCGCGTTGCCGCGCCCGCCTTTGCCACCGCGCGCCGCCTGATAACGCTCGCCGGGCTCGACCAGATCCGCGAGCAACTCGCCCGTCGCATGATCGCGCACGACGGTTCCAGGTGGCACCCGCACCACCAGATCCTCACCGTTCTTGCCGGTGCGGTTGTTGCCCGATCCCCCATCGCCGCTGTTGGCGCGATAGCGCGGGCGCTCGCGGCAGTCGAGCAGCGTGCGGATGCGCGCGTCGACCTCGAGATACACCGACCCTCCGAGGCCGCCGTCGCCGCCGTCGGGTCCGCCCTTGGGCACGTACTTCTCGCGCCGGAAGCTGATGCAGCCGCGGCCGCCGTTGCCGGCGATCGCGTGGATGCGCGCGTGGTCGATCATCATGTGCGGCTCGGTTCCATGGCGGCGATGATCGCATCCGCCATCGCTTCCGTCGATGCGGGTTCCCGGTCGCCGTCGCGGATCAGGTCCGCCGTGACGACCCGGCCTTCCGCCAGCACTGCGGCGATCGCCGTTTCGAGACGGTCGGCGGCAGCGGTTTCACCGAGATGACGCAACATCAAAACCCCCGACAGCAGCAAGGCAGTGGGATTCATGCGGCCCGAGCCCGCGAACTGCGGAGCGGAACCATGGACCGGCTCGAACACCGCGCTCATCACGCCGATGTTGGCTCCGGGTGCCACACCGAGGCCGCCGACCAGGCCCGAGCACAGATCGGAAACGATGTCTCCATAGAGGTTCGGCAGCACCAGCACGTCGAAGCTGCGCGGAGTCTGCACCAGTCGCATGCACAGCGCATCGACGATCGCTTCTTCGAACTCGATTTGCGGATAGCGGGCCGCGACCTCGCGCGCCACCGACAGGAACAATCCATCGGTGGTCTTCATGATGTTGGCCTTGTGCACCGCGGTCACCTTCCGGCGTCCGTGCCGCACGGCGTATTCAAACGCGAACTCCACGATGCGCCGCGAACCGGCCGCCGAGATCGGCTTGAGCGACAACGCCGCGTCCTCGCGGAACGTGCGCCCGAGATGCTGCTGCACCAGCTCGCGAATGGCCGCGACCGCCGGCGTGCCCGCGTCGAATTCGAGTCCGGCGTAGACGTCCTCGGTGTTCTCGCGCACGACCACGATGTCCACACCCGCGATCGCGGTCGCGATGCCGGGATACGACTTCGCCGGACGCAGACTCGCGTAGAGGTCGAGCTCCGAGCGCAGCGACACGTTCACCGAACGGAACCCGCCGCCGATCGGGGTCGTGAGCGGCCCCTTCCAGCCGACGCGCGTGCGGCGCAGCGATTCGATCACGCGCGGCGGAAGCGGCGTGCCGTCCTTCGCGATCACGCCGGCTCCCGCATCCTGCACATCCCAGTCGAATCGCACGCCGGTCGCTTCAATGGCGCGCCGGGCGGCGCGCATCAATTCGGGACCGATGCCGTCGCCGGGAATCAGCGTCACGGCATGGGCGACGGAGTTCGTCACTGACGTCATGCCGCCCGCCCTTGCTGATCGGCCTGCTTCATCGACCCGCCCGCGCGCAGCATCGCGAGCCCGTGCTCGTCGAGCCGGTGGGTGAACAACGCCTGGTCGCCGCGCGTGAGATTGCGCACCGTCACCGCAGCGCCCGGCTCGATCCCTTCGAGCCCGCCGGGCAGTTCCAGTTCGTCGCCCGCCTCGAGCGCCACGTCATCCAGCCCGCCGAACTCGAGCGGCAGGATGCCGGCACGCACCAGATGATCGGACGCGACGGGCGCCAGGCTGCGCGCGATCACCACGCGCACGCCGAGCCGATCGAGCACCCACGCCGCGAGGTCCGCCTGCGACCCGGTGAGGAACTCGCGCCCCGCCACCAGCCATCCGCCGCCCGAGCGCGCGGCGCGCGCGGCGAAGTCCGGATCGACCGGAGCGAACGCGAGCGTCGTGAGTACTGCGGGTTCGAGTGCCGCGGACCGCGGCCCCCACGGAATCACACGCGAGGCGTCGATGTCGTCGCCGGCGCGCAGCAGCACCACGCCGCGGCGCGGAACCGGGCTCGTATTCACCGCGCGGGCTTCGTTCGCGGCATGCGGCGCGGGCGGCACGATGCGCGCGGTCGAGGAAATCGCGCGCACGGTTTCGATCGCCATGCCCTCGGCGGGAACCACTTCGCGCGGATCCGTGATCACGCCCGACAACGCGGCAGCCGCACAACTCTCGAGGCTCGCGCCCCATACACGCTCGCCCGGACCTCCCGGTGTTCCGAATTCCAGCACCACGCCCTCGTCGCGCCGCGTCGGAGCGCGGCTGGGAAAGGATTCGAATCGCACACCCGCCTGCTCGAGCCGCTCCCACACTCCGCTCGCGCGCGCGGCATCGACGATGCAGCGGCTGCCGGGCACGACCGTCACCGGAACGCGAACCCGGTCGCGCACGAGTGTCGCGAGTGCGGCCCAATCTCCGCTGCCGGCGCCCGAACCGATCACGATGCGCTCGACCGGAACTCCGGCGGCATGCCGCACCGCGCGCAGCGCATCGCGCCCGGCGCCGCATCGCAGCCACGGCTCGACGCGTTCGAGATCGAGATCGAGCACGGCATCGCTTTCGAGGCCGTCGACCGCGAAGCGCTTCCAATCGGCCTCGCGTCCGTGCACGCGCATCCACGCGCGCGTCACTTCGTCGGACGGCAGCACCACGGCGCTCACGCCCAGAACGCCGGCCGAGGCGGCGATCACGAAACGGTCGCGCATCGTGATGCGCTCGACTCCGATGCCGCGCAATTCGAGCACGGCGCCGGGCTCTGCTTCGGGGCTGCGTCGTTGAATGTCTGCGACCAGATCGTGGCCGCTCACCCCCGGCACCAGTTCGCCCGCGACCTGCACGCCGCGCACGACCGGCTCCGCGCGCACCACCGGTGCGCCGGCGAGTGCCGCGGCCGCTTCGATGCGGCTCACGCGCCACGCCAGCATTCCCAGAGCACCCGCCCGCCCGAAGCCCGCCGCACATCCGACGGCGAACCGTCCGGGCGCTGCGAACGACTCCGCATAAACGTGTGCGCAAAGGCCCGAACCGGCGCGAGCGAAGTGGAGGCCGCGCTCCGAAGCGGCGCGCTCCAACGTGGCGGCCACATCGCTCGCCGGATCGCCCGTCAGCACGCCGCGTCCATCGGCCGCGAGTAGCGCGAAACGCACACGCGCGGGCGAAGCGGTGCCGTGACGGAACGCCCACAGCGCGAACGCGCCTTCGGTTTCGTCGAGCACCACGTGGCCGGGCGCAAGCCGCCACGGTCCCCGGCCCCGGCGTTCGTCATCGGGATCGCGATGCTGGTCGAGGATCAACTTCGCGAGCGTGCCGCTCACGAGCCCCCGCCGCGCTTCGAACGCTTCTTGCCCGTGGACGAGGAGCGGCCCTTGGAGCTCGCCGCACTCGACGGCGGCGGCGAAGGCGCGGCCGGCTTCGCGGTCGTGCCGGCCGCGGACGCCGAAGCATCGCCGGACGAGGCGCCCGAGTTTCCTTCAGAGCCCTTCGCCGCGGTGGACTCCGAGGGCGCGTGATCCTGGCGTGCCTTCTCTTGATATGAGGCGCTGCGGTAGTCGGTGATGTAGAAGCCCGACCCCTTGAAGAGCAGCCCCGCTCCCGCCGACGGAACGCGCTTCGCCTTGCCCTTGCACTTGGGACAGCGCTGCTGCGTTTCGTCGCTCATGCTGTGGAACACTTCGAAGCGGTGGCCGCACTTGCTGCATTCGTAGTCGTACGTCGGCATTCGTCACTCCCTGTTGAACCGTGCGCGTGGATCGCGCGCTTCTAACTCGCGACCGCGGCCGACGCGCCGAGCGCGCAGGAAATCGTCGCGGTTCCGACGATGTCCTCGGCGCTGCATCCGCGCGACAGATCGTTGGCCGGGCGCGCGAGCCCCATCAGCATCGGGCCGTAAGCGCGCGCGCCGCCGAGCCGCTGCACCAGCTTGTATCCGATGTTGCCGGCATCGAGATCCGGAAAGATCACCACGTTCGCGTGCCCGGCGACGACACTGTCGGGCGCCTTGCGCCGGCCGACGCCGGGATCGAGTGCCGCATCCGCCTGCAATTCGCCGTCGATGTGCAGGTCGGGCCGGGCCGCGCGCGCGAGTGCCACCGCTTCGCGCACCTTGTCCACCCGCGGATGCGCCGCACTGCCACGAGTCGAGAACGAGAGGAACGCCGTGTGCGGCACTTCGCGGGTGAGACGCGCGAAGTGATCCGCCGCCAGGATGCCGATCTCCGCAAGCTGTGCGGGACTCGGATCCGGCACCACCGCGCAGTCGGCGAACACGATCACGCGTTCGCTGGCGGGCGGGGTCCCGAGCACCATGAGGAAGAACGAACTCAGCGTCTTCACCCCCGGAGCGAGTCCGACCAGCCACAGCGAGGCGCGCAGCACATCGCCGGTCGTACGCGTGGCGCCCGCGACGAAACTGTCGGCGAGTCCGGCGCGCACGCGGGCCGCCGCCTGGAACAATGGATCGCGCGCGAAGCGGTCGCGATCCGCAGGGGTGAGCCGGTCGCCGCGCCGCTCGGCGAGTGCCGCCGAGGTGCGCTCGATCTCTTCTGCGCCACCCGAATCGATCAGCGTGATGCCGCCGAGCGCCACCCCCGCGCGCCGCGCGATCGCGCGCCCTTCCTCGAGCGGACCGATCAGGGTGACCTCGGCGATGCGGTCGCGCGTGAGCCGTTCGGCCGCGCGCAGCACGCGCTCATCGCCGGGCTCGGGCAGCAGCAGTCGTTGCGGGCGCGACGTCGCGGCGCGGCGGATGCGTTCGAGGATCGCGCTCATCGTCCGCGCGGAACCTGCCGCCCGCGGCGCGCGACACGTTTCGCGGCGCCCTTGGGCACTGCACCCGAACCGGAGGCGGGCTTCGATGCGCTCGCGCGTGGCGCGGCCTTCGCCTTTGCAAGCGGCTTCACGGGGGCCGCAATGATCGGTGGGCGGTGGGTGACGACGCCGAGCTTCGCACGCTGGCGGTCCTCGACGCTGCGCGGCACCAGGCCGCGCACGGAACCACCGAGTCGCGCCACTTCCTTCACCAATGTGGAATTGAGGTACGTGTAGTGCTGGCTCGGCATCAGGTAGGCGACCTCGAGTCCGGGCGAGAGTCGGCGGTTCATCAGCGCCATCTGGAACTCGAATTCGAAATCGCTCACCGCACGCAGTCCGCGGATCATCACTTGCGCGTCGACGTCGCGCGCGCACGAGACCACGAGCCCGGTGAAGTCGACGACCTCGACCGCGCGGATGCTGCGCGTCGCGTGCTGGATCATCTCGACCCGCTCCTCCGCCGAGAACAGCGTCATCTTGGCGGGATTGTGCGCGACCGCGACCACCACGCGCCGGAACAACCGCGCGGCGCGGCGGGTCAGATCGAGATGGCCATTGGTGAAGGGATCGAACGTGCCGGGAAACAGCGCGGTGGGATGATGATTCATCGCGACCTCCTCAAGGTTCCGCTCGGCAGACATAAGTGGTGACGGTGGTCTCGCCGTACCGGCGCTGCCGTGAGGACTCGAGCCGCCCGGCCCGCTCCGGCATGGATTCCTTTGCATGATGCTCGACCACGACGCGCGCGCCCTCGTTCAAGGTTCCCTCTCCCCCGAGAATCGCGAGGGCCGCTTGCGAGAGCCCCATCTGATATGGAGGGTCCAGGAGCACCAGATCGGCGGACGCGAGCACCGCGCGCAACGGCTTCATGCCGAGCTTGAGATCGAGCGCCCAAACCGTTGCCCGATCGAGCAGTCCCAGCTCCGACAGGTTCCGTTCGAGGACCGCGAGCGCGGGACCGCGCCGCTCGACGAAGTCGGCGTGCGCCGCACCCCGTGACAGCGCCTCGATCCCGAGCGCCCCCGAGCCTGCGAAGAGATCCACGACCTTGAGCCCGCCGAATGGTTCGAGCGCCATGAACAGCGCCTCGCGCACCCGATCGGACGTCGGCCGTGTCTCGCTTCCGCGCGGCGCGTGAAGCCGCCGCCCTCCGAGCACACCCGCAATCACACGCACGACAGGCGGGCGAGTCTCGTGCACGCGTCGCGGAGTGTCAACCGCGGCGAGGGGTCGCAGATTACTCGGTCAGGCGCACCACTTCATAGCCCGGCGGCGGCTGGATCACGAACGACTGGCGCCCGCGCGGCTTGAGGAACGTCCACTGGCGAAAGCGATACATCGAGCGCGCACCCGGCGTCTCCGCCACTTCGAGCCGGATCGGCAGGCCTTCCGCGGACAGCGTGATCCACGCGCTGTCGGCAAATCCGCCGCGCTCGGCGGCGACGACGATCCAACGCCGGTCGCTCACGCGCCGCGCGTTGAACTCGCCGGGGCCGGGTCCCATCAGCAGATCCCACCATCGCGTGATGCCCGCGGCATCGCCCGCGCCCAGCCGGATCATCTGGCGCAGGGCCGGCTGGAGCCATTCGCCGCCATCGGCGCGCACGGTGATACGTTCGCCGGTCGCGGGAAACACGATGTCCGCGCGATGCGGCGGCTCGAGTGCCAGCACTCCGCGCATCGCCTGCGTAGTGCCCGAGATCGGATCGAGCGCCAGGCGTTCTACCTTCACCTCGACCCTGCCGCTCGCGCGCAGTCGGCCGACCAGAACGCGCGTCATCTCGGAAGTGCCCGCCGGCGTTTCCTGGTTTCCCGCGAACACCACCGAAGCCGCAACGGTCGTGAAACACATGAGCGCCGCGGCCGTGACGCCGCGCGCGGTCCGCGTGATCGTCATCATAGTTTGCCGAGCCTCTCGATCGCGCGCTGCAGGTCCTCACGCGTGACGCGTTGCGCATCGTCAGGAACGCTCACTATCAACCGCCCCCGCTCCACGCTGCGCCGGAACTGAACGCTCTGGACCTTGCACCGCAGGCCATAATCACCGCGGCCATCCTGGATCTCGAATTGCGACGGCCACATCACCCCGTCGAACACGGTCCACGCAACGTATTCGGCGCGCACCGCGGGACGGTCACCGCGCGAGCGCTCGACCCAGTGCGGCTGCCCGTGGCTGCCGATCGCGATCCGCACGCTGTCCGGTCCTTCGCTCCAGCGCAGCACCAGCAGCGAGTCCTGCCACACGGCGCGCTTCCATGCGGCCTCGGGCGGCGTCCACGCGGCCGACCACATGCGATATCCGAGTCCGCCCGGATCCTCCAGACCGAGTGAGTCGCCCGCGCTTGCGGTCTCGAGCACCATGCGGCGCGAAGGAACGTAGGCGACGAACGAGTCGCCGCGCGCCGAGACTTCGAGCGCCGTGCCGAACAACGATCCCACCCGCAGGCGGAACGCATCGGGAGCCACCAGCACCAGCCGGGCGCTCACGCCCGGCAACTCCGGCAACGCTTCCCCGCTCACGCGCGCCGTCAGTTCGGCGTCGGCGGCAGCGCGACCGGTGCGCCGTTCGAGTGCCGCTTCGTAGCGCACCCGCCGCGGCGTCTCCGCCAGATCCGGCACCGCGATCCGCTGCGGCGCGCATCCGGCGAGGAGCAAGAGAGCAAGCGCGGCGAGCGGACGGAGTTTCAGGCGCATTTGATCTCCAGGGTTTCCAGCACCAGCCCGGCCACTTCGTCGACGTTGCGGCGGCTGGTGTCGATGCGCGCGATCGCGACCTCGGCGTAAAGCTTCCCGCGTTCGGCGAGCAACTGGTCGAGGCGCTCGGTCAACGGGCCATCCTGGAGCAGCGGGCGCGTGGCGCGGTCGGTTTCGACACGGCGCGCGGCCTCGGCGATCTCGACATCGAGCCACACCGTGCGGCAGTCGCGAAGCAGCGCGCGGTTCGCTTCCAGCAGCACGATTCCGCCGCCGCACGCGATCACGCCGCTGCCATCGGTGGCGGCGAGCTTCAGGGCCTCACGCTCGAGTTCGCGGAATGCGGGCTCGCCGTCGCGGGCGAACAGTTCGGAGACCGGGCATCCCGATTGCTCGGCGATGCGCGCATCGAGGTCCGCGACCTTGGCCTTGAGCTTCTCTCCCAGCGCCCGGGCCACGGCGCTTTTTCCGGCGCCCATCAGCCCGACGAGTGCGATCGATCGTGGTGAGTTCACGTCACGAAGCCTAGCACAGCGTTCACCGCGTCCATGGCGCGGGGGCGTGAATTGACGCGGACTTGAGGGCACACGGACCACACAAGCGAACGGGCCGCCGGAGATTTCCGGCGGCCCGTCATGTTCACGATCGACTCGTCAATGGCTTTCGTTGACCGCCGCCGGATTCAGCAGGCGCGGCGTCACGAAGATGATGAGCTCGCGGTTCTGCTTCACCATGTTGTCGGAGCGGAACATCGCGCCGAGCAGCGGCAGGTCCTTGAGGAACGGAACGCCGCGGCGCACAGTCGAGGTGTTCGTGCGGATCAGTCCGCCGATCACCGCGGTCTGGCCGTCGTCGACCATCACGCGCGTGTCGGCTTCGCTCGTGTTGATGATGACACCGCCCTGCACCGTGCTCTGCGCGGACAGGTCGCTGACTTCCGGATGCAGGTCCATGATGATCCGCTTGTCCTGGGTCAGGTGCGGCGTCACCTTGAGCTGGATACCGATCGTCTGCAGCTGCGACACCGGGTTGCCGGCCACGTCGTTCACGATGAGCGGAATCTTCTGGCCGACGAGAATCTTCGCTTCACGATTGTCGACCGTCGTGATGCGCGGATTCGAGATGATGTTGGCCTTGCGATTCTGCTCGAGCAGCTGGAGCTGGGCTTCGAGCGCGCCCCAACCCTTGAAGATGCCGTACGTGACGGTCGCCGCGGCGTCCGCGATCGAATTGGTCACGTCGCCATTGAGGTTCTGGTTACCGTCGTTGCCCGGATGGACGGGATTCAAGTCCAGCGCCTCACCCGTCAGGGGATCGGTGTAGTACTTGCTCTCGCCGCCGAGCCGCCAGTCGATGCCCAGGCCGCGCAGCGCCTCGGTGTCGACGTCCACCAGCTTCGCGGTGATCTCGATCTGCGGCGTCGTCGAGTCCAGATCGTGCGCCATCTTTTCGACCTTCGCCACCGCCTCGTCGAGATCGGTGATGATGATCGAGTTGGTGCGCGCCTCGACATTCATGCTTCCACGACGGCTCAGCGACGACTGCAGCGACGCCTGGAGCTCCCGCGCATTCGCGTAGTTGAGTTTCACGATGCGGGTTTCGAGCGGCACCAATTCCTGCTGCTTGTTGCGCGCCGTCTCGCGATCGAGCGACTCGGTCGACAGCTTCGTCACGTTGTCGACGCGCAGGATTCCGCCTTCTTCGGCGTAATCGAGCCCGCTGCTGCGCAGGATCGTGCGCAGCGCATCGCGCCACGACACGTCTTTGAGCGTGACGCTGACTTCGGCCTTCACGCCTTCTGCGACGACGATGTTGCGGCCGCTGAACTCCGCGATCGCCTTGACGACCGTGCGGATGTCCGCGCCGTCGACATCCAGACTGAACGTGCCTTCACCCGTGCGCTCGAGGCCGACTTCCCTCATCGCCGTAGGCTGATAGGCAGCATGTGCCGGTGCGGCGAGACTCAGACCCAGCGCCGCAACCACACCCAGGAGGCCCGAGAGGACCCTACCGATTCGCATTCGCACGATCCCCTTTCCTCGTCAGTGGAATCACCACCGACTGTGTCTGACCATCCAGCGTCAGCTTCGCAACCATTGCGTCACGACGCATTTCTTCGACGTAACCGTTCATCACCTTGTCGCCCCGGCGGAGGATCAGGCTGTTGCCGCGGCCGTCCTCGACCAGCGCGAACGAATTCGCACCCCACACGATTCCGACCACCTTGATGCCGCCGACATCGACCGGGGCATTGCCGCCTTCGGTCGCGGGGATGAACCCGTCGACCAACGGCAGGAACGGATCGCGGCGTCCGATCGCGTTGTACTGGTACTGCACGCTCTGTTCGATCTCAGCCGTCGGCAGAACCTTGGCGACCTTCGTCACTTTCGAAGCCTTCGCGGCTTTCGCCGCTGGCGATTCCCCGGGCCGTACGGTCGCGGCCGTCACGGCCGGTACTGCGGCCTTGGTCGTCGCGGTCGAGGCGTCGACGGTCGCCGGCTTCACGCCGGCTCCGCGCTGCCAGGCACCCGCGCCCACGATGCCGCCGAGTACCAGAGCCGCCGTGAGAATCTGGGCGGGCTCCGGCCTGCGCCGGCTACGATTTCTTGTGGACATTCGGTTCCTCCTCCTTGTTCCGATTCGCCGCCGGAGCTTCAGGAGGCGTGGCCACGGTGTTCGCGGTGGTGTTGAGATGGTAGGACGAGGCTGTGAACTCGGCTTCGGTCGAGCCCGCGGGTCCGTCGCTCTTCGCTTCGATGGCCTTGAGCTTGAGTGCCGTCACGTTCACGATCCGCGGCAGGTTTGCGATGTTCGCGAGGAACGACGCGACCTGGTGGTAGGGACCGGAGACCGAGATCTCGATCGGCATCTCGGTGTAGTGCTGCTCGTTCTTCGGCTCGCCCGGCCGCACGACGGCCATGCCGATTCCGTTCTGCTGAGCCGCGAGCGTGATCTGACGCAGCAGGGTCGGCAACCGGTTCTCGGTCGGCACGAGCTGCGCCGCATGCGCCCACTGCGAATGGACGCGCGTGTACTCGGCTTCGAAGCGCGGCAGGTCGGCGACGGTCGCCCGCGCCTGAGCCAGCTCGGCCGAACGCTTCTCGTACTCCGCCTTGATCTTCGTGATCTCGTCCTTCTTCTGCTTGTAGCCGAACGGCAGCAAGCTCGAGAAGAAGAACAGCCCGATCGCGCCGAGCGAGGCCATGAGCCCCAGAGCTGCGCGCTGCACCGACGGGCTTTTCAGGTTGATGCTCATTCCGCCCTCCTAGTTCGCGCTGGGGTTCGAGACGATCTCGGACGTGATCTTGAAGCTGACCACGTCGAATTCGGTGACCTTCTCCTGCTCGGCGAGCTGGAGCTTGACGTTGGTGAATCCGGGCAGCGCCTCGAGCCGCGACATGAGGTCCGACACGACCAGCACCGAAGACGTGGCGCCTTCGAGCGTCAGCTGGCCGTTCACGTCTTCGACCGAGGTGAACCACAGGTTGTCCGGCGCGCAGTTCGCGATGTCGTCCATCAGCTTCACGCTCACCGTGCGGTGCGTCTCGAGCTTGTTGATGATCCCGAGCCGCAGGTCCAGTTCGGCGCGTTCCTGCGCGAGCAGATTGACGCGCGCGATCTGCGGAGCGAGGGCACGCGCCTGCTGATCGACGTCGGCGATCGACTGGTTGAGCGCCTTGATCTTCATCTGCTGCGCCATCGCCATGGTTCCGATGCCGCCGAGCGTGAGAACGACCATCGCCACCGGCAGCACCACGTCCCCGATCTTGGGGAGCGACATGCCGACATCGTGCTGTACCTTCTCCTCCCGCGGGAGAAGATTCATCCGGATCATTTCTTGTCTCCCAGACGGCGCATCGCGAGACCGATACCGACGGTCAACAGCGGAGCGACCTTCATGACGTCCTGTCCGCCGAACAACGCGGGATCGTAGGCGACGCGCGCAAGAGGATTGGCGATCTCAGCCGGCACGTTGAACCGGCGCTGCAGATACTCCTTGAGTCCCGGCGTCAGAGCGCTTCCGCCGCACAGCATGAGGCGCGAGATCGCGCCGGCTTCGTTCACCGTGCGCAGGTAGCCCTGCGCGCGCTCGAGCGCCAGGGCGAGTCCTTCGCACGCCGTCTCGATCACCGGCACCATGTCCGGGCTCTGCTCGGCTTCACCGCGCACCGCGGCGGCCGCCTCGGCCTGGCTCAGGTTGAACTTGCGCTGGGCGGCTTCGATGAACGTATTGCCGCCGAGCTGCAGGTCCTTGGTGAAGTACGGGATCCCGGCCTGCGTGATGTCGATGTTCGTGATCTCGGAACCGATGTTGAGGATCGCGACCACTTCGGAGGGATCGAAGTCGTAGTTCGCTTCGAGCGCGTTCTGAGCCGCGAACGAATCGACGTCGACGATGTAGGGCGTCAAGCCGGCGTCGCGAATGAGATCGCTGAACGACAGCACCATGTCCTTCTTCGCCGCGACCAGCAGGACCTGCATCTGGTTCGGATCGTTCGGCGCGGGACCGAGGATCTCGAAATCGAGCGACACGTCGTTGATGTCGTAGGGAACGTGCTGCTCGGCTTCCCAGTACACCGCCTGCTGCGCGTCCTCGTGCGACAGCTTGTTCATGAGAATCTTCTTCACGATCACGGCGCGTCCGCTCACGGCGGCGACCACGGTCTTGGACTTGATCGCGCGGGTCTCGAGCAGATTCGAGATCGCATCGGAGACCAGCTGGCGGTCCATGATCTCGCCGTCGACGATCGCTTCGCCGAGGGGAACGGAGATGCCCCAGTTCACGAGCCGATGGCCCTTCCCCGTGGACTCCAGCTCGACCGCCTTGATCGTGTGGCTTCCGATATCCAGCCCCACGAGCGATGGCTTCTTTCCGAACAGCATGTCGTCACTCCCTGGCAATGCGATCCGGTTACTCCGGCACGCTCGGTAGATCGCTGGTCCGCCGCAGCACTCGCACGGTGCGAATCACAGTGGATGCGGTCGGCCCGACTCCCTGACTTGATCGGAAGGCCGCCACGGCACCTTGAGCCGCGTTATGCGCGATTTCCGCCCGCGCGGCGTGCGCGATGCACGGCCCCGCGATGATCGCTCCGGATCAGTTTTTGAGCAGAACTTGCGGCGTCGTAAGGCGTTTGACCGCGAGGTCCGATCTGCCACTGTCCAGAGCGCGGCGGATCCTGTGCATTTCCCGTTCCGCCATCACGCGCATCGCCTCATTCGCGGAAGACTCCTTCACATTGGCCCACAGCTCGTAGGCCACCGCGAGGTCTCCGGCGTGCTGGCGGGCGAAGGCCGCGAACCGCTTGGACTGCGGCGGGCCGTCGCTCTGGCGGGAGGCCTGCTCGAAGTACTCGGCGGCCCGCGCGAGGTCCCGGCCGCCCGGCCGCACGTAGTAGAGGAACCCGAGCTCGAAGGCGAGCCGGCCGCTCTTGGGATTGTGCTCGATGCCCTTGAGCATCAGACGCTCGGCCGAAGGGAAGTCACGGCCTTCCTGCGCGAGCGCGAACGCGCCGAAGACATAGGCTCCGACGAACTGCGGCGACAGTGTGGTGAGGATGTCGAAGATATGGCTCATGCGCTCGAAGCGGTTGTCGGTGTTGCGATGCTCGCCGTAGTACTGCACGGCGCGCATCCACGCGAGATCGGCCGCCGTCTCGGCATGGCCGAGCGTGGCCGGCCGCACATGGCTGCCGGAGGGATAGTAGGACAGCTCCTCGAGCGGATGCGGGCGCGGCAGCGCGTGGTAGGCACCGCGCGCGAAACCCATCGCCAATATTCCGAAGCCGAGCGCGACGAGCCACGCCAGCATCATGCGCGTGCGCGGGCTCGACCTTGGGTTCACTTGAAGTCCCGGCTCTCGAATGCCGCGGTCGCGAGTGCCAGCGCGCATCCGCAGTAAGTGAGCGCGTAGAGTGTCGCGATCAGCAGGTGATCGAGGCTCGTGACATGGGCGCCGGAGGCGAGGGCGCGCATGTTGAACAGCGGCAGGTTGGGCACCACGTTCGCGACGCTCGATAGCACGATTCCGAGCGGCTGCGGTGCGCGCTCGGCGAAGCCGCGCAGGTCGTAGCTCCACTGGCCGATCAGGTAGCAGGCGAGCGTGTAGAGCGCCGACAGAACCGGCGTCGAGAGCGCCGAGAACAGCACCGCGATCGCGGTCACCACGCTCAGTTCGAGCGCGGTGAGGTAGACCGCCTGCGCGAGCCCCGGGCCGAAGCCCACGCCGCCGCGGGCGGCCAGCACGCCCCACAGCGCGAGTCCGAGGATCGCGCACACCGCCCACAGCGCGGCTGAGAGACCCGCCCACTTGCCGATCAGGTACTCGTGCCGGGAGATCGGACGCGACAGCAGGTTGAAGATGGTGCGGCGTTCGATCTCCTTGGCGACGAGGCTGGTGCCGACCAGCAGCACCACGAACATGCCGAGCAGTCCGATGCCGCTGAGCCCGAGATCGACCGTGATCCGCCGCCCCTCGCCCAGTGCGAGCGTTCCGATGATCTGAGTGCCGCCGATCATCAGGAGCCCTGCGGTCACGATTCCCGCGAGCATCCGGTCGCGGGTCGCTTCGCGGAACGTGTTGTGGGCGACGATGAATGGAATCACGTGGCGCTCACGGCGTGATCTTCACGCGCCTCACCCGCACGGGCCGCCGACAGGAACAGCTCCTCGAGCGAAGAACGCTGCGGCGTGACGGCGCGCATGCCGACGCCGTTCTTCATCAGCCAGCCGACGACCGCGTCGAGCTGCGATGTGTCGGTGAGCATGAATGCGGTTCCGTCGGCGTGCTCGGAACGGGTCAGCACCGGGCGCCAGGCCGCGGGGATCTCGAGCAGCGGGCTTCCCACACAGCGGATCTCGACGCCATGCGCACCGTGCTCCATGAGATCTGCGAGCGTTGCCGAACGGACCAGTTCACCGTTCATGATGATCAGCACGCGATCGCACAGCATCTCGACGTCCGGCAGAATGTGCGACGAGAACAGGATGGTGGTGCCTTTCTCGCGCTGTTCAAGAATCAGCTCGCGCACGTCGCGACGCCCGAACGGATCGAGTCCGCTCATCGGCTCATCGAGAATCAAGAGCTCCGGGCGATGGACCAGTGCCGCCGCGAGCCCGAGGCGCTGGAGCATGCCCTTTGAATACTTGCGCAACACGAGCTTCGGACGATCGCCGAGCCCGACGCGTCCGAGCCATTCGCGCGCCTGGTTCGCGGCATCACGCGATGCGAGACCCGACAGGCGTGCCGCGAACTCGAGGTATTCGAAACCGTTCAGGTAGTCGTAGAAGTACGGCTGCTCCGGCAGGAACCCGAGGCGTCGGCGGCTTGCGACGTCGGTGATCGGCAGGCCGAACATCGAAGCGTCGCCGCGGGTC
>JANLWX010000025.1:0-3476 GCA_031364845.1 Candidatus Eiseniibacteriota bacterium
CCGGCCAACGCGAGCCGGCTGTGCGTGAAAGGCCGCTACGGCTTCGACTACGTGCAGCATCGGCATCGCCTCACCAAGCCGCTGATCCGCAAACCGGGCGTCCCGAAGCACAAGGACTTCGTCGTCGACCCCGAACACTGCAGGACATCTTCCGCGAAGCAACATGGGAGGAAGCGCTCGACGCCGCCGCGCGCGGACTCCGTGACACGCGCGATACCTACGGCAAGCACGCGCTCGCCGGATTCGGATCCGCCAAGGGCACCAACGAAGAGGCGTACCTGTTTCAAAAGCTGGTGCGCACCGGCTTCGGCTGTAACAACGTCGACCACTGCACGCGCCTCTGCCACGCATCGAGTGTCGCCGCGCTGATGGAGGGGATCAACTCCGGCGCGGTATCGAATCAGGTTCGTGATGTTGCGTACGCGGAAGTGATCTTCGTGATCGGCGCGAACCCCACCGTGAATCATCCAGTGGCCGCGACGTGGATGAAGAACGCCGTCAAGGCTGGCACCAAGCTGATCCTCGCTGACCCGCGCCGCAGCGATCTGGCCCGGCACGCGACGCATTACCTCCAGTTCACGTCCGATACCGACGTCGCGCTGCTCAACGCCATGCTGCACGTCATCGTCGAAGACGGCCTCGTCGACGAGGCCTTCATTCGCGACCGCACCTCCGGCTACGAGGCGCTGGCCGAAAACGTCAAGACGTTCTCGCCGGAGCGGATGGCGCCGATCTGCGGTGTCGACGCGAAGACGATCCGCGAAGTCGCACGGCTGTATGCGACGTCGAAGGCGTCGATGATCCTCTGGGGCATGGGGATCTCGCAGCACGTGCACGGCACCGACAACGCGCGCTGCCTGATCGCGCTCGCGCTCGCGACCGGACAGATCGGCAAGCCGGGGTCCGGGCTGCATCCGCTGCGCGGGCAGAACAACGTGCAGGGCGCGTCCGACTCCGGGCTGATCCCGATGTTTTATCCGGATTATCAACGCGTCGGGTCGCCAGAAGCACGACAACGGTTCGAGGCGCTGTGGCACACCACGCTCGATCCGGATCCCGGGCTGACCGTGGTCGAGATCATGAACGCCGCGAAGAAGCGCGAGATTCGCGGCATGTACATCATGGGTGAGAATCCGGCGATGTCGGATCCGGACGTCAATCATGCGCGCGAAGCACTCGCCGCACTCGATCACCTCGTCGTGCAGGACATCTTCCTCACTGAAACCGCGTACCTCGCCGACGTCGTGCTGGCCGCGACGGCGTGGCCCGAGAAGGTCGGGACGGTGACCAATACCGATCGCATGGTGCAGCTCGGACGAATAGCGATCGACGCGCCGGGTGATGCGCGCGCCGACTTCTGGATCCTCAACGAACTTGCGCGCCGCGTCGGCGTTGATTGGTACTACCAGCACCCGAGCGAGGTCTTCAGCGAAATGAGGACCTGCATGGACTCGATCGCCGGCATCACGTGGGAGCGGCTCGAGCGCGACTCGGCTGTCACCTATCCGTGCCTGCAGGAAGGTGATCCGGGGCAGCCCGTCGTGTTCTGCGACGACTTCCCGACCCAGTCTGGCCGCGCGAGGTTCGTGCCGGCTGACCTGATCTCCGCGGCGGAGCGGCCCGACGCCGATTATCCGATGGTGCTCATCACCGGCCGCCAGCTGGAACACTGGCACACCGGATCGATGACGCGTCGAGCATCTAATCTCGACTTCATCGAGCCGGAGCCAGTCGCGTCGTTACATCCGCTCGATCTGCAAGGGTTGAACGTCGCGCCGGGCGGCATCCTGACGATCGAATCGCGGCGCGGCAAGATCGCGCTGTACGCGCGCGCGGACGACGGCACACCGAGGGGCACGGTGTTTGTGCCGTTCTGTTTTTACGAGGCCGCCGCGAACATGCTCACCAACCCGGTGCTCGATCCCTTCGGAAAAATTCCCGAGTTCAAGTACTGCGCCGTCAAGGTGACACAGGGCGGGCCGACGCCAGCACGGATGAGTTTTGGCGGCGGCGTGCTGCTGCCCGGACAGTTACCCGAGCCGACGCGGCTCTAATCAAGGCGTCGCAAACCACCGCTCGATCGGGATCGAGAGCAGCAGATAGCGCTTGCGAAGCTCGATCACGTGCGCCGGCAGTTCGCGCGTTGAGAATTCTCCGGCGCGGCACCGATCGCGCAAGCGGCGAATCTCAATCCGATATAAGTCGTTGATCTGTTCGCGCAGCACCGCCGGCGCCGTGCCGGCCTTGGGCGCCAGACCGTGGGCGGCGAGCTGTTCGAGGACTTCAGTTGTAAAGGGGCCAGGCACCGATTCGTCCAGAACGCGTCAATTCCTGCACCGCAGCAGGTAGGCCGCGATCTCAGTTTTTTCCGACTCGTTGCTATTTGCCGTTGGGGCTGCTCTGTAGGCCGCGCATGCCGCCGGCGTGTCGCCAAGGCGGACGTGGCTGCGCGCCAGGCCGAGCCAGGCGCGCGTACTGGCAGTGGTGCGGGTCGCCCGCTCGTACGCGGCGCGGGCCTCGGCGAAGCGATCGACCTCGAACCACAACTCGCCTTCGAGCTCGTCGATCGGCAGCGGCCACCGCGCCGGCGCGCTGGTCAACGCCAGCTGCACCGACAACGTCCGGGCGTGTTCCAGGAACAGGGCCATCTCCTCACGCTCTTCCTGCGCGGCGGAGATCGCAGCGCGAATCGCCGCGTCGGCATAACGTGCCGCGACGTTGGCGATCAGCGCGTCGAGCCGTTCGAGCGATTGATTGACGGCCCCGAGTCGATCGCGCGGCGCGCCGATCGGCGCCAGCGCGCGGGCCGCGGCCCACCCTTCGCCGGCGATGCGCTCGATCTCGCGATCGGCGCCCTGCGACACCAGCGACGCGCTGAGCGCGAGCATCACGATGATGTGAAATGGAAAAATACGCACCGTTTTCCCTGACAACCCTAAAGGGGTGCCCTGCGATCGTGCCCTACGCTCCGAGCGACACCACGACGCCGGTCGCATCGTCGAACACTTCGCCCGCCTCCAACGATGGCGCGCGGACACTAAACCAGCGCAGCCCGACCGCATTCTCCGGCGGCGGCGGCGCGCCCTCGCCCAGCCACGTATTCAGGCCGAGATGATGATGGTAACCGCCTGCCGCGACAAACAGCGCGCCAGGATAGCCGCGCACCATCGGCTCGAACCCAACGATGCCGCAGTACAAACGCTCGGCTTCGACAAGCGACGGGACGTGCAAATGAACGTGACCGATGTACGTGCCGGCCTCGAGTCCGTTCCACGGTAACTCCGCGCCCGGCTCATTCGTCACGCTCTCGAGGTCCAGTGGATCGGTCGCCATCGCGATCTGTCCGCCGGCCCCCCGCCACGTTTCCCGCGGGCGGTCACGATAGATCTCGATGCCGAGACCATCCGGATCGCTGAGGTACAACGCTTCGCTGACGAGATGATCGGCGACTCCCGACAGCGGCCAGTTCTGATCGA
>JANLWX010000045.1:0-1840 GCA_031364845.1 Candidatus Eiseniibacteriota bacterium
CGACCATACTACTTTGCAGTTGGGCACAATATTTTCTGCAGAACGTATGACCTTCAGACGGTTGGCAATTGCCTCAGCGATATTCATGGCGTGCTATTTGCTCGTCGCGTATCTCATTTTGCCCGCAACTTGGGAGCGCCACGAGCGTGACCGGCCCCCACCGAGTGGTCCATTCGGAATGTTAGTTTAGAGCGGGCATTTGCGCCATGGGCTTTGCCGGCCAGACGAGTGCCTTCGGCGCGGGTGGCCGGTATCCCAACGACGAATGTGGACGCACGGTGTTGTAGTGGCGCCGCCAGTTTTCAATCACGATCTTGGCCTCCTTTAATGTGTAGAAGATTTCGCCGTTGAGCAGCTCGTCGCGCAGCTTGCCGTTGAAGCTCTCGCAATAGCCATTCTCCCACGGGCTGCCCGGCTCGATGTAAGCGGTCCTGGCTCCGACCGCGGCGATCCATTGCCGAAGAGCAACGGCAACAAACTCAGGGCCGTTGTCGGAGCGTATGTGAGCGGGAATGCCCCGAGAGACAAACAGCTCGCATAGTGCCTCGATGACGTCCGTTGCCTGGAGCTTCCGCGCGACGCGGATCGCCAGGCTCTCTCGCGTGAACTCGTCGATGATGCACAACATCCGGAACGCCTTTCCATCGTGGGTGCGGTCTGTGACGAAGTCATAGGACCAGACATGGTTGGGCCGCTGCGGGCGCAAACGAACGCACGACCCGTCGTTGAGCCAGAGCCGACCGCGTTTGGGCTGTTTGGCAGGGACTTTCAGCCCCTCACATCGCCAGATCCGCTCGACACGCTTCTTGTTCACCGTCCAACCGGTGCTCCGCAGCAACGCCGTGATCCGGCGATACCCGTAGCGGCCGTATTGGCGGGCAAGTTCGATGATGTCGGCAGTCAGGACTGCCTCGTCATCGGGCGTCGTCGGGATCTTCCGCTGCGTCGATCGATGCTGACCCAATGTCCGGCACGCCCGTCTCTCGGAGATGCCAAGCTCGGCTGTTACATGATCGACGCACGCGCGGCGTCGCGAGGGGCTTAGAAGTTTCCCTTTGCGGCCTCTGTCAGGATCAGCTTGTCCAGCGTCAGGTCCGAGACCGCTCGCCGTAAGCGACCGTTCTCGGTCTCCAGCTCCTTGAGCCGCTTCACCTGATCGCCCTTCAAGCCGCCGTACTCATTCCGCCACCGATAATACGTGACTTCCGTTACGCCTATCGCTCGCACCGCATCGGCAACCAGCCGGCCTTGTGCCATCAGCACATCAACCTGCCGAAGCTTCGCGACGATCTCTTCCGCTGTATGCCGCTTCCTTGCCATTTATCTCATCCTCCATGGTCAAAACCATACCTCAGGGAGGACCACTTCAAAGGGGGCAGATCACCACCGCTGCGACCAAAACACGTCTGGTCGATCCGGACGAAGCTACAGATCGAAGGCCGCGTTCGCGACCTCGCGATGTTCAATCTGGCGATCGACAGCAAGCTTCGCGGCTGTGACGTTGTCGCCATCCGGGTCGAGGATGTCGCCGCTGGCGGGTACACGGCGGATCGCGCAACGGTTCGACAAAAGAAAACTGGGCGGCCCGTCAGATTTGAATTGAGTGAGCAGACCCGCCAAGCCATCGATGATTACCTAAAAGCCACCAACAAAAGACCCGGCGAGTTCCTGTTCACGGGTCGTCGTGGTCCCCAAACCAATATGACGACCCGCCAATATGCTCGCCTTGTTTCGGAGTGGATTGGGAGCGCTGGACTGGACGCGAGGCTGTTTGGGACCCATTCGTTGCGACGCACAAAAGCTACCTTGATCTACCGTCGGACCGGCAATCTCAGGGCCG
>JANLWX010000055.1:0-2996 GCA_031364845.1 Candidatus Eiseniibacteriota bacterium
CACGCCTCGCGGCGCGCGTGAGGATCGTCGGAAGTCTTGAGCAGTTCGCGCAGGCGGTTGTCCGACACGGACTCGCCGTCGAGCCGTGCGCGAAAATTGTTGAAGCGGCTGTCGAGACGCTTCTCGATCGTCACCATGCGCTCGATGAGATCGGGCGGCAGCTGGTGCTGGCGGCACGCATTGATCAGCACGTCGAGCTGGCGCTGGGCGAGCGGATCTTCGAGCCCGCCGTCGCGCTTCAATCCGGTCAGCACCGCGAATGGCTCGGGACGCGAGAGAACCTTGCGCACCGTCGCGTCGAGCCGCGCGCTCTCCTGAACAAACTCCTCCTTGCCGGTGACGCTCGCCTGCCAGGTCGCGTGATTGAGCGCCAGATGGAGCGGCTCGAGTTCGGCCACCAGCGGATCGAGAATCTCATGGAATCGGGCGAGGCGGTCCGCGGGTGCGGTGGGGGAACTCGGCGTCACGGTGATCCTCTCGGGCGATGGGGATGCAGGCAAAGGGACTAAAGCGCGGATGTGCGGGGGCGCGCACTCGGGGCGACGCGGGCAGTTTATGCCACCGCGTGCGGATCGGAAAAGCGGGATCGGCAGGCGCGATCGACGAGGACGCCGCTGGTCGATCGCGCGCGGTTGCCGGAGAGAAGAGGAAACGAGATGGGCACGCCCCACCGCGACTCGATGTCGTGCGCGATGTGCGGGAGACGTGCCCGAATGTCGTTTCAGCGATCGCTGCCGTGGCCGTACCCGCCGCGGGGTGCCACCGCCTGCGTTTCGCAAACCGTTCGACGCGCCGAGCGCGAACGGAGCCGTGTCACATGCCGATCACGGTCTCGGTGGACGAAGGCAACGGGGCGCCGGCGCTTTCCGACAGCTCGACATCGACCACCGCCGACGCATTGACCAGATGCAGCCCGGCCGGCGTGATCAGCACGAAGAAGCTCGAGCCGAGCCCGTTCAGAAAGTCGGACAACCGCTGCGTCTCGCGTTCGATCGGCATCCACACGCGCCCCGAGAGGTGCGTGCCGTCACACAGCAGCATGTCGGCCCGCTCTTCGCGCCACGGGTTGAATCCGCGCGCGAACACATCGCTGTGCAGGACCTGGCGTCCCGGCGTCACCCGCGTGAGACGCTGCCGCTGGATCAGATGGATCCGCCCTTCGTCACCCATCCCGACCGGCAGGAAGGGCGACGATTCGTTGATCCGCTCGAGGATCGTCTGGTGTCGCGAACCCAGCGGGTCGAGATCGAGAAAAATCCGTCCCGCAACCCCCTGCAGGTGGTCCGACCACAGGGTCACCGGAATCCGTCGTTTGGGGATGTAATGGTCCATCGAGTCCGCATCCTTTGCGAAAGAGACGGCGCCCGCGATCCTGGCGGTTCCCCGCGCCAAGACCGCGATGCGCCGTTGGAGGTGCCGCGGACGGTCCCGGCTCACGGCCGCTTCGCCGGCCGTTCCCTCGAGACGGAATCGTCGCCCGAGAACTATGCAACCGGCTTGCCGGTCGCGGTGATTCCTGGCGATCGGGAGTCCGACCGCGCCAACAGCGGCGTTCGAGCGCATGGGGTGATGGCGCCCCCGCCATCGGGAATGCATCGTCCATTGCGCCATGCCCGCACCGCGCCCGTCCGCATGTCCGAATGCACGGACGCGTTCCTCTGCTAGACTCCGGACGCATGCTGGCCCGTCTCGACTCACCCCGCCCGCGTTCGCGTCCGAGCGAACGCCACTCCTCGCACCCGTGGCTGGTCCTGTTCGGGGTGGCGCTCGCCGTGCGCGTCGTCGTGGTGGTGCTCGGGGCGGCGCTGGTCGTGAACGGGCCACGCGCACCCGACTGGTTGCCGATCTCCTCGAGCCTCGCGCGCGGAACGGGCTTCTCGCTCGGCACCCCCCAAGCCACCGTGGCGACCGCGGCGGTTCCGCCGCTCGCACCGTGGATCGCGAGCGGCATCTTGAGAGTCGATCGCGGCAATCCGCTCTGGCTTCCGCTGGCGTTCTCGCTGCTGGGGGCCCTGGTGCCGCTCGTCGTCGCGGTACTCGGTATGGCGGTGTTCGGAATCAACGTCGGACGCTGGGCGGGTTGGATCGCCGCACTCGACCCGCACCTCATCCTCACGCCGTTCTCGAGCGATGCCCTGATTCCGCTGCTGGTTGCGCTCGCCATCGCATGTACCGTGTCATGGGTCAAGACTCCACGGCCGGGCCGCGCCTTCGGAGTCGGACTGCTGTGGGGTGCGGCGGCCCTCACCCACCCCGCCGCGCTGATGTTGCCTCTCGGCGTGGTCGCGTGGGCGTGGATGCCGCTCGGTCTCACGGTTCAGCCGAACGATCGCGTGCGGCAGATCGTGCTCGTGCTTGCGGGTGTCGCGCTGGTCGTGGCCCCGTGGACCACGCGCAACGCGACAGCCCTGCGCGCGTTCGTCCCCGTGTCGACCGGCAACGGCATCGCGCTGCTCGCCGCGAGCGACCATCGTGCGTGGACGGATCCCGCGCTGCACGGTGCGCCGGTTCCGCGCGTCGCGCTCGCCGCGTCGCATCCCACGATTGCCACCGGCGGCGAAGCGCGTGCCGACCGGATCGCCTATGGCCTCGCGTTCGACCACGCCGGCGAGCATCCGGGCGAGTTCCTGCGCCTGCTCGTGCCCCGCGCGCTCGCTTTCCTGATCACGCCGCGGCCGATCGACTGGATCCTGGCGGTCGCTTCGCTGGTGCTGCTTCCGTTCGCCGCATGGGGTGCGATGCGCACGCTCACCGGACCTCGACGAGCGTTTCAGTCCTTCGCGGTGTTCGCGCTCGGATGGTTCCTGCTGCGGACGCTCGTCCAGGGCGCGATCCCCGGAGCGCGGATTCCGGTCGAGCCTCTGATGGTGCTGCTCGCCGGCGCGGGCCTCGACGATCTGCGCCTGCGACTGCGCGTGCGCTCGCACGGGCTCGAGGTCATTCAGGGTCGCCGGTAAGCGGCGGCTTCACAGCCGGAACCCGTACCGGTCTTCCGT
>JANLWX010000056.1:0-47134 GCA_031364845.1 Candidatus Eiseniibacteriota bacterium
ACGCGTCGCGGGTGATGTGTTCTTCATCGACAACGTCGTGATCCAGAACATCGCTCCGGGCCCGGGTGCGGCGTTGAGCATCCTGAACCCGACCGGTTCGACCGTGCTCACCGCAGGTGCGTACTGCCTCGCGCGCTGGACACCGCCGGCACCACCCGTCGACTCGACCGTCGTCAGCGCAACGTTCGACGGCGGCGACACCTGGTCGCTGGTGGGAACCGTCGCGAACGAGAATCTCATCAGCTGGCACCTGCCGGGTTCTCCGGCGCAGGCGGCGCTGTTCGTGAAGGCCTACGCGAACGGCGTGCTGGTCGGGGACGCCGTGAGCGATGTGCTCGCCATCACCTCGGGGACACTCGCGACCGATGGCGCGAACGATCTGCCGCACGACGTGTACTTCGCCGCGCCGCAGCCGGCGCCGTTCCGGACCCACACCACGCTCAACTTCGGACTGCCCGAGGCGGCGAGCGTTCGCATGCGCGTGCTCGATCTCCAGGGCCGTGTGGTGGCCACGCTTGCCGATGGCGTCATGGGCGCGGGCCGCCACGCCATGACGTGGAACGGCACGACGTCGGGACGGCCGCTCGGCGCGGGCATCTACTTCATTCGCCTCGATGCGCTCGGACGGCGCTTCGTCCACAAGCTCGCGATCACCCGATAGCGGCACGGAGCGGAACGTGAGGATGCGCGCGATCGATAGAGCCGCCGCCGGAGAATCGGACCGGCGGCTTTCGCGCGCCCGGGGCGCGTGGCTGGCCGCGATCGCCTGTGCAGGGCTCCTTGCCGCCCCGGTCTCAGCCGCGACCGTTGTCTACGACAACACGGGCAATCCCGCCAACACCTATTACACCGGACAGAGCGGGGCCGAGGCGCTCGACGATCTGCATCTGGTGTCGGCGGGAGCGCTCGATACGCTGACGTTCGAGTGCTACGAACCTGCCGCGGCTGCTTCGTTCTCGGCCACGGTGAGGCTCTACGACAATCCGAACGGGCTCGACGCCGGGATTGCCCCGCTCGCCGGGCCGTTCGTGGTGAGCGGGCTCACAAGCGGGCGGAATCGTGTCTCCGTGCGGATCACCGGCGCTCCCGTGGCGGGGGGCAGTGTGTGGGTCGGGATTCGGTTCTCGAGCGTGACGGCCGGCCTGATCATCAACAGCGTGCCCGCGGTCGGACACAGCCACGATCTGTATTTCGAGAACGGCGATCTCTTCTGGTTCGACGGAAATCCCCTGGCCAATTTCGGGCTTCGGCTGGTGCGCGGCTCGGGAACGGTCGACGTGGGAGACGATCCGCGCCGGAGCCAGGTCGCGCTCACCTCGGCCCGGCCGAATCCGTTTCGGGCGGGATCGACGATCGGCTACACGATCGATCGCCCCGGACACGCGCGACTCGACGTGCTCGATCTCTCGGGACGCCGCGTGTGCTCGCTGGTGAACGGTGTCATCGAGGCCGGCAACCACACGGCGCGCTGGTCGGGGCGGAACGACGCGGGGCGCCTCATGGCCGCGGGGGTGTACTTCGTGCGCCTCGAGTCGGCGAAGACGATCGCAACCCGGCGCGTGGTGTTCACGCCTTAGCCGGGTCAGGCGTCGGGGGCCGGGCTCATGCGGAACCGGGCCGCTCGAACGCGGCGGTCCGGACCCTCTCGCGATTCCTACTTGCGCGGCGGCTGGCTCGGACGCATCTCGACACGGCTGTAGAGCGCATGCGCCGGGGATCGCAGCAGGTCGAGCACCACGCCCCCGACATCTTCCGGCGTCAGCGCCCACTCCGACTTGGCCGCCGAACCGCGCCCGAACTCGGTCGCCACGCTGCCCGGCATGAGATAGGAAACCCGGATGCCGTCGTAGCGCACCTCCATCATCAGCGCTTCGCTGAAACCGTTGAGGCCGAACTTGCTCGCGTTGTAAGCTGCGGCGTTCAGCATCGGGTTCTTCCCGGCGAGCGAACTGATGTTGAAGATGTATCCGCCGCCGCGCTGTTTCATCAGCGGCACGGCCTCGTGGCAGCAGTAGAAGACGCCATTGAGATTGGTCTCGATCACCGCACGCCAGTCTTCGGGATCCGTGTCGGCGACCGCGCCGAAGATGCCGATCCCGGCGTTGTTCACGAGGATGTCGACGCCGCCCGCGCGGGCGCGCGTCTCGGCGAACAGACGCTGGACCAGCTCGTAGGATCGCACGTCGCACGCGATCCCGATCGTGTCGCCGCCCACTTCCGCCGCCGCCGCCTCTGCGGTGGCGGCGCTGCGCGCGGTCAGCACCACTCGCGCGCCCTCTGCCTTCAGTCCTTCGACGATGCCGCGGCCGATTCCGCGATTACCACCCGTAACGACCGCGACCTTCCCGTCGAGAAATCCCATCCGTGCGCCTCCCTGCCGATGTTGCGTAAACGCGGTGATCGAAATGGCTACTGGTTGTCGTCCCACAGCCGTTCGACGCGCTTGAGCACGCTCGGATGGCGCTTCCAGAGGAACAGTGCCATCGAGACGGCGGCGAGCAGATTTCCCACGACGACCGTCCACGGCTTCAACTGGTTGATCATCTGGGCGCCCAGGATCGCGTCGAGCACGAAGAATCCTGCCTGGAGGCACAGGAACAGCACCAGCAGCACGAAGAACATGATCGGGAAGCGCTCGAACAGCGTCATCATGTACGACAGGAACACGCCGACCGCGATGAACGTGACGAAGTGGAACGCGGAATAGGCGGCGACTTCCAGTGCGGAGATGGTGACGATCCCGCTTCCCGCAGTGCCGTGAAGCAGCACGTTGCCGAGCAGCGCGGGGGTTCGCAGCGGTTGACCCGCGGCGAAGTCGAGCACCAGGAACCACAGGGCGACCACCAGCGCGCCGATCATGCCGGTGAACAGACCGTCGAGCATGATGTCGGAAACGCGGGCGCGCGGGGCGACATTGGGGCTTGCGACGTCATTCGTGGTCATGTGTAACCCTCCTCTGGATGGGGCGGCCGAATCTGCCCGTTTCGAGCCTAACGGCCCACTGGGCGAATCACCAGCCATGAATGCATCAAGCCGGCGCGAAATCCTCGCCGGCAACTATGAAATTCATCGCTACCCGGGGTGCCCGGACGTGCTCGGTTCGCGTCGCCCATGTTTGCGGCACCCCCGCGTGCTCCGATAGTCTTTCCGGTCAATCACAAACCGCGCCGTGCCCGGCCGCCCGGTCGGACCTATTCCCCGTATTTCCGAGGTAGCCCATCCCATGACGAGCCGACTGCTCGACACCCTTCGCCAGCGCGTTCTGTTCTTTGACGGCGGGATGGGCACTCAGATCCAAGATCGTAATCTCACCCCTGAAGATTTCGGCGGGAAGGACGGGTGCAACGACTATCTGTCGCTCACACGTCCAGACGTTGTGGAGGCGATCCACGCTGCATACTTCGAGGCGGGCGCCGACATCGTCGAGACCAATTCCTTCCAGGCGTGCCAGCTCCGTCTCGAGGAGTGGGGGATCGGGGAGAAGACGCTCGAATTGAATCGCGCCGCCGCCGAGATCGCGCGGCGAGTCGCGGACCGCTTCGAACAGCAGGACGGCCGTCCGCGTTTCGTCGCGGGCTCGATGGGACCCTCGGGATACTTGCCGTCGTCGGAAGATCCGGACCTCGGCAAGATGCGTCTCGAGGAACTGGTGCCGGCCTTCGAAGTTCAGGCGCGCGGGTTGATCGAGGGTGGCGCGGATGTGCTGATCTTGGAGACCTGCCAGGACATCCTCGAGATGAAGGCGCAGATGCTCGCCGCGCGCGAAGCGATGGCGCGCGTGGGACGGATCGTGCCGATCCAATGCTCGGTCACGCTCGACCCGACCGGCCGCATGCTGCTCGGCACCGACATCCGCGGCGCGCTCGCGACGCTCGAAGCCATGAACGCGGACATCATCGGGCTCAACTGCTCGACCGGTCCCGATCTGATGCGCGACTCGGTGCGCTACCTGTCGCAGAACGCGAGCACGCCGCTGCACGTGATTCCCAACGCGGGTCTGCCGATCAACGATGGCGGGCGCACGCTCTATCCGATGAAGCCCGATCCGATGGCCGAGACGCTGCGCGAGTTCGTGGTCGAACTGGGCGTGAACATGGTCGGCGGCTGCTGCGGCACCACGCCCGCGCACATTCGCGCGCTGGTCGCGGCGATCGGGCAGCGCGCGCCCACGCCGCGCCCGGGGCGCAGCGGCTGGTATCTGTCGAGCGGCATGACCGCGACCGCCATGCAGCAGGAGCCGGCGCCGATGCTGATCGGCGAGCGCCTCAACACGCAGGGTTCGCGCAAGGTGAAGCGCCTCGCCCTCGAGAACCGGATCGAGGACATGATCCCGATCGCGCGCGATCAGGTGGAGGGCGGAGCGCACACGCTCGACATCTGCATGGCGCTCACCGAGCGCACCGACGAGGCGGCTCAGGTGCGGGCACTGGTGAAGAAGCTCGCGCTCTCGGTCGAAGCGCCGCTGGTGATCGATTCGACCGAGGCGAACGTGATCGAGGAGGCGCTCAAGGCGTATCCCGGATCCGCGCTCGTCAACTCCATCAACATGGAGAACGGACGCGAGCGGATCGACGCGGTGATGCCGCTGGTCGTGAAATACGGCGCGGCGGTGATCGCGCTCACGATCGACCCGATCGGCATGGCGAAGACCGCCGAGCGCAAGCTCGAGATCGCGCGGAAGATCCACGACATCGTCACGGGCGAATACGGCCTGCCGCCGCAGCGACTCGTGTTCGACGACCTCACATTCACGCTCGCGACCGGCGATGCCGAGTTCCTGGACTCGGGCACCGAGACGATCGAAGGCATCCGGCGCATCAAGGCCGAGCTGCCTGGCGTGCTCACGAGTCTCGGCGTCTCGAACGTCTCGTTCGGACTCGGCGTCGAGGCGCGCGCAGTGCTGAACTCGGCGTTCCTCTATCACTGTGTGCAGGCCGGACTCGACATGGCGATCGTGAATCCTGCGCACATCCGGCCCTATGCCGAGATCGCGAAGGAGGACCTTCGCCTCGCCGAGGATCTGATCTTCAACAAGCACCCGCAGGCACTGTCGGAGTTCATCACGCACTTCGAGGGCCGCACGTCGGAAGGGCGCGAGAAGCAGGAGGAGTCGGAGCTCGAGGCCATGTCGGTCGAGCAGAAGCTCCACTATCAGATCCTGCACCGTAAGCCCGCCGGCATCGAGGCGCTGATCGACGCGGCGGTCAAGCGCAACGACGCGGTTGTCGTGCTCAACACCGTGCTGTTGCCGGCGATGAAGGAAGTCGGCGACAAGTTCGGAGCGGGCGAGCTGATCCTGCCGTTCGTGCTGCAGAGCGCCGAGGTCATGAAGCGCGCCGTCGCCCAGCTCGAGAACTATCTCGAGAAGAAGGCCGATGTCTCCAAAGGCCGGGTCGTGATCGCCACCGTCTACGGCGACGTGCACGACATCGGCAAGAACCTCGTGAAGACGATCCTCTCGAACAACGGCTACACCGTGTTCGATCTCGGCAAGCAGGTGCCGGTGCAGACCATCATCGACAAGGCGAAGGAAGTCGATGCGACCGCGATCGGGCTGAGTGCCCTGCTCGTGTCGACCAGCAAGCAGATGCCGATCACGGTCGGCGAGCTGCATCGCGCGGGCTTGAGCTATCCGGTGATGATCGGCGGTGCGGCGATCAACCGGAACTTCGGCCGGCGCGCGGCATTGGTGGACGGGGAAGTGTTCTATGGCCCGGGCGTCTACTACTGCAAGGACGCCTTCGAAGGACTCGACACCATGAACGCGCTCACCGACCCCGCGCAGGCAGGACCCCTGGTCGAACGCGTGAAGCGCGAGGCGTTCGAGTTCAAGACACAGGCCGCGGCACTCGAGGCACGCTCCGCGGAGTCGTCGGCGCAGCAGCGCGACTTCAAGGTCCAGGTCGATCGCAACGTTTCCATTCCCGCACCCCCGTTCTGGGGTGCGCGCGTGACGGCATCGAAGGACATCCCGTTCGCCGGCATGTTCGAAGGCATGGACTTGAAGACGCTCTATCGCCTGCACTGGGGTGCGCGCGGCAGCGGTGCCGAGTACGACCAGTTGATCCGCGACGACTTCGAACCGCGCCGGCTCAAGCTCCAGCGTGAGGCGGAGCAGAAGGGCTGGATCAAGCCGCAGGTCGTCTACGGATACTTCCCGGTCCAGAGCGCGGGGCAGGATCTCATTGTGTACGACCCGACCGCGTTCACCGCGGGGTCGCTCACGCCGCGCGGCAAGATCGAGGAGCTGGTGCGCTTCACGTTCCCGCGTCAGGCGGATCGCGAAGGACTGTGCCTGTCTGATTACTTCCAGCCCGCCGAGTCCAGCAAGTTCGACGTGCTCGCCATGCAGGTGGTGACGGTCGGTCCGTACGTGGACGAACTCGGGGGCGCCTTGAACCAGCGCGGTGAGTACGCCGAAGAGCTGTTCGTGCACGGCCTCGGTGTGTCGGCGGCCGAAGGGCTGGCCGAGTGGCACCATCGAAAGATTCGCGCCGAGTTGGGTCTCGATGCGGAGCGCGGCAAGCGCTACTCGTTCGGATACAGCGCGTGCCCCGAATTGGAGGATCAGGCGAAGCTGTTCAAGCTCCTGAATCCCGAGGACGCGATCGACGTGACACTGACGAGCGCGTTCCAGCTCGTGCCCGAAGCCTCGACCACCGCGATCATCGTGCATCATCCGGCGGCGCTGTATTACATGGTGAAGGTTTGAATATCGCTCCGGTCACACTCGACGGCACGCGCGTGCGCATGGAGCCGCTGGCACTTGACCGGCACTTCGAAGGTTTGTGCGCGATCGGTCTCGATCCCGACCTGTGGCGCTGGACGTTGAGCACGATCGCGACGCGCGACGAGCTTCGTAGCTATTTGGAGACGGCGCTCAAGGAGCAGACCGAAGGCCGCTCGGTGCCGTTTGCGACGATCGATCGCGCGAGCGGAACGGTCGCGGGATGCACGCGCTTCGGATCCATCGACCGCGCGAACCGTCGCGTCGAGATCGGCTGGACGTGGATCGGTCGCCCGTTCCAGCGCAGCCACATCAACACCGAGGCCAAGTACCTGATGCTCACGCACGCGTTCGAAACCTGGGGCTGCCGGCGCGTCGAGCTGAAGACCCACGTCCAGAACGAGCGCTCACGCAACGCCATGCTGCGCATCGGCTGCACCTTCGAGGGCGTGCTGCGGAGCTATCAGACCAGCGACGTCGGTGTGACGCGCGACACCGCGATGTTCAGCATCGTCGATCGCGAGTGGCCGGAAGTGAAGGCGCGGCTGGAGACGATGATGGCCCACGAAGTCCGCCCGGCGTAGATACCTAGTCCAGTACTCGCGCCAGCTCGAACAGCCGCGGATCGATTGGCTTCTGGCGTCCCACCACTTCCGCGAGCGGCGTGCGCACGGTCTTCCCGCCGATCGAGCCGATCAACACGCCGTGCGCGCCTTCACCGAGCGCCTCGATCGCACCCGCTCCGAGGCGGGTGGCGAGCAGCCGGTCGAAGGCGAGCGGCGCTCCCCCGCGCTGCACGTGACCCAGCGTCGTCACGCGCAGCCCGAAGCCGGTCTCTGCCTTGCGCTCCTTGATGTAGCGCGAGAGCGCATCGGCATTGAGCCGCGCGCCTTCGGCCACGATCACGATCGCATGCGCCTTGCCGCGCTCGTACGCCTGGCGGAGTGCTGCCATCACGTCTTCTGGCGGGACTTCGATCTCCGGGATCAGCACGACCTCGGCACCGCCCGCGATGCCGGCCATCAACGCGAGGTAGCCGCAGTTGCGGCCCATCACTTCGATCATGAAGGCGCGATGATGCGATGACGCCGTCACCTTGATGCGGTCGATCGCCTCGAGCGCGATGTTGAGCGCGGTGTCGACGCCGATCGTGACGTCACTGCCCACGAGATCGTTGTCGATCGTCGATGCGATTCCCGCCACCGGGAACCCGAGCCGCGAGAGCGCGTGCGCTCCGCTCTGGGATCCATTGCCGCCGATCACGACCAGTCCGTCGACTCCGCGTTCCCGCAGCCGGGCCACGGCGTCGTACTGTCCGGACTCGACATGGAACTCGGGGCACCGGGCGCTGCCGAGGATCGTCCCGCCCTGCTGGATGATGCCGCTCACCGAACGCGTCGTGAGCGGCGCCCAGTCGTGGTTGAGGAGCCCCGAGTATCCGTGAGGAACACCCACGACTTCCCAGCCTCGCGCGATGCCGCAGCGCACGACGGCGCGAATCGCGGCGTTCATTCCCGGGGCGTCCCCGCCCGACGTCAGTACGGCTATGCGCATCGATGCTCTCCCGTGGCCCTCATCGTCCGAACGGCGCAGGTTCCGTTCGGTGTGACGCTCGGCACCGCTATTCGACGTGAACCGTGCCCTTGTACATGTCCATCGCGCACGCGTAGACGAGATCGCCCGACTTGGCCGGCGTGAACGTGATCTCCACTTCCTGATTGAGCGGCAGTGGCTGGTTGATGTTGTGTTCCTTCATCACGACTTCGGTGGCGCACGTGCGATCGGTCGTGCGCTTCACCAGCATCGTGACCGGCTGGCCGGCTTTGACGTTGACGACGGCGGGCTCGAAGCCCTGTTCGGTGACCGTGATCGAGACGCGCTGCGCGGTGTCGGTGGCGGGCTTGGAGCCGCACGACGACAGAATGGCGACGAACAGCGTGAGGCAGAGGGCGAGCAGGGTGCGCATGGGATGACTCCTCGGTGTAGGTGAAGGATGGAACGGGAACGAGAATAGCGCCGATCGCGCCGCGTCCGAAGTCGCTCGCGGGATCGGTTTGATGGACGGTGTTCGAGCGCTCATGCGGCCTCGCGATTCCGCGCGAGTTCGCGACGCAGCTGCGACCAGCGCCAGTACGTGTAGATGACCGGAATGATCTCGAGCGTCAAGAACGCCGAGGTGAACAGGCCGCCGATCATGGGTGCCGCGAGCCGTTTCATCACGTCAGCGCCCGAGCCGGTCGCCCACAGCAGCGGCACCAGGCCGATCATCGTGGTCGCCACGGTCATCAGCTTCGGGCGCACGCGCTGGACCGAGCCTTCGAGCGTCGCATCGATGATGTCGTCGAGGGTGCGGATCAGCCCTTCGCGTTTGCGCCGCTGGTAGGCGACGTTGAGATACACGAGCATCATCACGCCGGTCTGCGCGGCGAGCCCAACCAGCGCAATGATGCCGACCCACACGGCGGTCGATAGGTTGTAGTGCAGCAACGCCAGCAGCCACACGCTGCCGACCAGAGCGAACGGCACCGACGCCATCACGATCAACGACTCGGTCAGACTGCCGAAGCTCATGTAGAGCAGCATCAGGATGACGGCGAGTGCCAGCGGAACTACGATCGCCATGCGGGACTGCATCGCCTGCATCAACTCGTACTGGCCCGTCCAATGGAGCGAGTATCCGGCGGGCAGTTTCAGTCCGCGCGCGACCGCGCGCTTGGCGTCGTCGACGTAGCCGCCGATGTCGCGGCGCGCGGCATCCATGTCGACATAGACGTAGCCCGCGAGCATTCCGTTGTCGTCACGGATCATCGGCGGCCCGGTGACGATGCGCAGGTCGGCGACCTGACCCAGCGGAACGTGGCCGCGCACGTTCTCCTCGTAAGCGGGCACTGCCGGTGCACCGGTCGGTCCGGAACTCAGAGATCCCGATGACGGCATCGCGCCGCCGATCGCGGAGCCGCCGGGTGAGCCGCCACCCATCGCGCCGCCGCCCATGGCACCTCCGTCCGCGTTCATGCCATCGCCGCCCGATGTGCCGCTCGCGGCGGCGCCGCGCGGTTGCCCGGCGCCCATCGCGCTTCCACCCATTGCGCTCCCCTCCATCGAACCCGCGCCGGTCGCGCCGGTTGCCGCCGCCGCGCCGGAGCCGCCGCCACCGCCCGCCGGCAGCGGAATCAACGTGCGCCTCAGTTGCTCCAGGTTCTGCCGCAACTCCTGCGGATAGCGCACGCTGATCGTGAACCGGTTGCGGCCTTCGACCGCCACTTCGATCGGCTCGCCGCCGATCGCGGCTTCGATCACGTCCTGCACGTCACCGACCGTGAGTCCGTGGCGTGCGAGCGCCTGACGGTCGGGAACGATGTCGAGATAGAAGCCGCCGGTGTTGCGATCGGAGTACACGCTGCGCGTCGCGGGCACGTTCGAGAGCAGCCGTTCCAGATCCATGCCGATGCGCTCGATCGTGTCGAGGCTCGCGCCCAGCACCTTCACGCCGATCGGAGTGCGAATGCCGGTCGAGAGCATGTCGATGCGTGCTTTGATCGGCATGGTCCACGCGTTGGTCCATCCCGGGATCTGCATGCGGCGATTGAGATCGGCGACCAGCTCGTCCCACGTCATGCGCCGCCGATCGGGCCACAGCGGACGCAGGGCCGGTCGCATCCAGCGTGGCAGCGTGCTCGAATACCAGCGCGGCACGTAGATCGTCCGCCACTCTTCGCGCGGCTTCAACTGCACCACGGTCTCCACCATCGAGAGCGGCGCGGGATCGGTCGGGGTTTCGGAGCGGCCGGCCTTGCCGAACACGCGCTTCACCTCGGGCACCGCGCGGATCATGCGATCTTGAAGCTGCAGATAGCGCTTCGACTCTTCGATCGAGATGTTGGGAAACGTGGTCGGCATGTAGAGCAGGTCGCCCTCGTTGAGCGGCGGCATGAACTCGTTCCCGAGCCGTGCCGCCATCGGGATCGCCGACAGCACGGCGGCGAGCCCGATCGCAATCGTGGTCTTCGGGTTCTTGAGTGCCACCCACGCAAACGGGCGATACACCGCGATCAGCGCGCGCGACACCGGATGATCGGCCTCGTGACGTATCTTGCCGCGAATCAGCAGCGTCATCAGCGCCGGCGCCACCGTGATCGACACCAGCGCCGCGAAGCCCATCGCGAATGTTTTGGTCCATGCGAGCGGTGTGAACATGCGCCCGCCCTGTCCGTTCAAGGCGAAGATCGGCAGGAACGCGACCGTGATGATGAGCAGCGCGAAGAATGTCGGAGGGCCGACCTCCTTCGCCGCCTCGATCAGCACGCGAGCGCGGTTGGCTCCCGGTGGAGCGGTCTCCAAGTGCTTGTGCCCGTTCTCGACCAGCACGATCGCGGCGTCGACCATCGCGCCGATCGCGATCGCGATGCCGCCGAGGCTCATGATGTTCGAGTTGATTCGCAGGAAGTACATCGGAACGAACGCGAGCCCGACCGCGAGCGGCAGCGTGAGCACCGGAACCAGCGTGCTGCGCAGGTGCAGCAGGAACACGAGGATGACCAGACTGACGACGATCATCTCCTCGACCAGCGTGTGCCTCAGCGTCTTGATCGCGCGATGGATCAGGTCCGAACGGTCGTAGACGATCTGCACCGTGACGCCTTCAGGGAACGACGGCTGGAGCTCGGCGATCCGTCGCTTCACGCGCTCGATCACGGCGAGCGCGTTCTCGCCGTAGCGCATGACCACGGTGCCGCCGACGGTTTCTCCGATGCCGTCCAGGTCCGAGACGCCGCGGCGGATGTCGGGCCCGAACGACACCGTGGCGACGTCGCCGATCCGCAGCGGCGTGCCGGTGCGCGGATGCGCGCCCAACCCGATCGAGCGCAGATCCGCGAGGTCCTTCACGTATCCGCGTCCACGCACGAAGTATTCGCGGCCCGACATCTCGATCACGCGCCCGCCGACGTCGGAGTTGCTGCGGCGGATGGCGCCGGTGACCTCGCCCAACGTGAGTCCGAGCGCGCGCAGCTTCGCCGGGTCGATCTCGACCTGATATTGGCGCTGGTAACCGCCGACCGAGGCGACTTCGGCCACGCCGGGCACGCTCGCGAGCTGATAGCGCAGGTTGAAGTCCTGGAACGTGCGCAGATCCGCCAAGTCGTGCTTGCCGCTGCGATCGACGAGCGCGTACTGGAACACCCAGCCCACCGAGGTCGCATCGGGGCCCAACACAGGATTTACGTCCTGCGGCAGGCGCGAGCGGATGGTGCTCATGTATTCGAGCACCCGGCTGCGCGCCCAGTAGAGATCGGTGCCTTCCTTGAAGATCACGTAGACGAAGCTCATGCCGAACATCGACTGGCCGCGCACGGCTTCGATCCGCGGCGCGCCCAGCAGTGACGATACGATGGGATAGGTGACCTGGTCCTCGACCAGATCGGGGCTGCGTCCCATCCACTCGGTGAACACGATCACCTGCGGATCGGAGAGATCGGGGATCGCATCGAGCGGCACGTTGCGGATCGCGACGAACGATCCCAGCACCGCGAACGCCGTGAAGATGAACACGAGTGTGCGGTGGGTGGCGCAGTATTCGATGATGCGCGCGATCACCGATGGCCTCGATGATCCGGTGCTTGGGATGCGCCCATGCCGGAGATCGCGGCCTTGAGCCGGCTCTCCGAATCGATCAGGAACGAAGCGCTCGCGACCACCGTGTCGCCGACCGCGACGCCGCGCAGGATCTGCACGTAGTCGCCGTCGTCGAGGCCGATGTCGACCGCGCGCGGCTCGAACGTGCCGCCGGCGCGTGCGAGGAACACGTAGTTGTGCTCGCCCGCCCGCACCAGCGCTTCCGCGGGCACCGAGGGCACGGCACCTCCGCGGTGCGCGATCATCACGCGGCCGTACATCCCGGGGCGCAGCGCGCCGTCGCGGTTGTCGAGCGTGAAGCGTACCTTGATCGTGCGGGTCTCGCCCGAGACGGTCGGATACAGGAATTCGACCCGCGCCTGAAACGCGCGTCCGGGCAGCGCGTCCGCCGTGAAGCGCGCGACGTCGCCGAGACGCACACGCCCGAGATCCATCTCGTACACATCCGCCACCACCCACACGCGCGAGAGGTCGGCGATCGTCATCAGCGGTGTGTCGGGCCCCACGCTCTGACCTTCGGTGACCGTGCGTTCGAGCACGGTGCCCGAGACCGGCGACGGCAGCGTGAGCCGCGTCGAGGCTTTGCGCTCGCGCTCGAGACGCCGGATCTCGGCATCGGGAACGCCGAACAACTTCATCCGTTCGCGCGCCGCGGCCGGCCCAGGTGCTTCGTGATCCATGGCCGTGTTCGCTGCCGACGAGTCGCGCATCGCATGCGGCGCCGAGGTCTCGATCAGGAATTCCTGCTCGGACTGGAACAGTTCGGGACTGTAGATGGTGACGAGCGGCGCGCCCGCGCGCACGGCTTCGCCGGTGCGATTCACGTGCAGGCGCTCGACCCAGCCTGCAACGCGCAGTTGCACTCGGCGCAGACGGGATTCGTCGGGCGTGATGAACCCGACCAACTCGGCACCGCTGCCGAGCGCGCGCGCCTCGACGCGCGCGGTGCGCACGCCGATCATCTGGATGCGCTCCGTCGTGAGATGCACGGTCGTGAGCCCCGGCACGTCGCCGACGCCTTCCGGCGCGATACCGCCCGGTGTGCCGGGCGGGATCGGTTCGAGCGTCATGCCGCAGATCGGACATTCGCCCGGACGATCAGAGGTGTAAGTCGGATGCATCGGGCAATGGAATTTGGCCACTCCCGTCGTCGTCGCCGATCCCGCGCGCGGCGCGCGCGAGTTGAACCACGCGGCACCCGCGATCACCGCGACCAGCAGCAGGCCACCGAACATCACCCAGCGCAGCACGTTCATCGCGCCGGCGCCCGGCGGAGGCGCGTGAAGTCCGCTGCCGCGCGCGGGCTCTGGACTTCGATCGTCGATCATCGTGATCCCCCTTCGTTGGATGCATCGCCGATCGCGACGCTGATCAGGTCGAACCGCCCGGTTACCGTGACCAGCGCGGCTTGCGCGCGGGCGAGTGAGGCGCGCTCGTCGTTCTCGCGCAGCTCGCTCATATAGAGCGCATGAGCCGTCTGGAACAGCGACAGTAGATCGGAGGCGCCCGCCGAGTAGCCGCTCCATGCCGCATCGAGCGCGCGGTGCTGCACCGCGAGCACCGTGTCCGCGACCAGACGCACCGAGCGCTCCGCGGCCAGCGATCGCGCGTGGGCGATCGTCACGGTGCGCTCGAGATCGAGCGTGGTCGCGGCGCGCTCGGCGGTGGCGGCGCGCGCCATCGCATTCATTTCGCGCGCTTCGGCGAATTCGCGCGAGCGCGCGAACAGCGGGAGCATGAAGCCTGCCGAAGCACTGAACATGTTGTCCTGCTCCGTCGGCCCGAGATGCGCCTGCTCGGGCAACAGGTCGGCGCGGAATCCGTACGACGCCTTCAACTCGAGATCGGGCCACGCCATGCGCCGCGCGGCCCGTGCCCCGAGTTCGTAGCGCTTCACGTTCGCATCGCGCACGGCGAGCTGCGGGTTTCCGAGCGCGGCCTCGCGCCACGGCCGCGGATCGGCGCCCACCGTGATCACCGGAGGCGGCTCGAGCGGTCCGAGTGCCACCGATGCCGGAGCACCGCTGAGTGCTGCGAGACCGGCATGCGCGGCGGCGCTCTCCGCGGTGAAGTCCGCGGCGTCCACGGCGACGCTCGCGGCTTCGGCCTCGGCGCGCAGCACGTCCTCGAGGCGCCCGCGTCCCGCGGAATAGCGGGCGCGCGCGGCCTCGACCATGCGCCGCATGACTCCGCGATGCCGCTCGGCCACCGCCATGCGTTCGTCGGCGAAGTACGCGTTCGCGTACTGCTCCCATGCCTGGCCGAGACGCTCCCAGCGCATCGCCGAGAGCATCGCGGTGTCGGCGCTCGCCGCCGCTTCGCCGGAACGGCGCGAGAGGCGATTGGCGCCAAACACCGGCACGCGCTGCGTGATGCCCACCATTTTCATCGTCATCGGGTCCATATCAAACCGACGGTTGGTCGGCACGTTCACGACGCCGAATTCGATCATCGGCGAGCTCCAGCTTCCGGCCCGCACCGCGCGCTCACGCGAGGCGGTGGCCTCCCAGCGCGCCGCACCGAGCTCCGGATTGCGACGCAGGACATCGCGCAGCACCTCGGGCAGGCCGACCGCGCCCGCGGCCGGCGGCAGCAACAGGCCGAGTGTGAACAGGACGGCCGCGATCTCGCGGACTCGTGAACGCATGAATGGACTCCTCGATGGAGACGGATGGCGTCGCCGGCTCAGCGAGTCGCCGGTGCGTGGCGGACACGGTGGAGCGGAGTACGGCATTCGTCCAGAGCACGGCGCAAAATGCGCCACGCAAAGGCTAGTCGTCGTGAGTGTCTGGATGGGAATCGCAAACCACCGGAGATTCCGTGATCACACACGTTCGCGAACCGAACGCGTGAACGACGGAATTCAGATACGCGGTGGAGCGCGCAGCGCGAGCGGGCCTTTGGCAGGAGATGCCAGAGGCCGGGCGCGGAGATCCGTTCGAGGAGGGTGGGAGGGAATGCGGGCCGGCCCCGACATCGCGACCGGCGCCGTTTCGGCGCACGCGAAAGGAACCGGCGTGACGCACAGATCCTTGGCGACGACGGGGACCGAGACTTCAGCGAGGCCCATGCAGCACGGCGAGCCCGGCGCCTGCACGGGATGGTTGCGTTGGTGTCCCGCGGCATTGTTTCCGCAACAGGACTTGGCCGACGCCTTCGAGGCCGAGGCCGACAGCGGCGCCTCGTGACACATCAGACCCGCGCGGCTCGCCGAGGACGAGGCGTACGCGCTCACGATGCAGTAGTTGTTGCCGAACAGGAACAGCAACGACGCCAGCACCGTGTAGAGCCGTGAGACCGGTTTGAAGCGGACACGTTTCATGTTGATCTCGGTTATCGGCCTGCGGCGTTCGACCCGTGAGCACAGGAGTCGCCGCCGGCCGATTGTGGCAGGAGCGGGCGCCGTCACCAAGGGGAAGTTGCGAAGCCACGCAAGGACTTCGTCAAGGACGAAGCCCCTCGACATCACCAGAGTCCTGAACCCCGCCCCGGGGTCCGGGTGGCCGGGTCCGGTGTCGCTTCCCGGTGCGGGTGTAGGATGCTCCCGATGCCCACTCCAACTGCAGCCCCACCCCCGAAGCCGCCCGGGGTGTGGCCCGATCCCTACCGGATCCTGTTTCCGATTGGGGCCGTGTTCGCCCTATGGGGCGCGATCGTGTGGCCGATCGCCTGGGCGCTTGGATTGCCGCAGGCCGCCGTCACCCATCGAGCGCTCATGATGCAGGGGTTCGAGTTGTCGTTCGTGCTGGGATTTCTCCTCACGGCGATCCCGGGCTTCACCGGCGGACAACGGTTTCACCCGTTGGAACTGGTCGTCGCCGCGACCCTGATGTGCGGGTTGGCCGGCTCGGTCGCCGCCGGCACGCCCGCGCCGGCATCGGCGTTCGCCGCCGCCGCCATCGCATGGGCAGCCGCCGCGATCGCGAGGCGCGTGATCGCCAAACGCGTGCTGCCGCCCGAAGAGTTCGCGTTCGTCGGTCTCGGACTCGCGCTCGGCTTCGCGGGCACGCTGTGGCAGGCGTGGTCGGGCTTCGGCACGGCTCCGATCGCAGAGCCGGTGCCCTACTTCGCACAGCGACTGGTGTCGCTCGGGATGATGCTGCCGCTGGTGCTGGGTATCGGAGGTCTGCTGGTGCCGGCGTTCGCCGGCATCCCGAATCCACTCGCGATTCCGGGGGTGGCGAAAGCGCACGAGCGCAGCGGCCGGCGCGGGTTGTACATGATCCTCGCGCTGATCCTCGGATCGTCGTTCGTCTTCGATGCTCGGGGACAGACGCGCGAGGGCGCGATCGCGCGCGCCCTGGTCGCCACCGTGATGCTGCTGTGGGTGTGGAAACTGCCGGTGCGCGCGGCCCGCAACGATACGTTCTCGGTGGCGCTGCGCCTCGCGGGCGTGTGCGTGCTCATCGGCGCGTGGCTCGCCGTCGTGCTGCCAGCACACTCGCTCGCGGGATTTCACGTGATGTTCATCGGCGGCTTCGGCTTGCTCACACTCGGGATCGCCACGCGCGTCGTGGTATCGCACGGGCGCCATCCGTCCGCTCAAGAGCGATCGCTGCTGCGCGGATGGCAGGTCGCCGCACTGCTGCTCGCGGCCGCAACGCGCGCCGCGGCGGAATCGCTTCCGATCTACCGCGCGCCGCTGCTGGGTGTGAGCGGTCTGCTGTGGACCGTGGCGTGGGTCGCGTGGCTGTGGGGAGCGCTGCCGCTGATCCTGCGCATCGCGCACGCGGGCGTTCTGATTCCGGTCCCGGCCATCCGCCGCTGATCAGGTTTCCTCGTCTCGACCCTCGGCGATCTGCTCCAGCGCCGCGAGCGATGGGACCACGAAGCGCTTCTCGCCCGTGATCAGCACGCCCTCGCGGCCCCACCGTGACATCAGGCGGATCGCCGACTCGACCGTGGTGCCGACCATCTCGGCGATCTCCTGGCGCGAGAGCTGGAGCGGGATCTCGATGCCTTCGGCGGTGGTGCGCCCCATCCGCTCGGCGAGCGTCAGGAACAGGCGCGCAATGCGGATTTCGACCCGCTGTCCACGCATCTCACTGAGTTTGCGGGTGAGCGCGACCGTGAGCCGCGTGAGTTCGCGAATGATCGCGCGCGCGAAGTCCGGATTGCGCTCGAGCAGCTCGAAGTAGTCCGCGCTCGGGATCCTCACGAGCGTGGTCGGCTCCATGCACGCGGCACTCGCCGGATAGGGAATGTTGTTGTAGACCGCGATTGCGCCGACCGGCTCGCCGACGCCGAAGATCTCGAGGATCACATCGCCGCTCTCGGTGTGGCGCACGATCTTCACCTGGCCCCGCACGATGAGCGTGAGGTGATCGGCGGGATCGCCGGCGCGCCACAGGTACTCGCCGCGCTCGTAGTCGCGCAGCACCGCCACTCGTGCGACGCGCTCACGATCCTGGGTCGAGAGCCCGCGAAACATCGGGAGCGATCGCAGCGCGGTCGCCAGCCGCTCCGCCGCGACTTCGGCGCGATCGAGTTTGACGGGCGGATCGGGGTGCTCGGCCACCTTTGCCTCCGGGGTCACGCTTTGCGTGGCGTCCGTGCCGTGTGGCCCGCGGCGCGCGCAATCTCGAGACCAGTGCCCGCGACAATGCACCGCGGAACCGGTTTCAGGAAAGCGCGATCACCCAATCGGCACCCGATATGACCCACGTCATACCCCGCGGTCCGCCACCGGGCGATGCTGTCTTCGAAGGCGGGAGGCATCGGGTCTCCCGCACGCCGGAGTGCCCGATGTCCGCTGAATCAGCGTTCGAACCCTTCCGCACCGACCACCGCCAGCTCCTGGCGTGGCTCGATGAAATCGAGACCGTGATGCAGGTCGGCGGACGCTACGGCATCACCCCGCTGACGGCGGGTGCGCTCGATGAGCTGGTCGATTTCGTCGAAGCCCAGTTCGCAACCCATATGAGAGCCGAGGAGGAAGTTCTCTACCCGGCGCTCGAGGAGCTGCTTCCCGAGGCGGCACCGAGTCTGATTCCGCTGCGCGCGCAGCACGGCGAGCTGCGCGCGATGCTGTTGCGGCTGCGCGCGGTGCTGCGCGAACCCTCGACCTCCGCCCGCGACGAGCAGGTCGCGGTCCAGGTGCGCGACTTCGTGGACCTGCTTCGCATTCACATTCACAACGAAGAGGCGGCGGTGTTCGGGGTCGCGGAGCGCGTGCTGTCACCTGCTGAGATCGGCCGCATCGATGCCGGCATTACCGCTCACTTCTGGCGCACACGGCGCCCGATCGAGGTTCGATCCACGACGAAAGGACGCGCTTCATGACCCTTCGCACCGGAGCACACATGGTCTCGTTCCTCGCTTTGCTTCCGCTGCTGTCCGGGTGCAGCGGCGGCGCCAAGGAGACGAACGCATCGGGTTCCTCGCCCGCCGCCAGCACGGCAGCCGTGTCGAAGTACGACGCGGGTCCGCGCGCCGGAGAGCAGCCGATCGACGAACACCTCGCCAAGAGCGGCGAGCAGTTGTTCAAGGACAAGGGGTGTTCGGCGTGCCACGCCTTCGGCGCGAAGCTGTCGGGTCCGGATCTCAAGGGCGTCTCGATGCGCCGTACGGCGCTGTGGATGGAGAACCAGATCCTTCACCCCGAAGTGATGGTGAAGGAAGACCCGATCTCGCACGAGTTGTTCGCCAAGTACGCGCTTCAGATGACGAATCAGCACCTCACGCCGCCCGAAGCGAAGGCGGTCATCGAGTACCTCAAGCATCAGGACCACGAGCAGACAGAAGTTCATTGAAGGATCAAAGGGGGGAGCGAAGATGAAACGCTGGATCTTGATGTTGGTCGCCATCGGCACTCTGGCAGGGCTCGCATCGCAGTTGCCGGGTTGCACGACAACCCGCGGCATGACGGGTTCGTCGGCCGCGGAGAAGGTATACGTGAAACCGGGTGAGCTCGATACGTATTACGGGTTCCTCTCGGGCGGACACCACGGAAATATCTATGTGTACGGGTTCCCGTCCTGCCGGCACATCACGACGATTCCGGTGTTCACTCCCGAGCCCGCGGTCGGGTATGGCTTTGACGAGGCCTCGAAGGAGATGCTGGCTGGCAGGAGGTGGGGCGATGCGCATCACCCGGGCCTGTCCGAGACGGACGGCGACTACGACGGACGGTGGTTGTTCATCAACGACATGGTGAGCGCGAGCATCGCGCGCATCGACCTTGCGGACTTCAAGACCCGTCAGATCTACGGGCCGATCCCGAATCTCTCGGCGGCCCACGCCTGCCCGTTCCCGACACCCAACACCGAGTATGTGTTCGCGGCGTCGCGATTCTCGGTGCCGGTGCCCAACCGCGTGGTCAAACTCGAAGACTACGGCAAGGGGTTCAACGGAATCATCGCCGGCATCAAGGTGGATCCCACGAGCGGCACGATGTCGATGGGCTTCGAGATCCTGATGCCACCGTTCGATTGGGACCTGGCGGACGCCGGCAAGGGCCCGAGCCACGGCTGGCAGTTCTTCACCTGCTACAACAGCGAGATGGCCTACGACTCACTTGAAGTGAAGGCCTCGCAGCACGAGATGGACTTCGTCGCGGCGGTCGACTGGCGCGCCGCCCAGAAGGCGGTCGATGAGGGCAAGGCGACGATGATCGGCGGCGCGCCGGTGCTGGATCCGGCCACGGTCAAAGGAATCGTCTATCTCGTGCCGGTGCCCAAGAGTCCGCACGGTGTCGACGTGGATCCCTCGGGTCAGTACGTGTGCGCTTCCGGAAAACTGCAGGCCGAAGTGACCGTGCTCAGCTTCGCCAAGATCCAGGCGGCGATCGCCGCCGGCAAGTTCGACGGCGAGCGCGGCGGCGTGCCGGTGTTGAAGCACGAAGACTGTCTCGAAGCGAAGGTCGCCGTCGGGCTCGGTCCGCTGCACACGCAGTTCGACGACAAGGGCAATGCCTACACCTCGCTGTTCTTGGATTCGCAGATCGCCAAGTGGAAGGTCGGTCCGCCGTGGACCGTCACCGACAAGATCGATGTCTACTATTCGATCGGTCACCTGATGGCATCCGAAGGCGACACGCGCCACCCGACCGGCGAATACGTGGTCGCGCTCGACAAACTGTCCAAGGACCGCTACCTCAACGTCGGCCCGACGCATCCCGAGGCGTCGCAGTTGATCGATCTGCGCGGACCGAAGATGGAGCTGTTGTACGACTTCCCGACCTATCTCGAGCCGCACTACGCGCAGATGATCCGGGCCGAGAAGATCAAGCCGTTCACGGTCTACCCGCTCGACAAGAACACCAATCCCCGCGCGATCAAGCGCGCCGAGGATGCGCGAATCGAGCGCAAGGGGAACCGGGTCGACGTGTACATGCTCACGGTGCGCACGCATTTCACTCCCGATCGGCTGCGCGTGAGCGAGGGCGATGACGTCTACTTCCACGTCACCAATCTCGAGCAGGACGACGACATCGCGCACGGGTTCGGAATCCTGTGGTCGAACTGCAACATGCAAATCGAGCCGGGAGAGACGAAGACGATGCACTGGAAGGCCGAAAAGCCCGGTGTGGTTCCGTTCTACTGCACCAACTTCTGCAGCGCGCTGCACCAGGAAATGCAGGGCTACATCGAAGTCGGTGCGAAAGGCGCATCGGTTGCGGCGCTGCAGCGTCCTGATCCGCGCAAGGTGGCCGAAGTCGCGGCTGTGATTCTCGAAACCACCCGTGTCGGCGGCCCGGTCCAGGGCGGTGATCTCGCACCGGAGGGCTCGCGATGAACTGGCTTGCCGGAAGGTTCGGCGCCGCCGAGCGGCGTCTCATCGCAATCGCCGCGTTGGTGCTGATGCCGGTGTATTTCCTTCCGGTGCTGCCGGTGTGGCAGATGAGGATGTGGGCCCCTCAGTATCGCGAGGGGCTCACCCTCACCATCTACTCGAATACGATTCGTGGTGACATTCAGAAAATCAACACGCTCAATCACTACGTCGGGATGAAGGCGATCACGCCCGACGACTTCCGCGAGTTCACCTACATGCCGCAGCTCCTGTCGCTGTTCGGGGTGATGGCGCTGCTGGCCGTGGCGTTCAACCGGCGGTGGATCGCCGCACTCGGGTGGCTCGCCTTTACCGCGTTCGCGGTCTACATGTTTCGTGACTATGCGATGTGGCTGTGGCGCTACGGGCACGAACTCGACCCGCGCGCTGCGATCAAGCTGCCGACCTTCATGCCGCCGATCATCGGCTACTCGCGCATGGCCAACTTCAAGGTGCTGAGCCTGCCGGGTTTGGGCACTCTGCTGCTCGGCGGAGCCTGGCTGCTCGGCCCGATCATCGTGTGGCTCGATCGTCGGTCCCACGCGCGCTCCGCCGCCGATGCCGCATTGAAGGCGAGCTAAAGCATGCGTCCGCGATGGATGGCTCGGGTATTCGGACTGTGGATGCTGGCGGCCGTGGTCGCCACGTCCGCCGCGGTCGTGCCGGCGCTTGCCGCGCCGCGCACGGTCCGCGTGCCCGCGGGAAGCGCCGCCGCCGCGGCGCTCGCGGGTGCCGCGCCCGGCGACACGATCGTGCTCGGGGCGGGAACCCACCGCGGGCCACTGCGCATCGCCGCGGCGATCACGTTGCGTGGCGAGTCCGGTGCCATCGTGGATGGCGCCGGCACCGGGAGCGTGATCATCGTGGCCAGCGATGACGCGGCCATCGAAGATCTCGAAGTCCGTGGCAGCGGTCACGACGTGATGAAGGTGGATGCTGCGTTCCAGGTGCTGACCAGCGCGCGCGTGCGCATCCGCCGGGTCGTCATTCATGACGTGCTCTACGGCATCTACGCCGAGCGCGCGACCGCGATGATCGTCGAAGACTGCACGATCGCCGGCCGCGTGAAGCCGTTGGACGAATCCGGCACCGGCAACGGAATCCACCTGTGGTATTGCGCGGGGGGAACGTTGAAAGGCAATCGGGTCGAGCGTTTCCTCGATGCGATCTACCTCTCGTTCGCCAACGACATCGTGGTCACCGACAACCTGCTGCAGTGGAACGGCCGCTACGGCCTGCATACGATGTACTGCCAGACCAACCGGCTCGAACGCAACACGTTCACGTTCAATGTCGCCGGGTGCGCGCTGATGTTCTCGAACGGACTCGTGATCGACCACAACGACTTCGTTCACAACCGCGGCTCGCGCACCTACGGTCTGCTGCTGCGCGACTGCTCGGCCGGGACGTTCACCGACAACCGGCTCGCCGACAACACCGTTGCCGTGTTCATGGACGGCTCGAATAGAAACCGGTTCCGCGGCAACCTGATCGAGAACAACGGCTGGGGGCTCTTGATGTTCTCATCGTGCGCCGGCAATGAATTCGCGTCGAACAACTTCATCCAAAACGACTATCCCGTGGCACTCGACATGCGCCGCACCAACAACCGGTTCGACGACGGCCGCACCGGGAACCATTGGAGCGAGAACGCCGCCTACGATCTCGACGACGACGGGATCAGCGACATCCCCTATGCGCCGGTGAGCGCGTTCGCATTCGTCTCCAAGCAGTATCCCGACCTCACGATCCTCGCGAAGAGTCCCGCGGTGGCGGCACTCGCGGTCGCCGAGCGCGTGTTCCCGGCGTTGCGCCCGAGCGAAGCCGTGGATCGGTTTCCGCTGGTGAGCCCCGCGCGCGCGACATCGTCGGATCGTGCGGGCATTCCGCTATCGACCGGATCGTCGTCGCGGGGTGTGGGCGTCGGATACGTGTTGCTGCTCGGTCTCGGCGTGTTCGGCATGAGCGCGGGGCGTGGGCGGCTTCCATCGGCCGCGCCGGGAGAGACCTCATGATCTCCGTGCGCGGGCTCGTGAAGCGCTACGGCGACATCGTCGCCGTCAACGATCTGTCGTTCGAAGTCGAGCGCGGTGAGACCTTCGCGCTGATCGGCCCCAACGGCGCCGGCAAGACGACGACACTCAAGCTGTTGCTTGGACTCGCGAATCCCGACCGCGGAACGATCGCGATCGGCCGCGACGGACGCCCTCCGCGCGATGCGCGCGCGCGTCATGAACTCGGCTACGTCCCGCAGAGCGTCGAGTTTCCGTCGGGGCGCACCGTCGCCGAAGTGCTGACGTACTTCTCGGACCTCCGCGGCCTGCCGCGGACCGCGGTGACGCGCGCACTCGAGCGCGTCGGCCTCGCGCCCACCGCCGCGCGCCGCGCGAGCGAGTTGTCGGGTGGCTACACGCAACGCCTGTCGCTGGCGCAGGCGCTGCTCGGCGATCCCGCGTTGCTGGTGATGGACGAGCCCACCGCGAGCCTCGACCCCGAGGCGACGTGGGAGTTCCGCACGCTGATCGAGCAGCTCCAGCGCGAAGGAACCACGATCCTCCTGTGCTCGCATCTGCTCGCCGAAGTCGAACGCGTTGCCGACCGCGTGCTGATCCTGATGGATGGACGCGGTGCGGCACTGGAACGCATGGATGCGCTGCGCGCGCGGCAGGCGAACGCCACGCGTCTCGCTGTGGACGTCGGCGATGCCGTCGAACGCACGACCGCGGTGCTCACCGGACGCGGCATCGTCGTGGATCGCGAAGCCTCGGGGCGCCTCGTGTTCGACGCGGCCGATGGACGCGGACCGCAGGCGCTCGAGTCGCTGCAGCAGGCCGGTGTCGCGGTCCGCGGGTTCGAAGTCATTCGGCCGACCCTGGAAGAAGTGTTCTTAGAGGTCGTGCGTCGCGATCCTTCGCGACCGGTCGATTCCTCGGTTAACGGCTCGCCTCGGGGGCAGCGATGAACCGCCGCTACGGATGGGTGCTCATCGCAGCGCTGGCCGGCGCCGTGCTGGTCTCGGTGCTGCTGCGGATGCCGCGCCCGGTCACCGCGACCGCGCCGGCGCCGGCCGCGGCGCAAAGTGTGGAATTCGGGCTCACGGTTTTCGACGGCCGGATCGAGGCGACCGCGGATTCGATCGAAGCCGGGAGCGCCGTCACGTTATCCATCACAAACCACGCAAACACATCGCAGCACGTGCGTCTCACAGGTTACGAAGATCGTGTGGACACCGGCGAGATCGCGCCCGGCGCGACGTGGCGTGGCAACTTCATTGCCGACCGTCCCGGCGAGCAATTCGCGTGGCTCGTGAACGACCAACCCATGGGGCGGCTCGACATCAAGGGCTCGCATCTGGTGGAAGGACATCGATGAACCCTTCGACGATTGCACACCCGACGTCGACCGGTCTGCGGCCATCGTGGTCACGCATGCGCATCGTCGCGCGAGAAGAGTACCGCCGCGCACTCGAAAGCCGGTGGCTGTTCGGATTCTCAGGCCTGCTCGCGGCACTGATCCTGGGCCTCTCGTTCTTCGGACTCGCGCAGAGCCGCGAGGTCGGCTATCAGGGCTTCGCCCGCGTGACCCTGAGCCTCATGAACCTCGTGCTGTTCATGGTCCCACTCACCGGTCTCATGCTCGGCGTGACCAGCATCACGAGCGGCACCGGCACGTTGCCGCTGCTGCTCGCCCAGCCGGTCGCGCGCGGCGAAGTGTTCCTCGGCAAGTTCCTCGGCCTCGCCGCCGCGATCACGATCGCCCAGGCCGTGGGCTTCGGCGCGGGCGGCGCGGTGGTGGCATTCAACGCCGGCGCGGATCAGGTGCGCGGTTATCTGATGCTCACGTTGCTGTCGTTCGTGCTCGGCTGGCTCACGGTGGCGGCCGCGATGCTGTTCGCGGTGCTGTGGCCCGACAAGCTCAAGGCCACCTCGGCGGCACTCGGCCTCTGGCTCCTGATGGTCGTCGCCTACGACCTCGTGGTGCTCGGGATCACGGCGATCCTGCGCGGCGTGTCGCTGCAGGCGGTGCTGTTCCCGGCGTTGCTCGTGAACCCGGTCGATCTGGTGCGCGTGCTGACGACGCTGGCGGCAGGATCGGGTGCGTTGTTCGGACCGACCTCGGCGGTGCTCGTGCGGTTCTTCGGGACCACGGGCGGTATGACGCTCGGGTTTTCCGTGCTGGTCGCCGAACTGCTGGTGCCGCTCGCGCTCGGACTCTGGGTCTTCCGCCGTCGCGATTGGTGAAGGTTATGAGGCGCAGATTGTGGTGGCGTGAGAGGTGCAGTCATTGGCCCTCATGGACACCTCGCTGGCGTCGTTCGCACCTCCGTTCTGCCCCCGATCATCCTGTCGCTACCATCGTTGCGCCGATGGTTGGCAATGGAAGCGCCACGGCAGTTTCACACGCCAGTGTGCGCCCCGCGTGATCCCGCGGTTTCGATGTGTCCACTGCGGTGTCACCTTCAGCAGCCAGACCTTCTCCACCAGCTACTATCTCAAGCGCCCCGAGTTGCTCGAGCCGCTGTTCCACCGCCTGCTTGCGGGCTCCTGTTATCGCCAGATTGCACGCGAAGCGCGCTGCGCTCCGACCACGGTCATGGGTCAGGCGGCGCGCCTGGGGCGGCATGCGCTGCTCTATCTCACGCTCCACCGGCCCGATCGGGTGCGCGAACCGCTCGTGATCGACGGCTTCGAGAGCTTCGCCTACAGCCAGTTCCAGCCCTTGCACCTGAACAACGCGGTGGGATCGGGATCCCACTTCGCCTACGGGTTCACGTACTCGCCGCTGCGACGCAAGGGCCGTATGACCGCATCGCAGAAGCGAACCCGTGACGCACTCGAGCTGCGCTACGGCCGGCCCAACCCCAAGTCGATCGAGCTCGAGGTCGCCGAGTTGCTGCGGATCGCAGCGCCCGGAGAACAAGTGCTGACTGTGCGCTCCGATGAGCATCCGGCCTATCCGCGCGCCTTTATGCGGGTTGAAGGTGTCCGCATTCAGCACGAGCAAACGCCCTCGGTAGCGGCGCGGACCAGCGGGAACCCGCTGTTCCCGGTCAACCTGTTGGACCTGCTGCTGCGGCACAACAGCCCCAATCACAAGCGCGAGACGATCGCCTACTCCAAGCGCCACCAGAGCGTGATCGAACGGGCGGCACTGCTGATCCTGTGGCGCAACTTCAACAAGCCCTTCAGCGAGAACCATGGCGGTGGAACGCCGGCCATGCGGATCGGGTTGTGCAGGACACCGCTCAGCCCCAAGGCACTTCTAAGAGAACGGCTGTTCGCAACGAGGGTCGCGTTACCGCAACGATGGGAGGAGTATTACCGGCGGCTGGTTCCGACGATGGGAATCCGTCGGCCGCGGGTTCATGCGCTGAAGCGCGCGTTCTAGAAGAAGCCCGAGCGCCCCGGAAGCCCGGGGCGCTCGTCGTTTCCACAACAATCTTCGCCTCATAACCTACGCTTCGCGCGGCTCCATCGCTTCGGGATCGATGCCGAACTCCTGCATCGCCTTCGTCACGATGCCCGGCGCGACCAGCCCCTGCTGTGACAGCGTCGACAACGTCGCCACCACGATGTGCGCGGCGTCGATCTCGAAATGCCGGCGCAGCGCTTCGCGCGTGTCGCTGCGGCCGAAGCCGTCGGTGCCGAGCGGCACGAACGGCGGTTTGATCCAGCGCGAGATCATGTCGGGAACCGACTTCATGAAGTCGCTCGCCGCGATCACCGGACCCGAAGAATTCGCGAGCGCTTTCGTGACGTAGGGCACGCGCGGCGCTTCGCCGGGATGCAGGCGGTTCCAGCGCTCGATCGTGAGCGCTTCGTTGCGGAGCTGCTGGTAGCTCGTGATGCTCCACACGTCGGCGGCCACGTCGAACTTCTCGGCCAGGATCTCCTGCGCCTTCAGTGCTTCGAGCACGGCGATGCCGCTGCCGAAGATCTGCGCGCGATGCTTCGCCTGCTGCACGGCGGCTCGATACAGATACATGCCTTGTAGGATTCCGTCCTCGACGCCCGACGGCATCGCGGGCATCGGGTAGTCCTGATTGTAGAGCGTGAGGTAGTAGAAGATGTCTTCGCCGTCCACGTACATGCGCTTCAGGCCGTCCTTGATGATGGTGGCGACTTCGTAGGCGAATGCCGGGTCGTAGGCGCGCAGACACGGAACCGTGGAAGCGAGCACCAGGCTGTGGCCGTCCTCGTGCTGGAGGCCCTCGCCGTTCAAGGTCGTGCGACCGGCCGTGGCGCCCAGCATGAATCCGCGCCCGCGCATGTCGCCGAACAGCCACGCGAAGTCGCCGGTGCGCTGGAATCCGAACATCGAGTAGAAGATGTAGAACGGAATCATCGGCTGGCCATGCGTCGCGTAGCTGGTGCCCGCGGCGGTGAACGATGCCATCGAGCCGCCTTCCGTGATGCCTTCCTCCAGCAGCTGGCCGTCCTTCTTCTCGGTGTAGGAGAGCACCAGCTTGGAATCGACCGGATCGTATTTCTGTCCGCTCGAGGCATAGATGCCGATCTCGCGGAACAGCACTTCGAGCCCGAACGTGCGCGCCTCGTCGGGAATGATCGGAACCACGCGCTTGCCCCACTCCGGATCGCGCAGCAGGTTCCGCAGCAGCTTGCCGAATCCCATGGTTGTCGAAGCGGCCTGCGTCTCGCCGGTGCCTTGCGCGAACTCGGCGAACACCTTGTCGGTGACCGGCGGCAGCGGCTTCGAGTTCACGACGCGCTTGGGCACCGAGCCGCCGTGCGAGCGGCGACGCTCAAGCATGTAGCGGACTTCCTCGCTGTCAGCACCCGGATGATAGAACGGCGGATCCTCAAGCTTGCGGTCCGAGATCGGCAGCTCCAACAGGTCGCGGAACTTCTTCAGCTCCTCGATTTTGATCTTCTTCAACTGGTGGGTCATGTTGCGCGCTTCGCCGCCCGGGATCGTCCAGCCCTTCACGGTCTTCGCGAGAATCACCGTCGGCTGGCCCTTGTGCTGGGTCGCGGCCGCGTAGGCCGCGTAGACCTTGCGATAATCGTGGCCGCCACGGCGCAGGCCGCGGAGCTGGTCGTCGGTCAGGTTCTCGACCATCTTGAGCGTGCGCGGATCCTTGCCGAAGAAGTGCTCGCGGATGTATCCGCCGGTTTCGACCGCGTACTTCTGCCAATCGCCGTCGACGGTGTCGTTCATGATCTCGACCAGCGCGCCTTCGTAGTCCTGCGCGAGCAGCGCGTCCCACTCGCGACCCCAGACGACTTTCACGACGTTCCAGCCGGCGCCGGTGTACACCGACTCCAGCTCCTGGATGATCTTGCCGTTGCCGCGCACCGGTCCGTCGAGACGCTGCAGGTTGCAGTTGACGACGAACGTCAGATTGTCGAGTCCTTCACGCCCGGCGACCGAGAGCGCGCCGAGCGCTTCGGGCTCGTCCATCTCACCGTCGCCGAGGAACGCCCACACGCGCGCGGCCGAGGTGTCCTTGATGCCGCGCGCCGACAGATAGCGGTTGAAGCGCGCCTGATAGATCGCGTTGATCGGACCGAGCCCCATCGAAACGGTCGGGAATTCCCAGAAGTCCGGCATCAGCCGCGGATGGGGATAGGACGACAGACCCTGGCCGGGGACGACTTCACGCCGGAAGTTCTCGAGCTGCGCCTGCGACAGGCGGCCCTCGAGGAACGCGCGACTGTAGATTCCGGGAGCGGCGTGGCCCTGGAAGAAGATCTGGTCGCCGGTGACGCCGTGGTCCTTGCCCTTGAAGAAGTGATTGAATCCGACCTCGTAGAGGCTGGCACTCGAGGCGTAGGTCGAGATGTGCCCGCCGATGCCCGCCGCCTTCGCATTGCCCCGCAGCACCATCACGACCGCGTTCCAGCGCACGATGCGCCGGATCCGCAGCTCCATCTGTTCATCGCCGGGGAATGCCGGTTCCTGCTCGGGCGAAATCGTATTGATGTAGCGCGACTGCACGAGCCCCGGCAGGCCGACCTGCAGCTGGCGGGCGCGCTTCAGCACCCGGCGCAGGATGAAATCCGCGCGCTCGGGTCCTTCGGTGCGCACGATGTCGCCGAGCGCATCGAGCCACTCCTGCGTTTCGACCGGGTCCGAGTCGGGAAGCTGACGCTTGAACGTGTCGAGGTCCACCCGCGCAACGGGGTAGGCGTCGAGGGATTCCGTGGGCTTGTCGAGGCTCATGTCGGTGCTCATTTCGGGGTTCGGTCCTTCTGCATGGGAAAAGGGGCACGCCCGGCGGGCGGTCCCTCGAGATTCCATTGCGGAGCGGGGAGTTCTGTGGAGCGGCCCCCGTGGCTCCCCTGAACCTCGGAGGATACTGCGAGAGGCGCCCGCGGCCAATCGGCCGGACTTGGATGGACTTGGGCATGCCGCGTCCCGGTGAGTCTGAAAGCCGGGCGCCCTCGCCACCCAACGGCTCCCGGCGCGGGTTTCAAGGGCTGATTACGGGGCTATCGGCGCGCGGGGGGACCTTGGTATCTTCCGGCCTCGCATGTTCCCGAGCCCGCCCGGCTGCCCCGAACGGAGAACCCCCATGACCGTCGACACGCAACCCGTCACCATGCTCCATCCGGCCCGCAACGGATCGCGCCTCCTCACCGCTGAAGATCTGTGGGCTCTGCCTCGGGTTGGCGCTCCGGCGCCGGGACCGGACGGGACCTGGTGCGTGGTTCCCGTGACGACCCACGATCTCGCGAAGAACGCCGGCACCTCCCGACTATGGTGGGTCCCGGCAGAAGGTGGCGAGCCGCGTCCGCTCACCGCACCCGACCTTTCGAGCAGCGATCCGTCGGTGTCGCGCGACGGCAAGCAGATCGCGTTCTGCCGCAAGGGCGAGAAGGGCAAGCCCCAGCTCCACGTGATGCCGCTCGATGGGGGCGAGGCGCGCGTGCTCACGCAGCTGCCGCTCGGCATGTTCAATCCGCGCTGGCTGCCCGATGGTTCAGGCGTCGTGTTTGGGGCAAACGTGCTCAAAGGCCACTTCACACCGGAAGCGACCGCGGCCGAGTTGGAGCGCCGCGAGCAGGAGCCGGTGAAGGCGCACGTCACCGAAGACCGCTTCTACCGCTTCTGGGATCAGTGGCTCACGACCGGCGAAGTTCCGCACCTGTTCCACTACGAGCTGGCGACCGGCGTGCTGCGCGACCTCACGCCCGACTCGACATTGTGGTTCGACTGGATGGAGATGTCGGGTCAGTTCGACATCAGTCCCGACGGCAAAGAGATCGTGTTCGCGGGAGCCGCATGGGACGAGCCCAAGCAGATCCTCCGGTCCGCGATTCACACCGTGCCCGTGGCGGGTGGCGTGGTGACGTGTCTCACGCCGGATCATCCGGCCTCGGACCTCAAGCCGCGCTACACGCCCGATGGATCCGGAATCGTCTACGGCATGCAGCACGATCCCGACTTCTACGCGGACCGCGCGCGCATGATGCGCTACGACCGCGCCTCGGGAACGCATCACGAGCTGTTCGCGAACTGGGACCGCTCGCCATCGGCATGGGAGGTGGGAGGCGACGGCACGTTGTTCATGGTCGCGGAAGATCGCGGCCGCGTATCGCTGTTCGCCGGGCGCAGTGAGCCGGAGCCGCAGGCACTCGTGCGAGGCGGCACGGTTTCGGGGCTCGCGCTTGCGGGCGCGCGGCTGTTCTTCACGCACCAGACGCTCGCGTCGCCTCCCGAAGTCCACCGCTGCGCGCGCGACGGATCGAGCCTGACGTGCATCACTACGTTCACGAAGGACGTGATGAGCCGTGTCGCGACCGGCGAGGTGCGCGAGATGTACTACGAAGGCTCTCGCGGCGAGATGGTCCAGATGTACGTCGTGCTGCCGCCGGGGCACCGCGAAGGCGAGAGGAAGCCGCTCGTGCAGGTGATCCACGGCGGCCCGCACGCGATCAGCGGCGACGTGTGGCAGTGGCGCTGGAATCCACAGCTGTTCGCCGCGCCCGGTTATGTGGCCGCGATGGTGAACTTCCAGGGCTCGACCTCGTGGGGCGAATCGTTCGCGCGCCGCATTCAGGGCGAGTGGGCGCTGCGTCCGTTCGAGGACGTGATGCGCGCGACCGACCTGCTGATCGCCGCGGGGCTCGCGGATGAGAATCGGCTCGCCGCGGCGGGCGGAAGCTACGGCGGCTATCTGGTCGCGTGGATCGCCGGGCACACCGATCGCTACCGCTGCCTCGTGAATCACGCGGGCGTCTACGACGCGCTCGCCCAGTACGCGAGCGACTGGACGATGGGCCGCGGCGAAGCGTGGGGCGGCGAGGCGTGGAACGGGCTCGATTCGATCGACGCCTGCAATCCTGCGCGCTACACCGCGGGCATGAACACGCCGATGCTCGTGCTCCACGGCGAGCGCGACTTCCGGGTTCCGGTGAACCAGGGCCTCGAGTGCTACGGCGTGTTGAAGGCGAAGGGCGTTCCGGCGCGCCTGGTCTATTTCCCCGACGAGAACCATTGGGTGCTCAAACCGAAGAACTCTCTGCTGTGGAATCGCGAAGTGCGCGAGTGGCTCTCGCGCTGGCTCGGAGCGTGAGCGTTCGCGCACTCGGACTCATTTCGGGCGGGCTCGACAGCGCGCTCGCGGCGAAGCTCCTGATCGATCAGGGGATCGAGGTGATCGGACTGCACCTCGAATCGCCGACCGCGTGCCGCAGCGATGTGCGCGCCGTTGCGGCCGAGCTGGGCATCGAGCTCGAAGTGCGCGCCAAGGGCGAGGAGTATCTGCGCCTCCTGCGCCATCCGCGCTGGGGCTACGGCAAGAACATGAACCCGTGCATCGACTGCCGGCATTTCATGTTCCGCATCGCCGCCGCGCGGCTCGAAGAGATCGGCGCTCAGTTCCTGTTCACCGGCGAAGTGCTCGGCCAGCGCCCGATGTCCCAGACCCGCGATGCCATGCAGTTGATCGATCGCGAGGCGGGGCTCACCGACCGGATCGTGCGTCCGCTGTCGGCGCAGCATCTCGATCCGACGCTCGCCGAGCGCGAAGGCTGGATCGATCGCACGCGCTTGCTCGGCATCAAGGGCCGCGGGCGCAACGAGCAACTCGAGCTCGCGGCGCGCTACGGGCTCACGGCGCATCAGTCACCCGGCGGCGGATGTCTGCTCACCGATCCGCATTTCTCGGGCAAGCTGCGCGATCTGTTCGAACACACACCCGACGAGACGGCCGGCATGGACGATCTCGCGCTGCTGCGGGTCGGACGGCACTTCCGCGTGAGCCCCGATCTCAAGATCGTGCTGGGCCGCGATCGCGCCGAGAACACCGCGCTGGCGAATTTCGAAGATCACGCGCGCTGGCGGGTCGAGCCGGATCAGTTCGCGGGACCGACCGCGCTCGTGTGCGGTGAGCGCAGCGACGCGAACGCGCACCGTGCCGCCAAGCTGATCGCAGCGCACGCGAACGTGCCTGCCGGAGCGTTCGTGAGATGGGGAGACGGAGCGCGCGTGGCGCTCGACGACCTCGAAGCTGCAGAGGATGTTGTCGCGAACTGATCGCGATGCTTCGAGCTCTACTGCGAGGCTACCGATGCGGGGCGGGGGAAGCCCCCCAATTCGGTCTGCTCGGCAACAAAACGGAGCTCGCTCCCGGGCGAGCTCCGTTTCTCAGGCCGCGCGACGGTGTCCTTGCACGACCGTCAGGACCGTCGTCTTGCGCGCAAGGCGCGAGTCGAAGAAGAACAGCCCGGTCGCCACTGCTGCAATTCCGATGAACAACACAGCCCCGACATTGGCGAGTAAGTCGACAAACCAAACCAGTTCCATTGCCCCTCCTCCATGTGTGGGTGTTGCTCGCTCAACCTAGCATTGAGATGACTCGAAATCGCACCGCGATCTGCTGCTGAAGTGTTTGTTTGCAATGGCTTGCGTGACCATCCGGGCGCCGACAAGTAATCAACGCGTCACCGATTGCAGATCCTCTTTTCCCACGCGAGTAGTGCAAATGACTCGCGTGTATGACGTCGCGCGCTCGCCGAGTGTGTAACGCAGGTCTTGAAACGCTCCCGTTACGTGCTCATACTCCCGCCGGCCGTCGCTGATCGTGACGCCGCGTAGCCCTCACGGGCGAACTGCGATTCAACGCCGTCGTCGCCGCCGCGGGGGCGCTCCGACCGGATGAGCACGAGATCACGATCGAAGAGTCGCGCCGCGTGCCGCCGGGTATTTACACCGGTCGCCTCAAGAGCAACGGCAGGACGCTGAACACGCCAGTGTGCGTGGTGCGATGAAATGAAACGCGGGGCCTCGCGTCACAACGCGGGCCCCGCGCTTTAGATCGGCCGCGGTTCAGGTCTTCGAAGGTAGCGTTGCCGGAGCGTCCGGCTTCTCGCGCGGCGTGGCCCGCCGTTCCACCCCCGTGAATCCCTGATTCGTCGCAACGAGGCCCGAGGATCCGTTCGTTATCGAGCGGCCCGGATCTTCTTCCTCGAGATACGTGTAGCCCTCGAGACCTTCCTCGTAGCGCTTCATCAGGAGCGCCGACTCCTCGAACGTCAAGAGCCCGCGGCGCAGCGCCTCTTCGTTCGCCTGGCGCACGCGCTGCATGAGGTACTGCTTCGAGTACTGGACGTAGCCGAGCACGGCCGTCACCGAATCGCCTTCGACCACGTGATCGATGCGATAACCCTTCTCGTCGATCGTGATGTGGACCGCGTTGGTGTCGCCGAACAGGTTGTGCAGATCGCCCAGGATCTCCTGATACGCGCCGACCAGGAACACGCCGAGGAAATACGGCGTGCCGTCGAACGGGTGGAGTTCGAGCGAGCTCTTCACGTCACGCAGGTCGATGAACTGATCCATCTTGCCATCGGAGTCGCAGGTCAGATCGGCGATCACTCCGCGGCGCGTCGGACGTTCGGTGAGACGGTGCAGCGGCATGATCGGGAACAGCTGCTTCACCGCCCAGTGGTCGGGCGCCGACTGGAACACCGAGAAGTTGCCGTAATACGTGTCGGCGAGCACCTTCTCGAGCCCTTCGAGATCGTCGGGCACGTAGTCGAGATCGCGGATGATCTTGAGGATCGCCTCGCAGCAGCCCCAGAACAGCTGCTCGACGCGCGCGCGTTCGCGCAGGTCGAGCAGGCCGACGTTGAACAAATTCGTCGCCTCTTCCTTGAGCTGCAGCGCGTCGTGGTACGCCTCCTGGAAATTCTTGCGCGACACCGAGCGCCAGGTTTCGACCAGCTGCTGGATGACCGGCTGCTCGTCCTCGTCCACCGCCGGCGCGGACTGGCCGGCGAGCACTTCGTTCACATCGAGGATGTTGAACACCAGAACGGAGTGGTGCGCGACCAGCGCGCGGCCTGATTCGGTGAGGATGTCGGGATGCGCCAGCTCGACCGTCTCGCACGCTTCCTGGATCGCGGCGACGATGTCGTTCGCGTACTCCTGCTGCGTGTAGTTGGTCGAGGAGGACCAGTTGGTGGACGAGCCGTCGTAGTCCACGCCCAGTCCGCCGCCCGCGTCGAAGAACTTGAGCCCGGCGCCGGCCTTGGCCAGCTCGACGTAGATGCGGCACGCCTCCTTCATCGCGTCCTTGATCGCGCGCACCGATGAGATCTGCGAGCCGATATGGAAGTGCAGCATCTCGAGGCAGTCGAGCATCTCCGCATCGCGCAGCCGGTCGAGCAGCATCACGATCTCGGTCGAGGTGAGCCCGAACTTGGAACGGTCGCCGGTCGATTCCATCCACTTGCCGGCGCCCTTGGTGGTGAGCTTCGCGCGCACGCCGATGTGCGGCCGGATGCCGAGGCGCTCCGACACCTGGAGCAGCAGGTCCAGTTCGCGGAAGCGGTCGATCACAATGATCGGATAGCGCCCGAGCTTCTGCGACAGGAGTGCGGTCTCCATGTACTCGGCGTCCTTGTAGCCGTTCAAGACCAGCAGCGCGTCGGGGCTGTCGAGCAGCACGAGGCCCGCCAGCAATTCGGGCTTGGAGCCGGCTTCGAGACCGAGCCCGTAGGGCCGGCCGAAGCGCACGAGCTCCTCGACCACCTGGTGCTGCTGATTGACCTTGATCGGGTACACGCCGCGGTAGCGGCCCTTGTAGCCGTACTCGCGGATCGCGGCGTCGAAGCAGCCGAACAGTGTCTTCACGCGGCTGTCGAGGATGTCCGGGAACCGGATCAGCAGCGGCATGTCGAGGCCGCGACGCTGGAGATCGAGCACCAGATCGTGCAGGTCCGCGCTCGGACCGGCGGGGCCGGAGGGAGTCACTTCGACGTGTCCCGCCTCGTTGATTCCGAAATAGCCGCTCGACCAGCCGGCCACGTTGTAGAGCGAGACGGAATCCTTCGTCGTCCAGGCGCGAATGTCGTTCAACGATCTTCCTCCGGGCGCTCGGCGCCACAAATCCAAACACGATTTCGCGAAACGTTTGGTCGTCAACACTACAGGCACGCGACCCGCAATGAAAGCTTTCGCGCGACGATTTCGCGCAGCTCGCCGCGCCCGATTCGTGGCATCGGCAGCTTGGAGCAGCTTTGCCGCTCCATTCGTTGTCCGATCGAGACCGGCGCCCGCACCACGCCTCCGCACGACGCCTCCGTGCGCCCATCTGGTATGGTTCCGCCCGACCCCGGCACCCGGGGGTGCTGCGCACGTCGGCCGATCTCGGAGACAATCCCCGCATGAACTCGCCGAACAAACCTGCCGATATCCACGATAGCCCGCGACAGGAGCCGCGCCTGCCACCGGGTCAGATCCTCACGGAGAAGTGGCCGGTGCTTCACTACGGCTCGATTCCGAAAGTCGATCTGGCGCAGTGGGATCTGCGCATCCACGGTCTCGTGGAAGCGCCGATGCGGTGGTCGTGGGATGAGTTCCAGAAGCTGCCGCGCACCCGTTTGCGCAGCGACATTCACTGCGTCACGCGCTGGAGCCGCTACGACAACGTGTGGGAAGGGGTTTCGATCCGGGAGCTGTTCCGGAACGTCGTCCTCCGGCCCGCGGCGAAGTTCGCGATCCTCCACGCGGAGCCGAGCTACACGACCAATCTGTCCCTTGCGGAGTTGATCCAGGACGATGTGCTCCTCGCCGACACGCATGATGGGGTTCCGCTCACCCCCGAGCACGGCTGGCCACTGCGGCTCGTCGTGCCGCGGCGCTATTTCTGGAAGAGCGCCAAGTGGGTCCGGGCGATCGAACTGGTCGACCGAGATCATCCCGGATTCTGGGAGCAGAACGGCTATCACAACGACGCCGACCCGTGGAAGGAAGAGCGCTTCTCGGAGTGGTGATGCGCGCAGGCGCGCGGGGATCGTGTCGTGAAGCGCGTGAAGGTCACCCCGGAGGCCGCCTGCACGTGGCTCAAGGACCAACTCGAGGCGCTCGACCAATTCCGTAACGCCAGCACGCGCGACGCCAGCTTCAGACAGTGGCGGCAGAGTACTCTCACGGTGATCCAGCGCATCTGGCCTGGCGTCACCGCCCGTTCCAGCCGCTTCCGCCGGATTCCGTTCAGCCCGCCCTCGACGCTTGCCGACGCGCGACAGTCTCGTGAAGCGTTCGAGCGCGGCTGCTCCGAGGCGACGCTGTTGGTCCGCGCGTGGGTGGCCGAGATCGAGGCGAAAGGGATTCTGCTCGAGAATTCGGAGCCTTCGGTGTCGGAAGAGGTCGCCTACGGCGCTCCGGTCTTGTCGCTCGATCAGGAGACGCCGCGCGGTGACTCGGACCAAGGGCTGCTCGATCCGGGTGTGCCGACGCTCGATCTGCCGAGTTCGGACGCCGCGAGCGACGCGAATGCGCCGCCGAAGACCTCGAAGTCCAGCAAGGGCAGCGGAGCGAAGGCTCCAAAAGCCGCGCGGGCCCGGACTTCCTCAGCGAAGCCGGGCCGCCTCAAGGACATGCTCGGCCTCGCGCACCTTTCGGCTGCGGCGGGAGCCCCCGATGAGTCGGAGCGCTTCCGGGCCGCGATGGAAGAGGCGAAAGCCGTGCTGGCGGACACGTCTGCCGTGGCACCCGCTGCCGCCGCACCCGCGGAGACGAGGCCCGACCCATTCGACCTCACGGTCCGTACCGATCCCGAGCCGACGGTCATCGTGGAAGTCGTCCCGCCGGCCACGCACCCCGCCTTTTCGATGTCCGTGCCGTTCACGCTCACGCCGGCACCGACTTCGATGGAACGACTCGACGTCTCCGATCTCGAGCTGACGTTTGTGGACGATCCGATCCTGACGCTTTCGGCCGGGGCTCGCGCTCATGAACTCGAGGGCGCGGCCGAGATGACGCGCATCGCGGGCGACATCGCCGCGTACGACGTGCCCGCGGCGGAGTTCGATCGCGTGCGCCGCACGCTGCTCGATCTCGCGCACGCGATCGAACGCGGAGACCCGTCATGGGACGCGTTGCGCGCGGCGACCGCGGTCGTAATGCACTACCCGAAGCTCGGGCGCCGCGCGATGCCGCTCCTGCTGCCGCTCCTCGACCGCACCGGGTAGGCGCCGAAAACACTTCGCATCGCTGGCGGCGGCCCGATGACCTGCGCCGCGCCGGACCGATGACCCGCCTAAGCGCGTTGCGCCCCCGGAATGCCTTGCGGCATTGTGATCGGGCGCGGCACGTGGCCCAGGATTCCGTGCCCGCACGGAGGTCGTCATGAGGCTCGATCGATATACCGTCAAGTCGCAGGAAGCTCTGGAGCGCGCCCAGCGCATCGCGCGGGATCACTCGCATCAGGAGCTCCAGCCCGAACATCTGCTCGCGGCACTGCTCGAAGACGCGGCCGGAACCGTTGCGGCCACGCTGCAGAAGCTCGGAGTTCCGCGCGAGAAGCTGGTGGCCGACGGGATTGCCGCGATGAAGGCGCTGCCCAAAGTCCAGGGCGGCTCGATGTACATGGGTGATGCGCTGCGCGCAGCACTCGAAGCCGCCGAAGCGGCGGCCGAGCGTCTCAAGGATGAGTACGTGAGCGTCGAACATCTGCTGATGAGTCTCGCCGACCCGGCGCAGGCAGGCGGCGCCCAGCAGGTGCTCGCGAAGGCCGGAATCACGCCGGACGCCTTGCTCAAAGGATTGCAGCAGGTGCGCGGCGGGCAGCGCGTGACCGACGACAGTCCCGAGGACAAGTACCAGGCGCTCTCGAAGTACGGCCGCGATCTGACCGCCGCCGCGCGCCATGGCAAGCTCGATCCCGTGATCGGGCGCGACGACGAGATCCGGCGCGTGGTGCAGGTGCTCGCGCGGCGCACCAAGAACAACCCGGTGCTGATCGGGGATCCCGGCGTCGGCAAGACCGCGATCGTCGAAGGTCTGGCCCAGCGCATCGTCTCGGGCGACGTGCCCGACAGCCTGCGCGATCGTCGTGTCATGGCGCTCGACATCGGCTCGCTGATCGCGGGCAGCAAGTTCCGCGGCGAGTTCGAGGACCGCCTGAAGGCGGTGCTCAAGGAAGTGACCGCGGCCGAATCGCAGGTGATCCTGTTCATCGACGAGCTGCATACGCTGGTCGGGGCGGGCGGTTCCGAAGGCGCGATGGATGCGAGCAATCTGCTGAAGCCCGCACTCGCGCGCGGCGAGCTGCACTGCGTGGGTGCGACCACGCTCAATGAGTATCGCAAGTACATCGAGAAGGACGCGGCACTCGAGCGGCGCTTCCAGCCGGTGTTCGTGGGCGAACCGAGCGCCGAGGACACGATCGCGATCCTGCGCGGCTTGAAGGAACGCTACGAAGTGCATCACGGCATTCGCATCAAGGATTCGGCGCTGGTCGCGGCCGCGATGCTGTCGAGCCGCTACATCCCCGACCGCAAGCTGCCCGACAAGGCGATCGATCTCGTCGACGAAGCGGCTTCGCGCCTGCGCATGGAGATCGATTCGGTGCCGGTCGAGCTCGATGTGCTGCACCGCCGCGCGCGGCAGCTGGAGATCGAACGCCAGGCGCTGACGCGCGACACCGATACCGGAACCAAGGCGCGACTCGCGCGGCTCGACGAGGAACTGGAGCGGTTGAAGGAAGAGATCGCGAAGCTCGAGACGCACTGGAAGAAGGAAAAGGAATCGGTGACGCACATCCGCGAGCTGAAGGCCGAGCGCGAGCGCATCAAGACCGAGGAGCAGAAGGCGGAGCGCATGGGCGATCTCGCGCGCGTCGCCGAACTCCGCTACGGCCAACTGCTGCTCGTCGAGCGCCAGCTCGAGCAGGAGAACGCGCGGCTCGCGAAGATCCAGATCGAAACCCGGATGCTGAAGGAGGAAGTCGACGAAGAGGACATTGCGCAGGTGGTCGCCAAGTGGACCGGCATCCCGGTCACGCGCCTGATGGAGGGCGAGGTCGAGAAGCTGATCCACATGGAAGATCGGCTGCACCGGCGCGTCGTCGGGCAGGACGAAGCCGTGCGCCTCGTGTCCGAGGCCGTGCGCCGCGCGCGCGCCGGGCTCCAGGATCCCAAGCGGCCGATCGGCTCGTTCCTGTTCCTCGGCCCGACCGGAGTCGGCAAGACCGAGTTGGCCCGCTCGCTCGCCGAGTTCCTGTTCGATGACGAGCACGCGATGGTGCGGATCGACATGAGCGAGTACCAGGAGAAGCACTCGGTCGCGCGCATGATCGGAGCGCCTCCCGGCTACGTCGGCTACGAGGAAGGCGGTGCTCTGACCGAGGCCGTGCGGCGGCGGCCGTACTCGGTGCTGCTGCTCGACGAGATCGAGAAGGCCCACACCGAAGTGCTCAACATCCTGCTGCAGTTGCTCGATGACGGCCGGCTCACCGATGGCCAGGGCCGGACCGTGGACTTCAAGCACACGCTCGTCATCATGACTTCGAACATCGGTTCGCAGCACATCCTCGAACTCGGACGCGAGGACGACGCCGAGATGCGCACCCGCGTCGAACGCGCGCTGCGCGAGCACTTCCGGCCCGAACTGCTCAACCGGATCGACGAGATCGTCTACTTCCACGCGCTCGACGAGATCGACCTGCGGCACATCGTCGATCTCAACGCCGAGTTCCTGAGGAAGATGCTGAAGGAGCGCGACCTCGAGCTGGAGCTGACCGACGCCTCTCGCGATGCCCTGGCGAAGGAGGGCTACGACCCGCAGTACGGCGCGCGGCCGCTCAAGCGCACGATCCAGCGCCGTATTCAGAACCCGCTCGCGATGCAGTTGCTGCAGGGCAAGTTCAAGGCGGGGACCGCGATCGTGATCGACCATAAGGCGGGGGAGTTCACGTTCGCCGAGAAGCAGCGGACGCCGGAGGCGGCCGAGGTCGTGTGAGCGGGGGGCCTCCGGCCCCGGCCGGTTCAGGCCGGCGGGCGACCGCGGCCCGTCGGATTCGGCACGTGATTCCCGCCCCGTCGCCGTGCTATCGTTGGCCCAGCACCGGGCGCCACCCATTGAAAGGAGCCGCCATGCTCCGCGCCTTCACCAGCACTCTGCTCCTCGCCCTCATGCTTCCCGCCGCCGCCTCGGCTGCGACCTGGAAGGGACGTTCTGTAGACGGTCCGCGCTTCAACGCGAGCATCGTCCACGATGACTTCGGTGCGATCCCGAACGTCGACGTCAAATTCTCGGGCCACGACCTCACGGTCTACCTGCGCAGCACCCAGCTCTATCTGGTGCTCGACGACGACGAGATCGCCGATCCCCGCCACATCATGGCGCGCGACAACCGCCGCGGCATCACGTGGGAAGTCGATGTCCGCAACCTCCGCGAAGCCCCGCCCCGCCGCTCGAGCGGCGGAGGAATCCCCGGCTATCGCCTCGCGCCAGTAAGATTCTAGCGAACGAGCTCCGGCCGCTGAGAAGCCCGAGTGCAAGGCGCGAGGGAAGAGACGAGCGAGACGTGTCCGCAGGACACTTCGCAGCGAGGAACGACCGAGCAACGCAGCAATCGGGTTTCTCAGCGGCCGGAGCCCCATTCGCCGGGGGGGCGGTAGTAGACCACCCGATTCTTCGGCGGCAGCTTCGCGCGCAACAGCGCCTGATTCGCCGCGCGGAACAGGTCGTAGGGCGTCTTCTCGTCATCGGGATACATGGCCACACCCATGCTCACCGTGACGCCGACCCGATGGACCTGCCGGTCGAGTGATTCGATGTCCACGATCGTACGCTCGACCAGCGTCCGCAGACGTTCGCAGATCGTCACCACGTCATCGCCCTGCACGGGTGCGGTGAGCAGCACCGCGAACTCTTCGCCGCCCCAGCGCGCCACCGTGTCGAACGGGCGCACGGCGTTGCGCAGGATCGAAGCCACATGCTTCAGCACTTGATTGCCCGCCTCGTATCCATAGAGCGTGTTGAAGGCCTTGAAATTGTCGATGTCCGCGATGCACAGCGCGAACGACGTCGATTCGCGCTTGGCGCGCGCCATTTCGTTCTGGACCTGGCGGTCGAAGTAGGAACGATTGAAAGCACTGGTGAGCGGATCGATGAAGACGATCTGATCGATCCGCGACGATCGCACGAGGGCCGCGCCGCAGAAGTCGCTGAGCAGCGCCAGCAATGCCAGCTCGGCGGTGGCGAACATGCGTGGCTCGGGATGCGTGGCTTCGAGATGGCCGAGCGGTGTGCCGGTTTCCGAGAACACGCCGGCGATCGCGATCGAACGCACTCCGCGCGCCGCACTCTCTTTCGCGAGGCCCGGCGCCGCTGCCGCGTCGGGGCTCGCGATCACGATCCGCGCGTCGGAGCGCGCCTGGAGTGCCAGCGCAGGATCGAACGGTGCCACGTCCGGGATGCCTTCCTCGGGCTGGCTGGGGATCAGCCGCACCGAGCTGGCACCCAGCAGCTCGCGTCCGATCTCGTCGATCTCCTCGACCAGCCCCAGCCGTGCGCTTCCGCGCAGGGGATCGGAACTCACCAGCGGGTCGTCGATCCGCAGCAGCCGCCGGATCGAATCGAGTCCGGTGCGCGTCGAAGCGATCAGGGCGAGCCGCGGGTGGATCGTGACCCCGCCGTGCTCAATCGTCGGCGGAAGCTCGAGCGCGATGATGTCGAGCGTCGATCGGCTCTGGAACCGCACCGTGGAGCCACCCGAGCCATTGCGGCCCGGAACACGCGAGATGGCTCCGAGGGCTTCGAGTTGGTGGAGTGCGGCGAGGCCGGCCCGCTCCATTTGGTCGGGCGTGCCTTCGGCGAGCGCGCGGCGGAACCGTGCGCGATCGGCATTCGGGAGCTGATCGACCGGGAGCAGGCGTTCCAGCTCCCGGAAATCGATGCTCTGGCGTTTCATGGGCGACCTGTCTCCCGCCGGGCGGAACGTTCCATCCATGGAACCCGGAATCAAGGTGTCAGACAGTGGGTTCGGGAGAACCCGCAATGAGCGACGACGAGTTTATCACACGCCGTGGTGAACGTTCGTGCCGCGGACGGGGCGAATTCGGCAACGAAAAACCGCCCGGCGGGAACGGCCGCGGGCGGTTTCATGCGTTCAGGATCGGGCTATCGCGCTCGAACCACTCTCGTGATCGTACTGCCCAACGGGGTCGCGAAGCGCAGATAGTAAACGCCCGCGCCGAGCGTGTGTCCGTCGCGATCGCGGCCGTCCCAGTTGAGACGCGTTACGCCGCGCGCCATCGGGCCGCGGTGCAACGTGCGCAGCGCGCGTCCTTGCACGTCGAACAGTTCGGCCACCGCTTCGAGCCGCGCAGCGTTCGGCGCTCCGGCAAGCAGCAGGTCGATCTGCGTGCGGCCGGACCCGGGATTGGGATACACCGATGCCGAGACGCGTCGCGCAAGTTCCGCGGAGATCGGCACCGCGTAGGGTCCGAAGCTCACCGACTCACCGGTCGCGAGGGCGAGATCGAAGCGATACCAGTACGTGCTGCCAGGCTGCGCGTCGAAGTCGTCGATGAAGCACTCGCCGGTGCACAGCACCTCGAGTGAACTCAGCGACTGAAACGGGCCGCTCGCTGAGCTGGCGCGCGAGATCGTGTAGTAGCTGCCGGTCCAGGTTCCTTCGAGCCGGACTTGCGGGATCCCGGCGTGGTAGTCGACCTGGATCTTGGGATCGGCCATCGCGAGGCCCGCGACGAGCAGCAGCCCCGAAGTGAGGAGCGTGAGGCGGCGAATGGGCGCGTCGATCAGATTCATGCGGATACCTCCGGGCAAAGTCTCTCCCACACGGTTGAACCTACGCAACCGCGGTTCGAGCGTGACCAGGCGACATTCCCGAAAAGCTCAATCCCGCTTGACACCCGCGCGTGCGGGTCATTAGGTTCGAAACCCTTGTCTGTCTTTGCATTGCTCGTATGGGGGCGTGACCGCCATGAGGCTTTCGGAACTGCTGAATTCGAGCGCGGTCACCCAGCGGCTCAAGGCGCGCACCAAGCGCGAGGCGCTGGTCGAGCTGGTCGAAGTTCTCGAAGCCGCTCACGGCTTCAGCAGCCAGGGCGAGATCCTCGACCGCGTGATGCGACGTGAAGCGATGATGACCACCGGGATCGGCAACGGCATCGCGATCCCCCACGGCAAGGCCCGCTCCGTCGACCGCATGGCGGCCGCGTGCGCGGTGATTGCCGACGGCATCGACTTCGAGTCCGAAGACGGCCAGCCCGTCTATCTGATCGTGATGTTCGTGTCGCCCGAGCAGGCCACCACGCTCCATGTCCGCGCGCTCGCCAATCTGTCGCGGCTGCTCAAGGAAGAGTCGGTCCGCAACGGTCTGCGCGAGACGAAGACGCCCGAGGAGTTTCTCTCCACGCTGCTCGCCGCCGAGAGCGCCTACATCCCCTGATCGCGACGGCGCCCGGTGGATGGGCGCCGGACCGTCGGGCGCCGTGGTCTGAGCCGTTCACCCCGGAGCCTGTCCAGTGCCCTTCTTCGATACCTGGACTCAGCTTCCGCCGGCGGAACTCCTGCGCTGGCTCCTGCCGGTCGGCTTCATGATCGTGCTCGTCCTCATGCCCGGCCGGCGTGTGGCGCGCTTCACCGCATTCGGCACCGGACTCGCGCTCGGCGCGGTGCCCGAGGTTCTTGCTCCGACGCCGCTGCGGCTCGCGTGGATCATTCTGTGGGCCGCGGTCGCGTGGGGCGTCACGAGCGCGCCAGCCCCTCGCCGGGGTGCGGTGCTCTCGCGCCGCGTCGGACTGCTCGAGTCGGGGAGCGTCGGGCTGATGCTCGGCGTAGCGCTGCTGACGCTGCTCCTGATCGCGATCGGCCGCCAGGATCTGCCCGATGACGCGAGCCGGCGCGCGACCTACGGCATCGTTGTGCTGTGTCTCGGACTGCTCCACCTGATGCTGCGCCGCCATACGGTCCGTGCGGCGATCGCGCTCGCGATGCTCGGGCTCGGCCTCCAGATCGTCGAACGCGTCGCGCGCGAATCGCTGGTCGCAGCGACCCTGTCACCCGACTACGGCATCGTGCTCGCGACCTCACTCACGTGTGCGCTCGCGGTGCGCATCGGCCACACGCGCGAGCGCGTCGCGACGAGCCCGTGGGTCGGCGACGCCCACGATCTGCACGACTGATGCTTCCGCTGCGCGAGCAACTCCGCCGCCTCGCCGGGCCCCGTATCGTCGGCGTCGTGCTGTGCGTGAGCGGTGTGGCACTTCTATGGATGCCGTCGCTGTTCGCGGCGGCGGTCGGCGCGGAGTTGCTCGCGGCCGCGTTCTGGTGGTGGGCGCGTTCGGCCGCCGATGCCGCCGAGCAGGTGCAGCGCTGGGGCTGGGTGCGCCGTCCGGCGACCGCACTGTGGCTTGCGGTCGCGATCCATGCCGCGTTCCCGATGCTCGATCCCGCGCATGCGCCCGCCGCGGAGGGCGGGCTGCGCGCGTTCGCCGGGCTGCAGACGCGCGGGGCGCTCGCGATGTTCCGGATGGTCGAAGCGGCCGCAGTCGTGTGGGCGGGACTCGAGATGCTCGCCGCGCTACCGCTCGCGCGCGCGTTCTCGGATCTGCCGGGGCCGTTCCTCGGAATGCGCCCGTGGCTGCCGGCGCTGTTGCCGGCTGCGGGCTTCGCCGTGTTGTGGCGCCACAGCCGCCATTGGATCGAAGTGCCCGAGGCGCGCAACGTGGCGATCGTCCTGCTCATGATCACCGCGGTACTCGCGGTGTTGCGGGCCTATGCGCGCCGCGCGTGGACCGCGAGCCTGCGCTGGCTCGTGGTGTGCGACTGCACGCTGGCCGCACTCGCGGTCGCCGGGCGCGAGATCACGCCGGTCGCGACCCTGCTCATGTGGATCGCGACCTGCGGCGGGCACATGTTCCTGCTCATGGGCGAGCTGCGCGGCAGCGCGCCGCGCCGCGGCAAGTTGCTCACGCGTCTGTGGCGTGCGGCGACATGGGTGGCGCTCGCCGTGCTCGCGTGGGCGGCGTCGATCGGCCATGGCCCGGAGCATCTCGGCCGCGCGAGCGGCTTCGTGCTCACCGGCATCGCGTTCACCACCGCGCTCGCCGCGTGGCTCACCATCGGCCGGCTCGTGCACGCCGAAGAGCGACGCAAGGTGATGCGGCCCGATCCTGCGCTCAGCCTGAGCCACATCGCCGCGGTCGCGACACTGGTGCTCGGGCCGTTCGCGCTGATGCTCGCGTGGTGGGCGGGCTTCGAGCCGCCATGGAGCGTTTCGGTCGTGGCCTTGGCACCGGTCGTTCTCGGTGGCTGGGCCGCGATTCTCGAACGGCAGCGGCGTCCGGAGCGGCTCTGGGAACGGCTCCAGGGTGTGGGCGATGTTTCGCGCTCCCTCGCGCGGCGCGCGTTCGATCTCGTGGTTCACCTCGAGCGCGGCGTGGTCGGGTTGTTCGCCCGCGTGTTGCGCGGAATCACAGGGCCGCTGCACGACCTCCACTCAGGCGACGCGCAGGAATATCTGCTGTTCCTGGTCGGCATCGGCGTGCTCGCCGTCGTGCTGCCGCTGCTGCGATGATCATGAACCCGTTCGATCTCGCCGTGCCCGTGCTGGCGCCGCTGGTGGCGCTCGCTGCGGGTATGCTGATGCTGGCGCTCGACCGGCGCGGGCGTGTCGACGTGTTCGAGATGAGCACCGCGGTCGTGCTGGTGCCGCTCGTGGCCGCCGGAGTGCTCGCACCCGCCGCGGGTGCGACCGGGCTCGTGATCGTGATCGGACTCGTCGTTGCGCTGCTCGCGCGCGATCGATCGAGTCTGTTGCTGAGCGAATGCGCGCTCAAGCTGCTGTGGGTGCTGGGGGCAGCACTCGCGCTCTCGTGGACCGGCGTCATGCTGCTGGTGCTCGCGACCGGTACACCGGTGCCGATCGAGCAGTGGGCGGTGCTCGACCTCGGGCTCGATCCGGACTTCCTGTGGCGCACGGCACTTCCGCTCTCGCTGCTGCTCGGCCTCGTGCTGCTCGGCGGCGCGCCGTTTCACTTCTGGGCCGCCGATCTGCTGCATGGTGCGCCCACATGGCTCGCGCCGCTCGCGGTTGTGGCGCTGCAGGTGTCGGGCGCCGAATGGCTCGCCTCGCGCCTGATCGGAATCGAAGCCTTCGGTGACGCCGCGCGCGCGGTCGCGGACCTGCTCGCGATCGCGGCGACGCTCGCGTTTTCGATCGGAGCGATCACGCTGCTCGTGCAACATCGTCCTGAGCGCCGCGTCGGCACGCTCGCGAGCCTCAACGGCGGCCTCTTGCTCGCGATGCTCGCATTCGCGCGCGAAGGCGCCGGCGGTGCGGGCGTGATCGAAGGCGTCGTGCCGCGCTGGGCCGCGCACCTGGTGGTGGCGCTCACCGGTGCGGGGATCCTCGCGCGCTTCCTTCCGGTCGCCGATGCGCGACCCGGCCCTGCACCGGTGCTGTTCCGACGTCACGCGATCGCAGGCATCGCCGGACTCTACGCGCTGTTCTCGCTCGCCGGTGTGCCCGGCACACCGGGTGCCAGCATGTGGCTCGAAGCCGCGCACGCCGTCACGCGCAGCGGCCGTCCGTGGGTGATGATCGCCTTCGCGATGGCATGGGTCGCTGGGCTGAGCGTGGCGATGCGGCAGTTGCGCGAGGCGGTCGGCATCGCGACCGACCTGCCGCTGCCGTCGCAGCCGGTGCCGTGGCAGGCGCGTGTGGCGCTCGGAGCGTGCGCGGCGGGGCTGGTGTTGCAGTTGCGGTGGTGA
>JANLWX010000068.1:0-26794 GCA_031364845.1 Candidatus Eiseniibacteriota bacterium
GTAGCGCTGGAGAATTCGCGGCTGCTTAGCATGAGCTAACCCTCGCAGGCGCTCATTGGGCCGTAATTCAGCAGGAAAGGAACGTCGCTGCCTTGCAGGGCATCACTCTGAGGCGTTACGTCATAGACCTCGTGCTCATGACGCCCGCATCCAGTTAGGCTAGGGGCGGTAGACGGATAACTCTTGCCGGCCAGCCTGTCGCTGCAACGCATTGATATTCGCCGGGCCAAATTAGGACACCTCTGCTCCGTCAGATGTCGCGACCAATGTTGTGTCCCCGTCAGTGTGCCCGTCCACCCCTTCCAACCTGTCTAACGGGTCCGTTTCGTCTCATCCTGCCCATTGTCGTCCAAGGGGTTAGCGGGACGACCTGATTCGAATCCCGTTGGGGACGCCAGTTTGGCTCCGTTGCAGTAGCCCCAGCAGCGACGCGGGGTGCCGGGCGTTCAACTCGAACAACACCTTGTCCGCGCAGCTGAGATACGGGTTCGACCCGCGCGCGAAGTTCAGTTCTTCGACATGCACCTGTCGCTGTTGCCGCAGAACGTGCGCTGCGGCTTCCTCGGACCCGTGCACTGGGCGATCGTCGAGGCGGCCGACGTGAACGCGGGCGGCGCCGTGGTGCTCACCGCGTCGGTGGGATCTCGAGCGCTTTCGTCACCTACTTCGACGCCACGGGCGCCAGGTTGCGCAGCCGCTCGAACCAGTTGAGCGTGACCCGCACGCGGCGCAGCGGCGCGATATCGCGGTCCCGTTGCGTCTGGCGGGCGGCCACGATGGCGGAGCCATCCGGCGTGAGGTCGTAGGATCCGACGATACCCCCCGGCCCGGCGGGGATCCGGATCCGGGCCCGAGGCCGCGAGGCCTCGATCGAGGACTCGCCGGCCGTGACCGACACCGAGTAAAGCGAGTCGCCGAACCGGTAAAACAGCTCCATGCCCTGCCGCGACCATCTCGCCTCGGCGCCGCCCTGCGTGGAGATCTGCCACTTGCCCCCCGGCGCCGGGAAGGGCCGGACGTAGATCTCGGGCCGGCCCGATTCGCCCGACTGGTATGCGAGCCAGCGGCCGTCCGCGGAGAGCCGGGGACCGATCTCGAGCGTCGGCGTGTCGACCACGATTTCGTGCTCGGCTTCCTCGACGGCGCTCGTCTTCCACACCCCCCAGTTCCCGGCCACGTTCTGCGAGAAGAGAATGGTCGAGCCGTCGGGCGTGACCTGCCCGGGCACCTGAAGATTTGCCTTCGAGGAGAGCGCCTTCTCCTCGCCGGAACCATCCACCGGCTTCACGGTCAGCCGGCTCCCGGCGCCGCTCCTTGCCCCCGACGAGGAGTAGACGATGGACTTCCCATCGGGCGACCACACCGGACGCCAGTCCGCCCCATCCTCGTTGAAGGTCAGGCGCGTGCGCGTGCCCCTCGCCACGTCGAGCACCCACACGTCGGCTTCCGTGGCGGCACCGAGCGAGTAGGCGATGCGCCGGCCATCGGGCGACACGGCGGGCCCGCCGATCGCTCCAGGTTCAAGCAGGACCTGTTCCGCCCCGCCGGCCAGGGGAATGCGCACGAGGTCGCTCTGCTCGGCCGCCCCTTCTCCGCCGAACATGGCGAGCATCGTGCCGTTCATCGAGACGTCGTACTGGGCGGCGCCTTCGGCGACGGAGGTTCGCAGCTTCTCGGCCAGCGGCACCGGGTTCCCCGTCACCTCCATGCGCTCGACGTCGAACGGCAGCGCGAACAGCGTCTGCTCGTAGAGGTATAGGATGTGGCCGGTTGGGACATACCGCGGGTCGGTGCCGCCGTGGTGCAGCACCTTGCGCTTCCCGCTCTTGAGGTCGAGCACCTCGAGCCGCCCCTTCTCGAGGCCCGGGGCATTGGCGAACACCGTGAACAGCACGGCCGACCGACCGGGAATCGCCCGCGGCCAGCGGTGCGAGATCTCGCCGGCGGTCGAGTCGAGCTGGGTGATCGCACGCGCCTCGCCCCCCGACTCGGAGACGCTCATGAGCGGGCTGTTCGGGTTCGGGGCGTAGACGATGGTGCCCTCGTCGGTCCAGGTGCCGCCGCGGTTGAGTGCGACCGGCGCGAGGATGAGCGGCGCGCCGCCGCGGATCGAGACCTTCTTCAGCTCGCTGCGGGTGAAGAAGGCGATCCAGTCCCCGCCCGGCGAAAAGAACTGGTGGTAGGCCACCTCGGTGCCGGCGATCTCGCGCGGCGTCGGATCCGAGAGGTCCCGCACGTACATCAGGCGATCCTCGCCCTCGGGAACGAAGGCGATACGGTCGCCCTGCCGCGACAGCACGGCCGCGCTGCCGTAGCCCGAGAACAGCGGCTTCGGCGAGAGCTCCACGTCGAACTCCATGACCGGTGGCGGCGGCGCCGGGGGGCGCCACGGGGACCACGCCACCAGCGCGGCGAGGACGACCAGCGCCCCCGCCCCGACGAGCGGCAGGCGCGAGGCGCGGGGCACGGGCGAGAGAGGGGCCGCCGGCGACAGCGCCGCCTCGGCGCCCGCCGGGTTCGCAAGGTAGTCCTCGATCATCAGTCGCGCCTCGCCGATGTCGCGCAGGCGCCGCCGCGGATCCTTCTCGAGGCAGCGCCGGAGCAGGCGCATGACGGGCGCCGGGAGGTCCTTCGGCAGCCGGTCCCATTCGATCTCGCGCATCATCACCGCCGCCATCACCTCGGAGGCGGTCTCTCCGGTGAACGCCTGCTGCCCAGCGAGCATCTCGTAAAGCACGACGCCAAACGCCCAGATGTCCGCGCGCCGGTCCACCGGCTTACCCTTCGCCTGCTCGGGGCTCATGTAGCCCGGGGTACCGAGAATCACGCCCGCCAGCGTGTTCCTCGCCGTGACGGTCGGGGAGATGCTGATGCTCTCGCTGCCGGCGTTGCCCTCGAACGCCTTGGCGAGCCCGAAGTCGAGCACCTTGACCACGTTGTCCTGCGTGATCATCACGTTCCCGGGCTTGAGGTCGCGGTGCAGCACGCCCTGGTCGTGCGCGGTTTCCATCGCATCGGCGATCTGGCGCGCGATGTCGAGCGCTTCGCCGAGCGGCACGGTGCCGCGCCCCATGCGCTCCGCCAGCGTCTCGCCGCGCACGAGTTCCAGCACCAGGCAGTGAACGTCGCCGACCGACTCGAGACCGTAGATGGCGCCGATGTTGGGGTGGTTGAGCGAGGCCAGCACCTGCGCCTCACGCTGGAAGCGCGCCATCCGCTCGGCGTCGGAGCCGAACAACTCGGGAAGCACCTTCAGCGCCACGTCGCGGCCCAGCTTGCTGTCGCTCGCCCGCCACACCTCGCCCATCCCGCCGGCGCCCAGCTTCTCGCGAATCTCATAGTGGACGATGCGCGTCCCGATCATGCACAGCTCCTTGGGGTCATGGGGGGGCCCGCGATTCCGGGCCGGCAGGGCGGTGTCCAGCACCGCTCAGGTTTTGGCGAGCGGGTGGGGGCTTGGGAACCAACACACGGCATGTCCGAGCCACGGGACTGTGCCGCAGCAAGATAATACAACTCGCCCAGCGGGCGCCGCCGAGCCAGGGACCATGCGCCCCACCCTGCAACCACCCCGCGATTGCCCCTCAGCGAATCCTCGCGAGTCGAATCGTCGCCCGGGTGCCGGGCCCCACCAGGTGCGCGTAGTAGATCCCCGACGGCATCGATTCGCCGTTCGCGTCGCGCCCGTTCCATTCGGCGCTGTGCTGGCCGGCGGCGAGTTCGCGGTCCACGAGGGTCACCACCTTCTGGCCGGTGACGGAGAACACGTCGAGCGTCACCTTGCCTGCGCGCGCGAGTGCAAAGCCCACGCGAGTCGCATGCGTAAAGGGATTGGGCCGGGCCCACTCGAGGCCACTCTTCGCGGGCGCGGTCGGCGCCGGTGCCACGTCGACGAGACTCGGGGCGCAGCCGCAACGGCCGATCCCGACGGCGTCGATTTCGTTCCATCCCGGCACCGCGGGGGAATTGAATTCGACGCGCACCGCGTCGACCAGGTACTGCGGTTCCGGGAACACGACGTCGAACTTGCGCGAGACGGGCGGCGCGGGCGCTGCCACGGCGGACCACACCTCCTGGTAAACACCAGTGTTGCGATTGCGCACCGATACCTTGTCGAGCGCTCCGGGGTTCCAGGTCTCGACGACCTCCACGAAGTTCGTCGGCGCCGGCGTTGCGAACTGCAGATCGAGATACTCGCGCTGGCCATCGGCGGTGAGGCTGGCCCACACGGCCACCAAGTCGCCGTACGCCGGGTACGCGTCCGGCGCGCCCAGCGCTTGAACGGCCGAGTAGGTGTTGGCGTCGTACTGGCTGCTGAACCCGTGGATGCTCGAGGCCCATTGCACGCTCGGCACGAAGCTGCTGCTCACCATGGCTGGAATGGTGCGCGTCGTGACGCCGTTCGAGTCGGTGATCCGCAGTGTGACGTCATACGCTCCGGGTGTGGGACCGAGCACGACCCGCGGATTGCGGGCGTTCGCATTGCTGACCCACAGCACCTGGGGCGAGAACGACCACTGGTAGGTCGCCGGGCCGTTCACCACCGAGTAACTCTCGAATTGCAGCGTGTCGCACGGCCCGCTGACGGTTTGCTTGTCCACCATGGGCTGCACCAGCGTGGTCGTCGAGTTCTCGAACAGGTCAACCTGCCAGAACCCCGATGCCGTGGCGAGCCGGAGCTTCTTATTCTTGTACTGGATGCCGGCGCGCACCATGTGCGTCGTGAGCTGCGGCGGCAGACCCGTGTTGTAGGGGACCCAATCCGGCATGGTGTTGTTGCGATAGAACACCGCACCATAGTCGCCCACCAGGTAGATGCCGCCGTTCGTGCCGAGTTGGTGCACCATGTCCTGCAGCTGGACGCCGTTGAGCGTCGGGGTCGTCCAGTTCGTCCAGGTCGCGCCGCCGTCGGTGGTCTTGAACACCTTGTTGCCATCGGGACCGTTGCGGAAGCACCACCACAGCACGTTCGCATCGGTGCCGCTCAACGCAATCGTCGAGATCTTGCGCTGCTCGGGCGTTGGCCCCATAGGGTTCGTGGTGAACCCCCAGTTGCCGCCCCCGTTCGTCGACTTGCGCAATATCCCCTGCGTCTGCGTCCACACCGTGGCATAGATCACCAGCGGATTGCTGCGGCTGATGCGAATGTGCTGGCCGATGCTGGTCGTGTCCGAGAACGGCAACGCGTTGGGGAACGAAGCACCATTGTTCATGGTCACCGCCAGCTTGCGCTTCTGCCCGATCCAATACACGTTCGAGTAGCGGGGATCCCATTCCTGGTCACCGGTATCCATGCCGATGTAGAGGCCATCGCCACGTTCGGCCGACTGGTACGGGACCGCCGGGATGACCGTGGACACCGTCGGCTGGTCCGGCGTCTCCGGAAACACGACACGCTGGCCACCCACCAAACCGTTCCCGAAATCCAGGCCCCAGTAGACCATGCGGCTGTTGGCGGGATTGATGTACCCGGTGGCCGGCTCTCCCCCGCCGACGACGATGGAGTAGCCGTTCGGGTAGCCTTCGTACCAATAGCCGACCGCACCGTTGTGGTACCGGCCACCGGCGATGGCGTCTTCGTTCCACCCCTGCGCGAAGCCCCATATTTCGGTGCCGCGCAGTCCCTCGTTGCGCACCGAGACGTTCGCCTGGGTCGCCCAGAAGTCGCTCGAGTAGTTCATCCCTCCGTCGGAGGCCACCCACGCATCACCACCGATCGAACGCATCTCCTGGATGTCGGCGTGCATGTAGTCGGCCGTACAGGGATACCCCACCGTGACGTAGGTCAACCCGCCGTCCGTCGAGCGATAGAGGCCCGTCGTCCCGACGACGAGCTGGTTGGCATCGGTGTCGGAGGCCGCGATCGACAGGTCGTAGAAGCCCTGGCCATTCGTCATCGCGAGGGGGCCGGCCGTTGATACGCATTCCGCCAACGAGTCGAGGGGCGAATTCGAGGCCACGATCGTCCAGTGCTCACCAGAGTCACTGCTGCGAAGGACGCGCGGGCCATTCGGCGTGAGCAGGGCGACATAGATGCGATCGGGGTCCGCGGACGTGACCGTCATGCGAGCGCCGCCGTCGCTTCCCAGGATGGCGTCGCCGACCCAGCCACCGAGGCGCTTCGTGAACGAATTGCCGCTGTTGGTGGACTTCAGGAAGTCGATGCTGTCGCCCGCCGCGTTCCGTGCAAGGAAGTAGACGATGCTCGCGTTCCCGGGCTTGAACGCGAGATCGAACGCAGGACGACTCAGGCCCGAACCCCAGCCCGACGCCGTCGTGTGCGGGATCATCGCGGTGGCGGTCCCCAGGAATATCGTGTCGGGTTTCGCCGGGTTGATGCGGATGAAGTTCGGGCTGAGCCCGGCGACACTCAGGATCGGTGTCCACGAGGCACCGCCGTTCGTGGTCTGGTGTACCCCTGTGCCGTTGGCGACGAAGACGATGTTCGGGTTGTTCGGGTGGATCGCGATGCCACCGACTGCGGACGAGAAGTTCGCGTAGAACTCACCGACCGGAGACCAGTGCAGGCCCTTGTCGGTGGACTTCGAAACCACTCCGGTCTCGGTGCCGCAGTAGAGGACGTTGTGGTCGCTGCGCGCGACGTCGAAGGCGTACACGTTGGCCTGCGACACCTTTGCGTCGTGAGCCGGCCTCTCGTCGGCCGCCCAGTTGGTCGTGATCGGCCCGACATAATTCCAGGTCGTGCTCTGTGTACCGGGCGCGATGCGCGCCGCCTCGACGAGCGGCGTGGGCCCACTCGGTCGCGCGAAGTCGATGGAGCCGTCCGGCTGCACGTAGCGCTCGATTGACCGGCGCCAGCGCAGGTAACGCTCGGCCCACGGGTCATCGCGCTCGGCGCCCTTCTCAGCCGCTTCTTCGGCGGCGACAGGCGCCTCGCCGCGCGCCTCGCTCGTGTACCACTGCTGGTATTCCCGCTGCACCTCGAACACGTTCACGTCCTTGGGATCGCGGTCCAGCCAGTGTGCCCACTCCGGAGCGTCGTTCTCGTCCCGGCGCTCGGCTGAAACCGAGTGGTACGCCTCTCGCGCGTGGCGCGAGGGCGCCCTTTCCACGGCCGTCGCTGCGGACGCAAGGCCCAGCAGGGCAAGATACGCAAGGGCGACAACGAGAGCCGGACGATGTGGGGCGACCGATCGCATGCGAACTCCAATAGCAGAGGGATCCCGAGAATCAGGTCAGAGTGGCAAGCATATCACCGGGGGGGCGCTCCTTGGCTGCCGTCAGTGAATCCGGTCGAACGACGCTCCGTTGAACTTGAACACGCCATTCCCTGCCAACCACAGGTCGCCATGGCGATCCGTGTAGATACCCATGATGTCCTTGCTCGTCAGCCCGTCATTGGCCGAGTAGTTTTTCAATGACTTTCCGTCGTATCGCCAGGCACCACTCTCGACGGTGCCGAACCAGATGTTCGCGGCTCGGTCTTCTCCGATAGAGAACACCCGATGCAGCGTGGGGGAACCATCGGTCACGTCCCCAGGCTGAGGCAGCGCTCTCCCACCGTGCGGCCCCAACTTGCCAAGCCCCTTCTCCTGCGTGAATCGGGTGGTGGCGTGGCCATCGTGCAGGATGACTCCGATCCCATTGTTTCCGATCCAGAGCTTCCCCTTGCTGTCCTCGAAGACGCAACGGACGTGAAGCCGACCGGTGCTGTCGTTGAGTCCCAGGCTCTTGTCATCGATGGTGGTGAAGGACTTGCCATCGTATCCGAACACCGCAGTGTAGGTTGCGAACCAGGGCCTCCCGCCTTTCCCTTTGGCAATGCCCGTCGTCGCATGAGCACTGACTCGAGCAGGATCCGCGGGGACAGGGTATGCCAGGTAGGTGAAGGTCTTTCCGTCGTACCGATACACACCCGGCAGCGCTTCGATCTCGGTTGCTCCCATCCCCCCGTCCTCCTTGAACCACAGGTCTTCAGTCCCGAGTTGCCAATCGTTCTTCGAAGTGTAGTTCCGGTTGGCGGGCGTGATGATCTTCTCCCCGTCAAAGCCGCTGAGTCCGAAGCCTCCCTCGAACCACACAATTCCGTTTCCATCTTCGTGGATCGACCTGATCTGGTTGTCGCTCAGGCCGTCTTTCTTCGTGAAATAGGTGAGACTCTTGCCGTCGAAGCGGCAGACACCATCGTCCCAACTTCCGAACCAGTAGTTGCCCTTGCTGTCCTCGAGGATGGAGCGCACGGTCTCGAAGCGGAGCCGTGGCGGCGGATCGATGGCGATGTTGATCGGCTGCGATCTCGTCACGTCCTGCTTCGTCGCGCAGGAGGTTGCGGGAACGAGGGCAAGGATGATGACTGCTGCCAGAGCCCGACGCACTCGACCGCGCGTCATCACCAACGTTGAACCCACTCTGGAGCGAGAACTCCTACCGGGCTGTCCCGATCTTTCAGCTGTGTTTTCGACCGTCAACGGAGGCGAACAACCCGCTCCACCTGATGACCGCCCGGAAAGCGATAGTCAACGAAGTAGATACCGGGCGATGATGGCTCGATCCACGCCACCGTGTGTGTTCCCGCCAAAAGGGCACCATGAACAAGCGACTTCACTTGGCGGCCCTGAAGGTCGACCACATTCAATTCGACCGTAGCCTCATGTGGAAGGGTGAAGCTAACGCTCAGCGGGCCGAATCCTGGGTTGGGCGTGACGCGGGTCAACTCGAATCGATGCGACACACTACCTGATACCGAGACGGGCTCGCTGATCACGACCGCTTCGCGTCCATCACGCCCGACGAGATGGTACCAATAGCCCCGATCGGCCGAGGCGCTCCGGTCAAGAGCCACTCGGATTCCACCCTCCGTTGAGTGTTCGGTCGCGATCATCACCCATGGTCCCGCGACGACATCGGCTCGCTCGACCCAGACCTCAGCCAAGCGTGTTGTATCGACAACCCAGCGGACACGCACGCCGGCGGGATCGCGCTGGGCGGTGAACAGCGTTATGAGGGTCGGCGTGGACGCGCAGCCTAGACCTCGCGCGCCGATCAATCCGCAGCCCGGTGCGTCGAGCAATGGGGAATTCGCGGTGAGGCTGACGCTGTCGTGATCCACATCGCAGAACAGCGGGTCGACTGACATGTCCTGCGGTGAAGGGGACATGCCGGCTACGGCGCCCGAATCGTTGGCGAACCAGTCGTTACAGGAAAGGTTCGGAAGTGCCGAACCCGATACGACCCTGAGCCCGTATTGATGATTGCCGTACGCGATGTTTCGCTCGAGGCGAGTGAGGCCACGGCTATCGGCCTCGAAGCCAGACTCCCCATTGCCGAACGACGTGTTGTTCTGGACGGTGACTTCGCTACCACCCGTCAACACGACGCCGCTACCACCTGAACGTCCGACGACGTTGCCCTCGACCGTTCCATCGCCAACCCGAATCGCATCGAAGGTGGAGCCGAGAATCACGTTGTTCTTCACCAGGACGGCCCCATCCCATACCTCTATCCCTATACCGCAGGCGAGGAGTTGGTTGTCAGCGAATTCAGCCGACCCCGCGGACGGCGAATGAGCGAACAACCCCACTCCCGAGCAGCCCTCGATGAGGTTGTTTCGCACCGTCAACTGGCCATCCTCGATCGCGGCGGAAAACCCATTGTCGAAGCCACGAATGACGTTTCCCTCGATGTGGCAGCCGTTGGATGTCCCGAGCGTGATCGCAACGCTCCCCGGACCGGTCATCGTGCTGTGCCTCATCGTGAGACCCGCATCGGCCGGGTAGTTGACGTTGATTCCGCCAAAGACTCGGCAGGAGTCGACTGAAACATAGTGGATCAGGCTGAGGGCCGGCTGCCCTCTCAAAGTGCAATCAATGAAGTGGAGGTTCCCGGGGCTGTTTCCTGCCCCTTGGGAGGCGACTCCGGAATCGATCTCGCATCCACGGAACACCGTGTTCCCATAGTGTTCGATCGGGCCGAGCACGTGCAGACCGCGGAAGTTGAACTCGCCATCAAGGATGAGCATGCCGGGCAGGGTCGGAAGAACGCCGAAAGGGCCCGGTACGCCAATGACCGTGAGAGCGCAGTCATCAATGTTGAGCGGAGACGGTTCCAAGTGGGCGCTCATCAGGACGGTGTCGATGAGCGCATGGGCGTGAATCGCCTCCACCACCGCCCGAACGGTCGGGAAGTCCCCAGGAACCGTGACCGTCATGGCATGACCCGGCGCGACCATGAACAACAACACGAGAGTCGAAAAAGGAATCAGGATAGAGCGGCGCATGAGATCTCCTCTAGGAGCAATTTCCCAATAGCACTGCAACCGCGTGGGAGTCACCGCTGTGCGTCACCGCGAGATCCGGCCGACCATCCTCGTTCAGATCCGCGATGGCCACCGACGTCGGAGACTGGCCTGACTCGAACAGGTAGTACGGTGCTTTGAAGAGGGGGCTCTCGTGAAGGATCGCGCTCGATGCCAGCATCCCTGCGACAACCAAGCACACCGCGAAGACAAAGTGGCTCGAAGTACACGTGAGCATTCGGGGACGCGGCATCGGCCTGACCTCCGTTGAGACGGACTCTTGAAGCGCTCTCTGCCCGCTACCATATCACCGGAGAACTGCGATGCGGCTCGATGCAGTCTGCCCCGCTTGAGCGATTTGGATCATGTAGACGCCCACGGGAAGCCGCTCGAGTTTGACCGACCCGCGGCCCGAACTAGTGGGCGCTATCTCCCGCGTCGAGATCCTGCGACCGCTCACGTCGAACACGACGAGCTGAGCGGAACCATTCGGAGGCATGGACCACATGACCTCTGGTCGACCGACCACAGGATTTACTGCTCGAATCTGGAGCGAGGCGCTGGGGCCAGCCTCAACTGCGGTGGTTGGCGGCGCTAGTAGTCCGTTCTCCTGAATACGTTGAGCATAGATGTCGGTCGCCGAGCCCCCACGATAATCGGTCCACGTCATGATCGATCCGCCGGCGCCATCGGTCGCTGCTGCGAACAGGAAGGTCTGTGCGCCCTGGGCTGGAAGTTCCTGATGGCCGGGCGCGCTTGAGACCGAGGCCCCGTTGATCGGCCAGCGCCCGTCGATTTGCCCGTTCGACCAAACATGCTGGGCGTAAATGTCATCGTTGTCGTTCCGAAAGTCGTCCCACGCGAGCACTGCACCACCCGAGCCATCGGAGACCATGGCAACGCGCCACTGCGGCTTGTCGGCCGTACAGATGCCGAGCCCATTGACCGGCCACTGAGGATCCAGTGCACCGTTGGCGAGCACGTGCGTCGCGAAGACGTCGGCCATCCATTGAGCATCAATGCCACTGGTTCGCCGATCGTCCCACGCCACGATCGCGCCACCATTGCCGTCCGAAACGAGCGACGGATACCACTGAGTACCAACTGCAGAGCAGAGCGTCCGCCCGTTCACGGGCCATATCGGATCGACGGAGCCGTTCGGAAGCACGTGGTGCGCTTGAACGTCCTTGTAACCATCGCTTCCCCCGTCATGCCAGGTGACGATCATGCCGCCAGCACCGTCCGACACCGGCATTGGACTCCCCGCGCTGGGTCTCGTGCAGACCGTGCCTCCCCCGGCGAACGAGCCGTTGGCGCGCACGCGAAGCGCCGTGACGCGGCGTGACTGCACCCAAGTTAGGAAACAACCGTGAGCACCGTCGGAAACCAACGTCGCCTCTGGCGAATAACTTGAACCCGAAGCTGCGATGATTCCCTGAGCGGGCCAGAAGGGATCGAGTGCGCCATCAGACAGCATGTGCTGGAGGTAGACGCTGAACGTTCCCAAGCTGTACTGGCTCCAGGTCGCCAGGATGCCCCCGGATCCATCCGAGATGACGGCCAGCCCAAGGGTGTTGGATGAAGTCACGGCCGCACCGTTCGCTGGCCATTGCGGATCTATTGTGCCGTTGGCGAACACATGCTGCGCGTAAATCTTGTTAGCGCCAAATCCATAGCGCACCCACACCATCAACACGCCGCCCGCCCCGTCGGAGACCAGTTGGGCGCCGCCTTGCGGGCCCAGACCTTCGGAGATCATCAGTCCATTCGACGGCCACAGCGGATCGACCTCGCCACCGGAGAGAACGTGTTGCAGGTAGACGTCCGGGATCGGGTTCTCTGGATCATCGGGCAGGTCGTTACGACGATCGTCCCATGCGATGAACACACCGCCTGACCCGTCGGCGACGATCACCGAGTTGCCTTGATCCTGAGAAGCCGTACTCACTGGAAGATTGGCCGTGGGGTCGGATGGCCATGATGCGAGAGCCGGCTGAGCTAGCGTAATTAGTGAGGCAACGCCGATGATCGCAGTTCGCATTGGGGCCTCTGGGGGCTTGACTGGGCGGCACGTCCCGACAACGCGTGCACATGAATCCTAGCACGATGAGTGCCCGCGAATTTACCTCACGTAAGGCCGGCGCGGACTGCGGGATACGGTGATTGGCAAGGACTGCGATTGGTGAACCTCGAGGAACCGTAAGTTCACCCGACAGGTCTTGGAGGAAAAGCCCCAGACTCAGAGCGATCCAGCACGGGCCGCATTCTTGTGCTCGTCTTCGATGATCTTGTGAACTTGTTGCGGGCGCGGGTTTCCACCTCCACAGATCGGAGCGCGGCACTCGCTACTCGTCTTCCCATCGGTTCTTCGGAAACAGTGACATCGCGTATTCGCAGAATGAGGTAACTGGACTTTCGCGAGGTACCCACGGCCTGTCTGATGTTGTCGGCCATTCAAAACGTGAGCCCGATCACTATAGGCAGGATGTTCGTAACCTCATCTGAGGTGAGCACATTCAGCCAGTGCATCCCGACCGAAGGCCGCACACGACTGGTCGAGGAGCCCATCCTGACTCCGGCCCCGATAGCGAACGCCGGCGCTGTGAAGCGCGCTCCAGGGATCGTCCTGCCAGGTTCGAACTTGAAGTCGCCGACCATCACGTGCCCCACACCCGCCGAGCTCACGAGAAAGGGCGCAACACCGTCCTTCTTCGCCTCGAACCTGAGGCCGACCATCGCTGTCAGCGCAGTAGATGACTCCACTACGGGTATGGTGCCGGCCCACGCGTCCATCGAGGCGCCCTCGCCAAATCGGAAATATTCGAGGTCCAAACTCCCACACACCGAGGGCGACAGCCTTCTGGCAATTCCCCCCTGCATCGCGAATGACGTGCTCGGCAATCTTACGGACCCGTTGTAGTGCTGGGGCACGGGAGACAGACCCAGGCCACAGTTCAAATAGGCAAGAGTCGCACCGCTCGCATGGACACCGTCACAATGGGTGAGTGCACCGACGATCAGGACGCACAGAACCGCTCCTAGCCTACGCATCACTTCTCCCCGTCATTCGCCTGGCAGGCATCTACGTCCCGGCCAAACGCCACCCCATCTCAGGAGCCAGCGGATTGCCGAACGAGTGCTTCCAGTAATTGATCCGCCATGCCGCCGTCGAGTCGGCAACCGCCGCCTTGGTCAGGGCCTCAGCAACTTGGGCAAGTTCCCGGTCTGATAGGCGTCGCTCGGCGCTTCGCGTGGTGCCGCCAATTACTCCTTGAACGGTCAGGATGGCGACGACAGAATCGGCCGGCAGCGTTTTCGCAGGGAGGCTCGCAAGTGCGCCGACCCACGCCGCCATCGCGACTCGGGGAAGTCCTACCGTGTACGGACTCGATTGCTGATCGCTCCAACCCCACTCGCCCAACGGATCGCACAACGGGATGAAAGGCCGGCCGCGGTCCTGAAGGCCGACGCCGAAAACAAACGATTGACTGCGTCCGCCATTTCTCTGAGGGCGCGCATACAGAATGCGGACTCTAATGCTGTCCCCGTCAGATCCACGTAGTCGCGCAAATTGCGACAAGCGTGCTCCGCACTCCGGCGGAGGCAGAGGCGACCATGGTCCTTTGCGTGATTCCGTTGCAATGATCCCGCGCACCTGACGAGTCAGCTCGGGGTTCGCGACCAAGATTCCGGTGCCGGGGTCGGCCGGAACCATCGGAATGAAGCCGCCGTCATAAGGAAGCAGGGCCCGGCGTCGCAAGAAACACAGGTACGTCCCGACGGCGCCAGTCGGGTCCGATACCATCATCTCTTCTTCCGCAAGATTGAGAAGCCTTGCCACTGCATTCTCAGGTCCCTCCAACTTCACCCTCAACCCATCGCCCCGCACGTAACCCTTGGAGATGGAAGCGTTGATCGTTTGAGCGATTGCTTCGTGTGGAGCCTCGTACAGGCGCTCTTCGACGGTGAGTTTCGTCTCACCACGGCGGACCTCGGCCACGAGGATGTCCGTGGAGGCTCGCACGAGGCGGCGCAGATCTGCAGACTCGCGTAAGCGGGCGTCGCTGGCATCCTGCTCAGCCCCACGCTGTCGCTCGACAGAGGCCGCGTGCTCCTTGGTGGAGTCGGCCATTCGAGCCTGAGAGTACAGCTGGGAAGCAAGGGCTTCGTCGTAGGCCAGCCTCACTTGAGGCACGGTGTGCCACAAAGAGTCCTCGCCATGGGAGCCCGCCAGGATGAAGCGCTTTCCCACGCGAGGCCCCTTCACCCGTTGGGCGTAGTACCTCTCATGGGCTTCCCACTCGGCGGGCGTCATGTTTCCGCAGCCGGGCATACTCTCGTCCATGATCCATAGGGTCTCGAGGCTCCCCGGACGCAATCGGCCACGCAATACACGTTCGACCTGAAGGATGACGTGAGGTGGCTTGGCGATCGTCGCTGCTGCGTCGCTCACCGAAAGCACCTGCGCAACGACGAGATCAAATTCCGCATCGGACACGTATCCACCGAGTCCGGGGCTGGTTCCCGCTGACGCATATATGGCCCTGCTGACTTCAGGATCGGGCGGGTCCGGCAGCGCGGGAAGGGACGCGCACAGGCCAAGGATCAATAAAGCGATTGTGGACTTCTTCGTCATCGTCGTGATCCCGTCCTCGACTGAGGGAGGCGCCTGTAAGCTCGCTTTAATGGACAGCCTACTCCTTTCGGGACACGAGCGCGCCTCCGAGCAAACGCTGGAAATGGAACGGCCCGACCCCAGGCCGTGTGAAAGCGGGAAGCAGGGTTGACGAAGCGAAGCCCCGAAAGCAGGATCCTTGGACGCACGCATGCGCCACCACGTGGAGTGGCCCCGATTCCGTGGACGGTTGAGGACTGCGGGTGATCGACGGCCGCGCGAGACGCTGTTTCGCTCGTGCAGCCCCCGACCTCTGACTCATGCGGACGCATGATGATCGTTCTGCGGGCATCCTGGGAAGGCGTTTTCGAGCGACTCGCCCCCAAGGCCCGCTTCGTAGCGCTGCTCGAACTGAATCGGTGAGAGATAGTCGATCGACGAGTGGCGCCGTCGAGTGTTGTACCAGCCCTCGATGAAGTTGAATACGCGCGGTCCCGCCACCGCCTGCGACGGGAAGCGATGCTTCGCGAGCAACTCGCACTCAAGCGTCGCGAAGAACGACTCGCACATCGCGTTGTCGAAGCAGTCGCCGACCGATCCCATCGACGGCCTCACGCCGGCATCGCGGCATCGGGAACCGAACGCAATCGACGTATATTGACAGCCCTGATCCGAGTGGTGGATTACGTCCTTGGGCCGCCGGCGCGCCAACGCCATCTCCAGCGCGTCGAGAATCAGCTCGGTCCGCAGGTGATTGGCCATCGCCCAGCCGACGATGCGTCGGCTGAACACGTCGAGTACCACCGACAGGAACAAGAACCCTGCCCACGTCGGGATGTAGGTGATGTCGGCGACCCACAGCTTGTTCGGCGCGTCGGCAACGAACTCGCGCTTCACGAGATCGGGCGCGGGCCGCGCGTCGCGGTCGCGAATCGTGGTCCAGCAACCCTTGCGACGGGTGACGCCGACCAGTCCGGCCTTACGCATCAACCGGGCAACACGATTGTGCCCGACCGCGAGACCCTCGGCGTGCAGGTCCTTCAGGATGCGGATGCTGCCGTAGTTCCCATCCGAGTTCAGATGATGGCTGCGAATGCGCTCGAGCAACCGCTCGTTCGCTCGTGCGCGTGTCGAGGGTTCGCGGAGCTTCCATGCGTAGTATCCGCTGGAGGAGACACCCAGCAGACGGGACATCATCGCGATGCGGTGCTCGGCCTGATGGGCGCTCATGAACCCGAATGCTTCTTCGGGGTCGACTGCGTCTCCTGCGCGAACCAGGCCGCGGCTTTTTTCAAAATCTCCCGCTCTTCACGCAGCGTCCGGTTCTCGCGGCGGAGCTGGCGCAGCTCTTCGCGCTCTTCGCTCGTCAGTCCGTCCTTGCGACTGCCCTCGTCGAGATCGGCCTGGCGGACCCAGTTCCGAATCGACTGCGCGGTGCACTCGAACTACTTGCCCAGCTCCTCGGGCGTCTGCCCGGCACGGACCAACTCGATCAGGCGGCGGCGAAACTCAGGCGGGTATGGCGGCTTGCTCTTCGGCATCGTGGTGACCTCCGACCCAAAGGGTCAGGTGTCCACGAAACCGGGTCAACTCCATCATTCGGATTGAGCCGATCGCCTCGCTCGCAAACCAATTTCCCGCGAAACTCAGGCCGTGGTCTCCGAGAGGGGCTTTCCTCGCACTCCAATCCCGGGACGGTATCGGGGTATTCGATGCCACACAGCTGCAGGAGCCCATCCACCAGGTTGTCGAAGGACAGGCCAACGTGCTGTGGTCACCCGACGCAACGTGGATTGCCTGCCTTGTCCGCTCGATGAATCCGAGGTCGGATCGGCAGGTCCTTGTCGCCGCACCGTTGAATGGGGGGAAGCGCGACACGCTATTCGATGGGCCTCGCGCATGGCCCTGGGTCTGGGCGTGCGATGGCAACATCCATTACTGGGACGAGCTGGGAACGCGTCACGCCCTCCCTCCACCCAAGGCATGGAGCGCTCAGAAGCCTTCCCGTCTGGCACCCCGCTCCGAATTCGTCTGGGGGGATTCACGGACTCCTCGAGTGTTCAGGCCCTGCTCCGGGTCCGATGAAGTGCACAGGCTTCCCGCCATCGATTCACTGGCCGGGACAGGATACGTTCTCGTCTATGACGAGTTCACCGACGGAAAGAGATTCCTCATCCATGGCCCGGGCGCTTATTCGCACCCCGGCGGAGGATTCATCGTCGATGATCAGGGCACCATCCTCGACTCTCTCGGATGGGAGGTATCATGGACATCCGTCTCATCGGACGGACAGTTCGTTGTGGGTCAGCTGACCGTCGACGACGGTCACGCGATTTTGAGTTCGAAGCTGTTCCTCGGTGATGTTCACGGGCGATGGCGACGCGAGATCCCAAGGACCGATGGCGCTCTCGATCCTCACCTCTCGCGTGAAGGCTTCTTCATTTCCTACCAACAACACAGACACTCTGAGGATCGGACGTCTGAGTCTGCATTGAATACCTGACCACGCGCCCACTACGGTCAGGTAGCGGAAAAGGCTCGGCTATCTTGAAACGACTGGGCTCGGTCATAGGCCCACTTCCGCCGGGCCACGTAGGCATTGGCGTCGGGGACGCCACCCACCAGGACACCACCGATGACGTAGAGATCCCCGGCCCGCGTCAGCGATGGATCGCCGAAAATACCGTCCATCCGCGGCCAAGCCGCACTGGCAAACGAAAGCAGCCCCGGCTGGACGCTCCGGGGCCTGAATTCCGCGAACTTAACTCGCCCGTCTGCCGAGCTACCGCAACACCCCCCTACCTGCCATCGCCCGCGAGTACGCACTGAAGAACACCAGCAACGCCGCAATGACCGCGCTCGTGATCGCCATCTGCTGACCCATGATGTCGCCGGCCTTGGTGAGGACATACGTGTAGAGCAGGCTCACCAGAAACGCCGCCAGCGACACGACAAAGGTGGAGAACGCGAGTTTATTTCGGAGCAGCAGCAGGATCGAAGCGAGGAACGCCCCGAAGACGCCGATCGCCCACACGGCGGTCATCCAAGCCGGCATCTCGCGATAGTGGGCGATCTGTTCCGGCGTCATTCCGGCGCTCGCCATGTAGCTTTCACCCTGCGACAGGCTCATCACGAAATCGAATACGCCGATGCAGTTGAACAGCAGCGCGATTACGCCGACCAGCCAGAGATGCCAGGGCGTTTTCGTCTTCGCGTCGATCATCCGTCCTCCCCCAGGATTCGCGTGGCGTCCTTACACGAACTCGACTCGGCGACAAAGTCGACGGCGGTCACCGAATCGACCCGCATGCTACCACCACTGGGGTTGAACCTGCCCTCGAGGGAGCGGGCACAAAGCCCTTGCTCACCGAGGCACTTTCGGCGTCGCCACCTTGTCGCGCCCGAACGGATCGCCTGCCGGCGTTTCGGTGTGCAGTGCGCAGACCCAGTCGCCATTGTGACGCACCCACACGCTCGCATCGTTCGCTTCGAGCGTCAGCGGCTTTCCGTCGACGATGAGGTGCTCGTTCACCCTGTAGGCAATGATCGCGATGCCGTCGCCGATGAGCTTCACTTGGGCCTTGCCCTCGTCGAACGTGAACTCCTCCAGCTCCCAAGTTCCTTCGCCGGTCATCTTCTCCATGCTCTTGGGGTCGATCGTGGACACGCCCTGAGCGCCGACGACCACGCACGTCTCATCGGTCATCCGAGCGGCCTGTGCTCCGTCCTTCGATCGCATCGCTTCCCAGAAGCGCCTCTCGCGCGCCAGCAATTCCTGGGTGGTCGCCAGTGTCGTCGTTCCCATGACCCACTCCCTTAGAACAAGTCCATCCGCACGACCTCTTCAGCTCTCCCTGCTCAGACGCCGGGATTGGAGGATCGGTCCGAGTTCTTGATCGTTTCGAGCGATAGATCTCGGCGAATTGTGGAACAGACGTGCACGGGATCTCGCCCCCCAGAGAGGGCGGACAAGTCGGCCCTCATCGCACGATCGCTCCACGCGCCGTGCGCATTTCATCCCCAACAAGCAGCCGCATGACGTACATGCCCGTACTCAATCGGCAACTCGTCGGCATTACCGCTCGATGGGCGCCCGGGCCAAACGCACCGACGTCCTGACGCCAGACCATCCGACCGGCCAAATCGTACACCTCCAGAAGGGCCGGCCGATCGTCCGCCAGCGTGAATGCTATCGCGGGCGTTCGGGCGCTCGGATTTGGAGTGAAGCCCTCAAGGCGCACCCCCAGATCAAGTGGCACCATGATTGTGACCTCACCAACGACGCTCCCATGGTGGGTCCTCAGTGCATACGAATGCTCATGCCCAGGTTCGACCGTATCATCGTCGTAGAACAGACGACTTGCCCCATCCTGCACGGGCTTACCAATGAATAAGTACGGCCCTGTGCCCGATCTGCGGACGACCTCAAGATCGCCAGCGCGAGTGTCAGAATGCCAGCTCAGCCGAACATGGCGCGGTAACGCCGCCCACTCCGCGACACTTGCAACGACCGAAGTGGGCTGCTCAGGCCAGGTCAGAAACCACATGTCTCCCAGGGGAAGTCCGCCGTACTGAGTCCCCCCAAAGATCACCATGCGATCTCGACGTGTGTCGTAAGACGCCGCATGCCCATAGCGAGCAGGGGGCGACGCCGCTCCGCTCCAAGACACCGGACTCAAATCAGCCTGGAGCTGCCACGGGGACTCGAACACGTCACCGTATGCTGAAGACGCCAATCCGCCGAAGAAGAGGGTTCGTCGCCGATGAGGGTCATTGGCGACCGAATGGTAAGCTCGCTGAAAGGTCGAATTCGTGACACGCCATTCCAGCGAATCACCTAGCCGCAATTCCCAAGCGTCGTTAAGCGGAGTGTTGGGACTGAGTTCACCCAGCCCGCTAAACACGAGTAAACGATCGTGCTCCGGATCATAAAATCCCGCATGTCCCATTCGATTCCGTGGCAGAGTTCCGGCCGGCGTCAGCTGTTGCCAGGACAATCCATTCGACAAAGAGAGAGCCCAGACATCATTCATGTAATGGCCTGCATTGTTCCCGCCCATGACAATCACACGATCTCGCTTGCTATCGTATGCAGCAACGAAGTTGTTTCGGCCCGTTGGAGTAGGTCCCGCCGCTTGCAGCAACGTCCAGGTGGGACTGCTACCGAGGCTCAGAGCCCACACATCCATGAGGTAGGCGCCCGCGTACCCGCCGATGAGCAGCATCCTTGACCGCAAGGGATCGTGGATGCACTGATGCCCGAAGCGAGATTGTGGACGATTGCCGCTGAAATAGGTCGCCTCCCACTCTTGTTCCTCGCCCATGGCGAGTTGCCAAATCGTTCCAGGTGGGTCGGCGACTGCGCCGAACACGTCGCGCGCGCCACCGTAGAGGACGAATCGATCGGCTTCTGGGTCGTAGATCGCCGATGCAGCGTAGCGCGGAACTGGAGCACCGACGTTACCCACCCAATGCGGCGGATCGGTCTGAACATCAAGTACTGGGGTATCGGACAGATTGCGATTGGCAGCTTCATCGCGTCCGCCATATGCCACCAGCCTCCTCCTCACCGGATCGAAGATTGCGGCCAGAGAGTGACGCAGCGATGGGGTCGTCCCTCCAGGTGATACCGGGGTCCATGATGTGCCTTGATCGAGTTCGAGTCTCCACACGTCGGCCATGGATGTCGTCCCGTAGCCTCCGAAAGTCAGCATTGAACGGGTCGCTGAATCGTAGACCGCTGCATGAAAGAAACGAGAAGGAGGAGACACACCGGAGGGCGTTACGGGTGCGAGCTGGGTCCAACCCGGATCATCCACCAGGGAGAGGCGCCAGACTTCACCATTCGCTGTTCCGTTCAGGTTGCCGCCATAGAGAATGGCGCTGTCTGTGACAGGGTCGTAGATCATCGAAGCACCATCACGCTGACTGGGCGCGGCCCCGACTACCTCGAGCAGTGTCCACGTTGGTGGCGAAGTGGACAGTTCGAGCTCCCACAAGTCGTTCATAAAACCACTCACTGGATTGTATCCGCCAAATACGATAAGGCGATGGCGCACTGGATCGTAGCAGCCGCTCGGGGCGATACGGGCAACTGGTGGGGTCCCTTGAGTAACGACATTGCGATATTGAGGCACCGCGTTGAGAGGGATCATCACCGTTGCATTCGTCACAGTTCCATCGCTCCCGCCAAACAGCATCAGCGCATCCGCCGCGGGGACGTGAACTCCGAGCGCACCCGTGATCGTCGAGAACGGCGAACCGGTCACGGGAGTCGACGTCCATTGCCCGCTTGTCAGATCGAGCGAGAATCGTTTCTCGCGAGTCCCGAACGCGCCTCCGTAGACGACCATCATTCGGCGGGCAGGGTCGAGGATGGCCACGTGACCGTAGCGCCCCTGACTGAGATCGTTGTAAGGACCGTTGGATGCTAGTTGAGTCCATGTAGGCAGTGCGTCGGCAAGAGAGACTCGAGAGACGACTTGGCATGTCACAAGCAAACACAAGGCGACCGCTGTTGTGCGCAAAGAGGAATACAACTCGACATGAGCGATGCGCTCTCGAACCACTCCGGGCGGTTCCATCAGCGCTCCCGCTCGAACACCACGTGCATCGCCGCTTCTGACGTCTTGTGACTCCGGACCCGATATCCGAGCGCGTGCAGATCGAGGCCCGACCACAGGTTCTCCCCCGAGCCGAGGACCACGGGTGAGATCGCGACGTGCATCTCATCGACGAGCCCGCCGCGGAGGTATTGTCGAATCGTCTCCGCGCCGCCCCCGATCCGGATGTCCTTCCCCGCAGCGGCGTCGCGAGCGCGCTTCAGCGCCTCGTGGATCCCATCCGTCACGAAGTGGAAGGTCGTTCCGCCTGCCATCTCGAGTGTCTTGCGCGGGTGGTGCGTGAGCACGAAGACCGGCACATGATAAGGCGGCTCATCGCCCCACCAGCCCTTCCACTCGTCGTCCGGCCACGGGCCGCGGATCGGGCCGAACATGTTGCGCCCGAGGATCCACGCACCGAGATTTTCCGTGCCCCGGAGTGCGAACTCCGCGTCGACGCCGGTGCTCGCGCCTTCCTTGCCGAACATGGATTGGAAAACCTGCGTTGGCCGGAACCAGCCGTGGAGTTCCTCACCGCCCACGCCGAGCGGATTCTCAAGGTCCTGGCGCGGGCCCGCGCCATACCCGTCGACCGAGACGGTGAATGCATTCACGCGCAGCTTGCTCATGCGAATTCTCCTTCCACGATGTTTCCAACCGCGCACACGCTACGAAGTCGCGCGCATGAACGAGGCTACTGAGCCTTACCGCGCCGCACGCTCCACAACCCCTGCGCCGAGAGAATGACCGAGAAGAACGCGACGACCCCGAGCGTCAACATCGTCCACACCCAGAAGTGGATTCCGTCAGAGCCCACGATCCGGCCGCCGACCATTCCCGCTCCGCGCATGTGCGCGAGCGGCATGACCGACCCCAGCAGCGAGCCGAGGAGCATGATCACGTATTTCAGGCGACCTTCGGAGAGTACCAGCGTCCCGTACAGCCACACGACCATGATGAGAATCGCGCGGACATTCGTGAACCCGTCCGGATCGAACCCGCGAACGACATCGTCCGAGATGTGAACAATCGCGAGTGCGATCGAGATCAACGAGGTGATGGTCAACGTGAGCTCGTGTTTCATCGGGCAGTCTCCCTATCCGTTTCGCGCTTGCCCGCTGGCTCCGGTTCGAACCGAAGAATGTCGCCGGGCTGACACGAGAGCGCCTCGCAGATCGCCTCGAGCGTCGAGAAGCGAATCGCGCGCGCCTTGCCGGTCTTCAGGATCGAGAGGTTGGCGAGCGCCATTCCGATCCGGTCCGCGAGGTCGGTCAGCGTCATCCGCCGATCGTGGAGCAGGTCGTCGAGCTTGACGGTGATCGCCATGCTCACACCGTCCCTTCGAGCTCTTCGCGCATACGCGTGCCTTCCGCGAACACCCGGGCCAGCAGGAACGTGAGGAACACGGCGAGCCAGGCGGTGGAGGAAAAGCCGGCATCGAGATGGAGCGGATGCGATGGGATCGAAACGCGCTTGGCGAGGGCGTCGATGACAATGCTGAAGAGCTGCAGCATGAGCAGCACCCATGCGATCGCATTCAGGCGCGACGCGTTCGCGGCGACGAACGGGTCGCCCGCCCGCACGGTTTCGACCATCGCGAGCAGTCGTTTGAGGACGGCATGATTGAGCGGGACCGTGAACAGGCCGAGCACCGCGATTGCGCGCAGGCCCATGACCAGACGGTCCGCTGCGAGCGAGGGCGAGAGATCGAAGGACTTCATGATCCACTCCTCGTTCGGCATGACGAACAGGAGAGCCAGGATCAGGGGGACCGTCAGCCAGTTGAGGACGATCAGGATCCGCAGGATGAGGTGGGCGATCGGCAGAGCGGCGGATGACGAGGCGGGTCGGGACATGACTTTGCTCCTTTCGGGTTATTGATAATCAATAATCGCCTTATCGATTACCGTCAAGCACTATATCGGCAATCGATAACGACAGGAGCAGTTCTGCTCGAGACGACCGACGGTATCGGCCGTCCCGCAAGGATTTACAGCGACGTCCTAATAGCTGAGGTCAACCCCTGCCCGCAGGGTCCGCGGCGCCCCGGGCGTGATGTTGTTGTTGTTGTGCGCGGTCGAGTAGTAGCGGGTGTCGAACACGTTCTCGACGTTGAACTGCATCGCCAGCCGATCGTTCACGCGCGCGAACAGCGCCGCATCGGCCCGCGTGAACGCCGGCAGCGTGACGGCGTTGTCAATGGCCGCGAACACCTTGGCCTGCCGCAGAAATCCGAGCCCCACTCCCTAGCGCATTGAGCGTTGACGCTGCAGCGCCGGTGAAAACTTTGAAACTGCTCGATCGCCTTCGAGAGAGCGGGGCTGTCGGCGGAGAACCGTACGAGGTCGAGCAGGCGATCGGCGACTTCGTGGCTCACCACGTGTTCCCATCGACACGCCTCAGCCGAAGCCCGCTCGGGTGTGAGGCCGATCACCTCGGTCAGCAATGCCAGCACGATCGTGTAGCGCCCGCGCACGTCGGCAGCCACGCGGCGCCCCGTGGGCGTGAGCACCGGGAAGCGGGCGGCATCGAACTTCACGAGACCGCACTCGGCGATTTGGCTCAAGGTGAGCGAGGCCGTGCCCTTGGTCACGCCCACGCGCGTCGCGATGCTGATCTGCGTGGTCGTTTCGAACGCGCTGCGCAGCTCACAAAGTGTCGCGCCGGATCTCCGCGGAGAAGATCCGCCACGAGCGCTGCTCCGGCGTGGCGCCGTCGACCATGCTCCGACGAAGCGTGTACGTGCCTTTGAATGCCTGACGAGCGTCACTGGTTGTGACGGCGCGGATCTTTACGGGGATCTCGACGTAATGCGATCCCGCCGCGCCTTCGGTTCGACCCGGGGGCGAGAGCACGACGTCGACCGTCTTGGTGTTGGCAAAGCCATCGCGGAACTCCGCGAGGCTCTTGCCGCTTGCGGCGCCGCTGTCGGCCCAGAACAGGTACGCGTCGTCGTAGCGGCGCTCATGAATGGCTCGGTAGTACTCGTGGAGGACGCTCGACGTCGTGTGTTGGAGCATTGCGAGTGTGTCGGGTTCCGGTGGTCCCATCCGGTCGCCGGCATCCTGGCATCCGCAGGCAAACGCGAGCACCGCAAGGGTCGACACCCAGAAGCCACGTACGACGCGCAAGTTCGCTCGCATCATCAGTACCTCCCTCGTTGAGACACGCGACCAGAATACGCCCATTCGTGCCTTCGTGGACGCTCTCGAGAACACTGAAGGCTTCGCGGGCTTGCACGATCACTACCGCCGCGCTCGGAACCCCCAATCTTGCGGTGGGAGTGTCCCTATGTGCGCCGGTGACCCGCCCGCTGTCCCCGAGCCCGCGCGTAGTCCACGATGGGCTCATGAGAACTCTCCTCGCTGCCGTCCTGCTCGTTGCGATCGGATCGCCACTGGCTGCCCACGGTGACTCGCGGCCTCTCGATCCCAACACACTCACGCTGGTCAACGCCCGCGCCGAATCCGTCGTCTACCGCGGTCAGCCCGCGATCCACCTTCAGTCGCGCATCGGTCACGAAGCCGACGACGACTCGATGCTGGCCATCGTTCCCGGCAGCGCGTTCAGGGACGGCACGATCGAACTCGATGTCGCCGGCTCACCCATCCCCCAGGTGCCCAACGCGCGCGGCTTCATTGGCGTGGCGTTCCGCGTCCAGGCCCGGCCCGATTCGTTCGAGTGCTTCTACATCCGTCCCACCAACGCGCGGGCGGAGGATCAACTGCGGCGCAACCGCTCGGTCCAGTACACCTCGAGCCCCGCTTTCTCGTGGCAACGACTGCGCACGGAGTCGCCCGGTGTCTACGAGAGCTACGCCGACATGGAACCGGGCGCGTGGGTCCATCTCAAAGTCGAGGTCTCAGGCACCAAGGCGCGCCTGTTCGTGAACGGCGCCACCCAGCCCACGCTGATCGTGAACGACCTCAAGCTCGGCGATACTCGTGGCGCGATCGCGCTGTGGTCCCATACGTACACCGACGGCTATTTCGCCAATCTGCGCGTGAAGGATGCGCCGCGCACTCGATGATTCGCGTTCGGCTCTAGCCCACGGGCAAGTCACGGAACTGCGGATGTTCCACGACCGCCGCGCGCCACGCATCATCGCCAGCGGCTCCCAGCGGGATCTGCGCATCGCTGCGCTGCCAGCGGCTCAGCCACTCGGCGCCCAGCAATTCGCGCCCCGTGCGCGTGGCGGCCAGGGGTGACAGGCCGATCGTCGTCTCCACTTTCGGTCCGGTCGCGCGCCCCTTCGCCACATGGAATCCTGCGGCTAGCATGGCGGCGCGCACTTGCGTGGAGTACGTGTACGTGAACAACTCCGTGTGCTTGTGCTCGCACACGTCCGCCAGCTCGCGGAATGCCGCCAACGTCCACAGGTCGCTGTCGACCTTGAACGAGAACGGGTCGAAGAAGATGATGTCCGGCGGCGGCGCATCGAACTTTCGAGTCGCGAAGTCGCCCGGCATCAGCAACCAGTCGATGGCGCCCGAAGCGCTCAGCCACTGGTTCTTCGCCAGCAGCGCGTGTGGTGCGGCATGGCGGAGATGTTTGAACCACAGCGGATGCCGGAGTGCCAGCCGCAGCGAGTCGAGGTCGTTCTCGAAACTCACCAGCACCAGCCGGCGCTTGCGCTCCTCACCCATCGCTTCGACGGCATGGATGGTCGCCATCGCATTGGTGCCCGCCCCGAGGCCGACATCCCACACCACGAGTGGATGCACGTCGACTTCCGCCAGCCGCTCGATAAGCCGCGACTGCTCGACGTAGAGCGAGCGGGCCTCTTCAGCGGGGTCATTCACGGAATGCATCGTTTCGCCGGAGACCGTATCGCGAATGCGCCCGACATCGCCGCCAACCACGACCTCGTAGCGTCCACGCCGCATGGCGCGGGCCAATTGCTGAGCCTTCGTGACGCGGGTCACCTTGTTGCCATAATTGTCGCGCGCATCGAGCACTTGGCGCTGCGCCTGATAGAACTCGATCCACGTGCCCGCGAGCACATGCTCGCGCATGCTGCGCATGAGGTGCATGTAGAAGTGCAGGTTGTGCAGTGCGAGCAACTGAGTGGCCTGCGAATCCCATGTGCGCTGAAGGTGGAAGAGATAGGCGATTGAGTAGGTCCGGCAGGTGTAGCACGTGCAGGCCGGGTCCAACGGACCCTCACGATCACGGTAGGCAGCGCGCTTCAAGGATCGCCGGCCGATGCTCGTGAACACGACGCCCTGCTGGGCCAGCGACGTCGGCAGGATGCAATCGAACATGTCGACGCCGCGATGCACGGCTTCGAGCAGATCGCGCGGCGTGCCGACGCCCATCAGA
>JANLWX010000092.1:0-8129 GCA_031364845.1 Candidatus Eiseniibacteriota bacterium
CCTGCTCGAAGGGCCGCGTGCTCTCGGCCTTCACCGCCTCGACCTTGATGACGTGCCATCCGCGGTCGGTCTTGAACGGCCCCGCGATCTTGCCGGCCTCGAGCTTCATGGCTTCCCCGGCGAGGGCCGGCTGTGCGCCGATCGAGGCGAACTGCCCCTCGGCCGTGACGGTGCCGAGACTTCCGCCGCTCGCCCGCGTCAGCGAGTCGGTCGACCAGCGCTTCACGAGGTCGTCCCACTTCGCGTTCGCCGGCTTCGCCAGCGCCAGCACCCGCTTCGCGTCGGCCTCCTTCTTGAGCTTGATGTGGCGCAGCGTCACCGTCGCGGGCACGCGGTAGTCCGCGAGGTTCGCCTCGTAATGCGCGTGTGCGTCGGAATCCGACACGGCCGGATTCGCCGCCATCACGTCGTTGAGGTAGGTGCGGATGATCAGATCGCGCCGCTGCTGCTCCAACTGCTCACGCACCTGCTGGCGCGACGCCACACCGTTCTTCACCGCCATCGCCATCCACACCCGCTCTTCGACCATGCGATCGACGAGCTGCTGGCGGCCTTCCGGTGTCGCGTAGTTCGCGCGGAACTGCTCGGGCAGCGACGCGATGCGGCGCTGCACGTCACCGCGCGTGATCGCTTCCTTGCCGACCCGCACCAGCACCTGATTCGAATCCGCCGCTCCGCCCGCTCTAGCCTTCGCCTTGGCGCGCGTGGTGGCGGCCACCGCCGGCATTGCCACAACGGCGCTCAACACCACCAACAGCGCGGCCGCGGCCCACGGCCTCGACGCCGAAGCCACCCGGAGCTGGATCATGCCCGCACCACCCAGACCTTGACGGTCGCGATCGCGCCCGCGTGGAACTTGACCGGCACGTCGTACTTGCCGAGCTGCTTGATGTGCTCCTCGAGCTCGATCGTGCGCTTGTCGACTTTGTGGCCGGCCTTGGCGAGCGCTTCGGCGATGTCGCCGTTGGTCACCGAGCCGAACAACGCGTCTTCCTCGTTCGCCTGGGCGGGGATGTTGATCTCGAGCCCGTCGATCTTGGCGGCCTGAGCCTTGGCGGCGACGAGCGCCTTTTCGGACTGCGCGTCGCGCTGGCGCTGCACTTCTTTGTAGAGGTTGCCCGCATTGGTGCCGGCCGCGATCGCGATGCGCTTCGGCAGCAGAAAGTTGCGCGCGAAGCCCGGCTTCACGTTCACGGTCGCACCCTTCTGGCCGATGCCCTTCATGTCTTCGAGCAGAATCACTTCCATCGGAGGACTCCTACGTGGTTTCAGTGTCGGTGGGCGCTTCCATACGCCGGAAGTCGAGCCACACGTCGCTCAGCCCCACGGCAGCCGTGGTGAGCATGAACACCGGGGTGGCGAGAGCGAAAACGAACGCCATCGTCACGGCGATGACGGAAGGTGGAACGCCGCGGGCGAGCAGCAACGATTCTACGACCGCGATTCCCTGGATACAAAATCCCAGCCCTGCATTGAGCATCAAGGTCCATGCGGCCGACGTCGCCGTGCCCCACTGAACGACCAGCAGGGCGAGACCCGCAAGAAACAGCCACACCGCTCCGTCGGGCAACCGGAAGCGCTTGAGGCTCGCCCGCGACAGCGCGGGCCACTTGAGCGTTCCCGCGATGCGCCCGGCGATCGTGCGTCCCGCGTTCACCAGCAGCGCCATCCACACGAACACCACGGTCGGCAGCAGATAGGGCAGTGCCTGGGAACGGAGCTTCGCATTCTCTTCCACGCTGCGCTGGATCACCGCGAGGCGCTCACCTTTGGCGCCGAACTCGCGCGCCAGGACGAGGAATTCCTGGTCACCGCGCACGAACTCGCGTTCCAGGTGCTTCACCAGCTCGGGATAACGCACCATCCATGGCATCGCCGCGGCGAGCAGCAGCACCGGCAACAGCATCCAGGCGCGCGGTCCCGCCGCCGGGCCGCCACCTTCCTCGCGCAGTCCCATCCAGGTTCCGGTCAGCGCCGTCGCCGGAATCCACCACACCCACAGGCTCTGCGGTCCTTCGGCCGCCATCACGGCTCCGAACAGCAGCACCGGCACCACCACGCCCCACGGACCGAAACGCCACGACGCCAGCAGCGACGCCGCGACTCCGACCGGCACCATCAGCCATAGGCTGTTCCAGGGCGGCGGCGACTGCAGCGAGAACAGCGCCAGCAGCAGCACCGTGAGTCCGCTGCGGAGCCACGACGGATGCGCCGCCGGTCGCAGCGGCTCAGCGGTAGACGTCACTGGTGAACGGCAGCAGCGCCAGCACGCGCGCCCGCTTGATCGCGGACGTGAGCTGCTTCTGGTGCATCGCGCAGGCTCCCGACACGCGGCGCGGGACGATCTTCCCGCGGTCGGTCACGAACCGTCCAAGACGCTTCTCGTCCTTGTAGTCGACGAATCCGACCTTCTCGAAGCACAGCTTGCAGTACTTCTTCTTGATGCCTTTGCCTTCACGTTCCTTGGCCATACGATTGGTCTTTCACCTCCGGCAAGCGATCCCGAGCGGGTTGCTCAGAACAGCTGGCGCTCGTCCTCCGGTCCGGCCGCCGTTTCGGGCGCTCCGGCCACGGAGCTCTTCTCCAGGAAGTGCACCAGTTCGCCGCGAATTTCCAGGCGCTGGCGTTTCGCGCCCTGCGGCGTGGTCCACTCCCGCATCTGCAAGCGCCCTTCGACCAGAACGGCGCTGCCTTTTCTCAGGTACTGCGCGCAAACTTCCGCAAGTCTCAGATAAGTCACGATCGTGACGAACCCCGAATGCTCGGCCAGCTTTCCGTCGCGTCCGCGATAGTGCCGGTTGAACGCGAGATCGAGACTCGTGATCTCGGTTCCATCGGCGGCGTAACGGCGTTCCGGATCGCGGGTGAGGCGTCCGCTCAAGAGCACCCGGTTGATCTCGGGGAGCTTGAGCTCGGTCACGTGGTCCTCATGTCGATGTGGCGACTACTCGTCGCCGTCCGCTTCCGCGGCCACCGCGGCCGCCTCGGCGCTGATCTGGGGCTGGGTGAGCTCCGGCGGGACGTGCATGACCGTCAGCACGCGCATCACCTGCTCGTTCAACCGCAGCTTGCGCTCGATCTCCTTGATCATGGCGCCCGGACCGCTGTAGAGAAACAGCGTGTAGATGCCATCGCGCTTCTTGTTGATTTCGTAGGACAACCGGCGCTTGCCCCAGCGCTGGACTTCGATCAACTCGCCGCCGAGATCGCGGATCTGCTGCGACACGCGCTCGACTTCTTCGTTGACCTTGGCCTCGTCGACACCGGGCTCCAGGATGAATGTCGTTTCGTACTTGGTCACGATTCCGTTGCCTCCCTCGGCACCTTGCGATTGAACCGATTCATGGCGGCGAGGATGCCTTCCTCGAGCCAGCACTGCACCGCGTCGGCCGCGACGCGGATCGCTTCTTCGATCGCCCCGGCCTCTGCGGCCGCGGGCTCCTCCAGCACGTACTGCTTCAACCCTTCGCTCTTGACCGCGCCGACTCCCACGCGCAACCGCGCGTAGGAAGCGCTCGCGAGCGCCTGTTCGATGCTCTCGAGCCCGCGATGACCGCCGCTCGAACCGCTCCTGCGAATCCTCAGCCAGCCGACCGGCAGGTAGATGTCGTCGGCCACCACCAGCAGTTCGCCGTCGTCCGGATTCCGTTCCCGCCATGCCGTGAGCGCTGCTCCGCTCAGGTTCATGAACGTCAGCGGCTGCACCAGCGCCACCCTTTTCTCACCGACCCCGGCCACCCATTCGCGGTACTCCTGCTCGCGCGCGCCTTCGCGCGCATCGAGCCGTGTCCGCAACGCGTCCAGCACCTGCCAGCCCACGTTGTGTCGCGTGCGGGCGTACCGTTCGCCGGGATTGCCGAGACACAGAACCAGCGCCACCGGCTACTTCTTGTCCTTCTTCTCCTCTTCGTCGTCGTCCTTCTTGCCCTTCGCCACGGCAAGTTCCGGCTCGGCCGCCGAAGTCGCGCCTTCCGCAACCTTCTCTTCCATGACCGTCGGCGCCACGACCGTCGCGACCGTCGAGTCCTCGTCGCTCAGGATCTCGGCGTTCTCGACCTTCAAGTCGCGCACGTGCACCGAGTCGCCGATCGCAAGCCCGGTCACATCGACATCGATCGCCGCGGGAATCTGGGTGGGCAGACACCGCACCTCGACCTGGCGCATGATGGTTTCGAGGATGCCGCCGCCGTCCTTGACGCCGGTCGGAATGCCGACCAGATGCACCAGGACTTCGACTTCGACCATCTCGGTGAGCGAGATGTGCTGGAAGTCGAGATGCAGGATGTGGTGAGTTATCGGGTCGTACTGCACATCGCGGATCAGCGCGGTGTACTGCCCGCCGCCGAGCGCCAGGTTCACGATCGCGTTGCCACCCTTGTGCTTCTGCAGCGCGAGCTGGAACGTGCGCGCGCCGATTGCCAACGGCATCGGCGTTTCGCCGTGCCCATAGAGAATTCCGGGGATCGTCCCCGCTGCGCGCGCCTTGCGCGCACCGCCCTTGCCGAGGTCTTCGCGCTTCTCGGCCGGCATTTCGATCACTGCCATGAACGTCCTCCTTCTTATGGTCTCCGGGATGCACCCGGTTTCGGAACTACCGTTTCAATGGGCCCGCATCCCGGCGGACCGTCCGGCGCACGACAGCGCGCCGCTCACACGAACAACGAGCTGAGCGAACGTTCCTCGTGAATGCGCTGCACGGCTTCTCCGAGGATCACCGCCACCGACAACTGCGTGATCTTGTCCGTGATCCTTCCGTCCGTCTGCTCGTGCGGAATCGTGTCGGTGACCACGAGTTCCTCGATCGGCGACGCGTCGATGCGCTCGAAGGCGCCTTCGCAGAACACGCCGTGCGACACACCCGCGAAGATCTTCCCGGCGCCGCGTGCCTTGATCGCCTCGGCGGCCTGGCACAGCGTGCGGCCGGTCGTGATGACGTCATCGAAGAACACGACGTTCTTGCCCTCGACGTCACCGATCACATTCATGATCTCGACCGCGTCGGCCTTCGGGCGGCGCTTGTCGACCAGCGCCAACTCCGCGCCGAGCCGTTTCGCGTAGGCGCGGGCCATCTTCACGCTGCCAATGTCGGGTGCTACGACCAGCAGATCCTTGATCTTCTTGTCCGAGAAGTAGTCGATCAGCACCGGGGCCGCGTACAGATGGTCGAACGGAATGTCGAAGAAGCCCTGAATCTGCGCACTGTGAAGATCCATGGTGAGTGCGCGATCCGCGCCTGCCACGGTGATGAGGTTCGCGACCAGCTTGGCCGTGATCGGCGCGCGCGGCTGGTCCTTGCGGTCCTGGCGCGCATAGCCGAAGTACGGCAGCACCGCGGTCACGCGCCGCGCCGAGGCGCGTTTGGCGGCATCGAGCATCACCAGCAATTCCATCAGATTGTCCGCGGGAGCACCCGTCGACTGCACGATGAACACGTCGCTTCCACGGATGTTCTCGTTGAAACGCACCGACACTTCGCCGTCCTCGAAACGCGAAACGTCGACGTCGCCGAGCGGCACTTTGAGCTGTTTGCAGATCGACTGCGCGAGCGACTTGCTGGCGTTGCCGGCAAAGATCCGACACGGCTCCACGGGGGAAATGCCTCCGTCATCAGGTGAGGATCGAAACCCCTGGGGGGTCGCATCACCTCGCGCAATCATGCGCGGATGCCGGGACGGGTCGTTCGGAGTCGTTGCGGGCGGCGGTGGGGGCACGCGCACCCAATGAAGTTCACCCACCGCCCGAAATGGCTGGGGCGGGAGGATTCGAACCTCCGGATGCGAGATCCAAAGTCTCGTGCCTTACCGCTTGGCCACGCCCCACCAACAGAACGGGATTTCCGTCACGGACCGTCACCGCTCAAAAGGCGGTATCGGGGTGATGGCTACTGGCCCAAAGGAAAATCATGAGATCAAAAGCGGCGCGCAGCGTATCCGCACACCCTAAGCCAAGTCAAACGGAATACGGCGTTTGATCACGCGGCCCGGGCCCGACCCGGTCGCGAACCGCCTCTCGGGTGGCGGTTCGCCGGCAGGCCGCGATGGCGGCGCAACCGGCTCTGGGCGGCCGGTCAGTACACCTCTTTTTCGTGCTCGTGCTCGTGCTCGTGCTCATGATCGCGTGAAGGCTCGTGCGTCGGGTTCGCGATCTCCCTCTCGTACTCCGTCATCACCTTCTGCGTCAGGTACTTACGGGTCGCATCATTGATCGGGTGCGCCAGATCCTGATGCTGCCCATCCGGCCGTTTGCGGCTCGGCATCGCCACGAACAGCCCGGTGTTGCCCCGAATGATCTTGAGCCCGCGGATCACGAAGGCATGGTTCAGCGTGATGCTGACGAACGCTTTCAACTTCTCATCGTTGCGTAACGAGACTCGAACCTCGGTAATTTCGATCATCGGGGTCCACCTGCGGACCCTCTCAGGCCTCGACCGTCCAGGTCTTCAGCATGACCGAGCGTTCGGTGCATGGCTTGAGCGTGCATCCGTGCCTCCACTCAAGTAACGGCGTCGTGCCGTCGCAATCCACTTCGGGCGGAGCGCACCGCGTACAGCGTTTCGCCCCCGGTGAAACGGCCTGCGACTTCTGCAAACGAGGTGACAGGCCCGAGGACCGCGAATACCGCGGATCCGCTTCCGGTCATGCGGACCGCGACTATGTCCGCCCGGCGCAATCGCGCACCGAGTGAAACGAAGTCCGACCGCCTGTCCCCCAACACCTTTTCAAAGGTGTTTCCGAGGCGCATCAAAGAGGTCACGCTTAGTTGCTCGCGCCCAAGGATTTGGGCCGATCTTAGGTTTAGTCCTCGCGCTGTCAAGCCATATTTGCCGTGGTCGATGCGAGCGAAGGCCCGAGCGGTCGAAATGCGCCACGCCGGAACCGCGATCACCGCGCGAAAATTCTCGCGGATCGCGATCTTCTCGAGCGCCTCGCCGCGCCCGCGCCCGAGTGCGGTGCCGCCGGTCAACGCGAACGGCACATCCGAACCCAGCTCGAGCGCGATCGCGCGGCGCTGGGCCGGAGCGAGCCGCATGCCGTAGAGCGCGGGGAGGGCGGCGATCACCGCGGCGGCGTCCGCGCTGCCACCGCCCATGCCGGCACCCACCGGGATGCGCTTGATCAGCGTGCAACGCGCGCCGGCACTGAGCCCCAACTCCGCGGCCACGCGGTGTGCGGCGCGCAGCACGAGATTGTCTTCGCCGGCGGGCACCGAGACCTCATCGCCGTGGCGCGCAGACGTTTCGACCGGTCCCCTGAGATTCGCGCTCTCGTGCTTCACGACCAGCGAAAATCCGCGACGGCGCGGCTCCAGGATCAGCGTGTCCGCGAGCGAGACGGACTGGAACACGGTGACGAGATCGTGGAAGCCGTCCGCGCGCAGCGGGCCGACCGCGAGCGTCAGGTTGAGCTTCGCGCGGGCATCGATGGCGATGCGGCCCAGGGCGGGCTTCGTGCTGCGGATCACCACAGGTAGAGGATCGTCACGACCGCGACCAGGTAGAGCGCGACGCAACCGCCGAGCGGCCGGTCGGTGAGCAGCACCAGCGACGGATCCTCGGTGTTCTCCGAGGCGCGCACCAGGAACAGATAGCGGAAGATCCCGTACGCGACGAACGGAACCGTGTAGAGCAGCGCTTCGGTTCCGAACTTCGCCACCGTGCCCGGCCAGATCGTGTAGAGCGCGTAGCTCATCAGGCTGCAGGCCGCCGAGATCAGCAGCATGTTGTCGAGAAACTCGGGCGTGTAGTGCGCCAGCACCTTGCGCTGCGCGTGCGCCCCGTCGCCGGCGTTCGTGATCTCGCGCCGGCGCTTGGCGAGCGCCAGGAACAGCGCGCCGAAGAACGTGCACACCAAAAGCCACGGCGAGATCGCCGTTTCGGGCGACACCGGGCGCAGCAGTTCGACGCCCGCGATCGCCCGCAGCACGAAGCCGGTCGCGATGATGAACACATCGATCAGCACCTGGTTCTTGAGCGCGAGCGAATACGCGAGGTTCATGAGCAGGTAGACGACGAGTGTGGCGACGAATCCGGGCCCGAGCGACCACGCGAGCGCGGCACTGATCGCGAGCACCGGAATCACGGCCGCGATCGCGAAGCGCGGCGCGAGCCGGCCCGAGGGAATCGGACGCAG
>JANLWX010000093.1:0-2019 GCA_031364845.1 Candidatus Eiseniibacteriota bacterium
CGATCTGCAGCAGCTCGCGCCCTTCCAGTGCGGAGAGCGTATCGCCGAGCAGGTCGCCAAGGAGGTGGATGTCCTGGCGCAGAGCTTTGTGCGGATCGTCGCTCACCTGAGTCTCACCCGCCTATGATTACATTCATGCACTGCGCGCGCCTTTCGGTACGACGCATGTTCGGTGTCGGTCCGAAACGCTTACTCGTGGCGCTGGCGATACTCGTCACGGGATTCTCCTCGCCGGCGCTCGCCGCTGAAGACCCTGACAAGGGATGGGGAATTTCGATCTGGGGGCTCAGCTACCACGTCGACCATGAGATTGACTTCGACGAAGCGAACGTGGGGCTCGGGCTGCGTTACTACTTCAATCACCTTGTCTTCATCGAGGTCGATGCCTTGCGCAACAGCAATGGCGGCCTCGCGGTGCCGGTGTCCGCCGGCCTGGAACTGAAGGTCGCCTCGCTCGGACGGGCCTGCAACCTGTACGCCGTCGCTGCCGGAACCGTCGTCTACTATCAGAATCCACGGACTGGGCGCGAGTACTTCCAGGCGGGACCCGTTCCAGGGGTGACGCTGGGATGCGGGCGGGTGAAGACGAACGCGATCATCGTTCTCAGGCCGTCACACCAGCCCGTCAACGTTATCGTGGCGTCGCTCACAATACTGTTGCGGTGAAGCCCTCCATCTCCCGCGCGCGGGCGATAGATCAGCGCGTTACCGAGCCCGCTGTGTGCTGGGGCTCACGCTCCGCGTCGAAGTCCGCATCCCAGTCTCCGATGTAGATCGGGTTTCTATCCGGATCGGTAAAGGACAGGTAGTTACCTTCTGCCGACTTGATAATGTCGCTGACTTCGACACCACGCTGCCTGAGTCGAGCCGCACACTCCTCGATCCCCACGTCCTGCGAGACGACAAGCCCGATTTGTACGGATCCTTTCGTTCCAGGCGACGGGAACTTCGCTGACCATGGATGGAGCCCGATGACGAGTGTTTTCCCAGCCTGCACGGTGGCCCAGTGATCCCCGAAGCGGTTGGTGAGCTTGAGGCCCAGCACCTCGGTGTAGAACCGGACGGCCGTATCCATATTCGAGACGTAGACTGTCGCATTTCCGCCGTAAATCATGGCTGGCAACTCCTTTCCGGACACGATACTCTCTCGGCGTCCGAACCGTGAAGATCCAGTTGCAGATCCGGTTGACGATCGACCGCGGGCGGGCCGAATCGCTCTCGCTGCAGATCGTTCGTCAGGTGCAGGAGGCGATTGAAGCCGGCCGCGTGGCTCGCGGCACCTGGTTGCCGTCGACGCGGGCTCTTGCCCGTCGCCTGTGCGTGTCCCGAAATACCGTGCTCGCCGCATACGATGAACTGATGGCCTGAGGTCTCGTGCGCAGCCGTTGCGGGGCCGGCATCTACGTGTCCGAGGCGGTAGGCGATCTCGGCTTCGACCCGAAACGCATCATGCGCGACGCACAGTACCCGAGGCGCTCGGTCGCTATCCAGGACCGGGACGGCACTCCTCTTTATCTCACCTACTAAGGCGGCGTTGAATGGCCGTTCCGGTTGCCCCGCTATACGAGCCCGCGGGAGTTGCTCGAGGCCCGCGCGAAGCGACGGGCCGAGGCTAGACGCTGACACATGAAGGAGGCGAGCGAAGCCGCGTGAATGCCCTTCGACTCGCAATCGGCCAGCCTTCGGCTGGCCGGTTGCTCGCTCAGGACACTCGACCTGTCGAATGGCCTGCCACGAGCGAAGCTTGCGCTTGCCGAAGGCAGGCGCAAGATGAGTCGAGTGGTGGAGGCGGCGGGAGTTGACGCCGCTAAGTCGGACGAAGTCCGACTTGCGCCGCTAACTTCGCCGCCGACACCATGAAGGAGGCGAGCGAAGCGAAGCCGAGTGAATGGTGGAGGCGGCGGGAGTTGAACCCGCGTCCGAGAACACGTCGTCGCAGATCACTACGTGCGTGTCTCCATTCTCGTGTCGCAGCCGGTTAGAAACGGAGCCAAGTGCCCCGGCCGCCATCCCCGATGT
>JANLWX010000101.1:0-1981 GCA_031364845.1 Candidatus Eiseniibacteriota bacterium
CGTGGGAATATCGAAGTCGAAGTGCTCGTAGCCGCCGTAGGGCGCGGCCTTGCGCAGATCCCACGCGAGTCCGGCAGCGCGAATGTTGGGGCCGGTGAGCCCCAGATCGATCGCATCATCCACCGAGATGCCGCCGGTGTCCTTGCAGCGCGCAACGAAGATCGGGCTTCCGGTCAGCAGCTTCTCGACGTCGCGGAGCTGGTCGGGGAAGCGCTTGAGCCAGCCTTCCATGTCCGCGCGCCAATCGGCGGGCAGGTCGTTGGTGACGCCGCCGATCCGGAACCAGCTCGGATGCATGCGGCCGCCGGTGACCTTGGCGACGAAGTCCAGGATCTGCTCGCGGTGTTCGAATGTGAAAAACACCGGCGTCAGGGCGCCGGTATCCTGCGCAAAGGTTCCGATCCACACCTGGTGGCTGATGATGCGGAACAGTTCGGCCATCATGATGCGGATCATGCGCGCGCGCTCGGGCACCGCGCATCCGAGCAGCTTCTCGACCGCCATCACGTAGGGCCAGTTGTTCTGCACGCCCGACAGGTAGTCGACGCGGTCGGTGTAGGGAATGAAGCGATGATAGGTCTGGCGCTCGGCGATCTTCTCGGGGCCGCGGTGGTGATAGCCGCAGTCGATGTCGAGATCTTCGATGTTCTCGCCGTCGAGCTTCAGGATCAGGCGGATCACGCCGTGGGTCGCGGGATGGTTCGGGCCCATGCTCATGATGAGCGTGCCCTCTTCCTCCTGCTTGAACCTGGGGTAGGCGTCGATCGCGGCTTCAAACTCGAGCGCGTCCTCGTGCGTGAAGAACGGCATCTCCGAGGCGCGATAGGGATGATCCTTGCGCAGCGGATGGCCCTTCCAGCACGAGGGCATGTACATGCGGCGCGGGTCGGGATGGCCGTCGAAGCGGATGCCGAACATGTCGATCATCTCGCGCTCGTACCAGTTGGCACTCTTGTAGACGCCGGTCACCGTCGGCACGTGCGGATTGTCGGCGCCGAGATCGACGGCGACGCGAACCTGGGGCTTGTTGGCCTCGATCGCGGCGAGATGGTAGACGGTGCGGAATCCCGCGCCGCGCGGGCGGTTGTCGATGCCGGCCGCGAACTCGAGGCGGCGGAAGCGCGTCGGCGAGTGATTGCGCAGGTAATCGAGTGCGGTGGTCAACTGCTCGGGCTTGACCTTCCACGTCAGCGTGTCCGACGGGCCGTATTCGCCCGGATCGCGCGTGAGCTGGCCGCCGAGGTGTTCGCGCAGGCCGGCTTCCACCGGCTCGAGCCCGTCTTCGCGCGGCGTGACCGGCGAGGGCGGCGTCCAGGTCGGGAAGTACGCGGCCGGAATGTCGGTGTTGGGCCGCATGATCGTGCCGCGCGGGCGCGTGCCTTCGAGCCCCGGACCGCGCGGGTCGTCGGTCGTCGTCACGCCCACCGTGCGCGGCGGCTTGATGGTGCCCGAGGTGCCGTCCTTGCGCCGCAGCACTTCGCGGAACGGACGCTCGTTCTTCATGATTTTGGCCTGCAGCAGCATCAGCGCCTGCATCACGGATTCGGGGCGCGGCGGACAACCTTGTATGTAGGCGTCGACCGGAAGAATCGTGTCCACGCCCTGCACCACCGAATACACGTCGTACATGCCGCCCGAATTGGAGCAGCTACCCATCGAGATCACCCAGCGCGGCTCGAGCATCTGCTCGTAGAGGCGGATCAGCGCGGGGGCGACCTTCTTGAACACCGTGCCTGCGACCACCATGAGGTCGGCCTGACGCGGCGAGCCGCGCATGACCTCGGCGCCGAAGCGCGAGATGTCGTGGCGCGAGGTGATCGAAGTGGCCATCTCGACGAAACAGCACGAGAGACCGAAGAACATCGGCCACATGGAATTGGCGCGGCCCCAGTTCACGAGATCGTCGAGCTTGGCGAGGAACACCGACTGCTCGAGCGCTTCGGGAATGTCGCTGGGCTCCGCGACGGTGATCCGGTTCGGG
>JANLWX010000103.1:0-1882 GCA_031364845.1 Candidatus Eiseniibacteriota bacterium
ACCCGTGCAACCTTTTGCCCGGGGACAAATGGACGAACTTCGTCCGAACAGGCAGCGCGACCTTCATGCACGGGCCCGTGATGTGGGCCGAATCGGTGAACCCGGCGGACCGCTGCGGCTATGCGGCCGGCTATACTGAGGACAAGGACGACGCCGCGACCAAGGCGATGCACGTCCTCGTCCCCGGCGCGAACGTCACGTTCACGCGCTTCCTCGCCGTCGGACGCTCGCCCGCGGAGGCCGTGGGGATCGTCGCTGAAAAGCAGGACGATTCGGGCAAAGTTGCGGGCGTTGTAAAGGACGCGGCCGGTGCGCCAGTCGCGGGAGCGCAGCTCATCGTGCGGCAGAAAAATTCCCCGCAGAAAGGCGTAACGCCAGCAGCCTCCGCGCCGACGGCGTTCGCACGCGCTGCGCTGCGCGCGGCGGCGATTGGATACACGGATGCGCAGGGCCGCTTTGCGTTTTCGTTTCCCCCCGGAAGCTACGCGATCACTTTCACCGACCTCGGCCGCGCGAATGTGGAGCAGGAAGTCACCATCGCCGCCAATGCCGAGGCGAAGCTCGACGCGACGATGGCGACGGCGAGCGCGGTGCAGTTCGATATCCGCGACGAGAAGGGCGCCACGCTGCCGTGCAAGGCGCAGTTCCTCGCGCTCGAAGGCACCGATTCGGTGAACCTCGGCCCCGACCAGCGCGCGCACGGATGCCGCGACCAGTATCACAGCGAGCGCGGGCAGTTCCGCGTGCAGCTCCCGCCCGGCGGCTACCGCATCGTCGTCACGCGTGGCATCGAGTATTCGCACCTCTCACGCGAAGTGACCCTGAAGGCCGGCGAGACATTCGCATTTTCCGGAACGCTGAAGCACCTCGTGGACACGCGCGGCTGGGTGAGCGCCGACTACCACAACCACACCACGCAAAGCGGCGACAACATCTGCGGCACGGATGACCGCGTCATCAATCTCGCCGCCGAGCACATTGAGTTTGCGCCGACCACCGAGCACAACCGGCTCTACGACTGGCAGCCGCACATTGACCGGCTCGGGCTCGCACAATTCATGCAGACCGTGCCCGTCATGGAACTCACGGGCAGCGGCGCGCACTTCAATTCGTTTCCGTTCAAACCGGTGCCCGGCACCCAGGACAATGGCGCCCCGGTCTGGAACAAGGATCCGCGCATCACCGCGATCACACTGCGCGACTGGCAGGGCGCGGAACCGGATCGCTGGGTGCAAATCAACCATCCGGACATGGTGGCGAACTTCATCGACGCCGACGCCGATGGCCGGCCCGATGGCGGCTTCAGCGGACTCGCGACGCTCATCGATGGCGTCGAGACGCAGAACTATTCCGCGAGCGAACTGCTCGACGGGCGGCCGTTCCGCATCGGCCGCGACGCGAAGACCGGGAAGGAGAGCGTGATCCACATCCGCGAGTTCATCTGGCTGCAATTGCTGAACCGCGGCCATCGCTATGCCGGCATTGCCGTGTGCGACGCACACACGGTGTGGGGCAACGGCACCGGCGGCTGGCGCATGTACATGCCGAGCGCAAGCGACGAGCCGGCAAAGATCGACTGGCGGGAAAATTCGCGCGCCGCAAAGGCTGGCCGCAGCTACCTCACCAGCGGGCCATTTCTCCAAGTCACGACCGACGACGGCACCGGTCCCGGCGACACGGCACGCACGGTGAAAGGCGAGGTGAAGCTGAACGTCCGCGTGCAATGCACCGACTGGATCGACATCGACCGCGTGCAGGTGCTCGTGAACGGACGCGCGCGGCCCGAACTGAATTTCACCCGCGCAAAGACGCCCGCGAAGTTCAAGGACGGCGTGGTGAAGTTCGACGAGACGATCCCCGTCGCGCTCAGCGAGGACGCGCA
>JANLWX010000104.1:0-14092 GCA_031364845.1 Candidatus Eiseniibacteriota bacterium
ACCTCGATTGCCCGACGTACTTCGCACCGGAACCGCGCTCCCGAATCAACTGAGCGCGACTCCGGCGCGGCTTCGTCATCGCCAGTCGATCCATTCCCCCGGACCAGGGAGGTCCTTCGTGACCACCGCCATTGATCACACGAAATTCGGAGCCGCCGCCGCGGCCCCCACCCGCACGGGTGTCCACATTCCACGCCGCTGGACCCGGCCGGGCGTGAATCCGCTCGACGAAGTCCGCTGGGACCGCCGCAAGACGGTGATCTCGAACCCCGACGGCTCGGTCGTCTACCGCATGGACGACATCGAAGTCCCGTCCGACTGGTCGCAGCTCGCGACCGACATCGTGGTCAGCAAATACTTCCGCAAGGCCGGCCTCAAGGCGGCACCGGGCCACGAAACCAGTGTCCGCCAGGTCGTCCACCGCATCGCGCACACGATCCGCGTGACGGGCGAAGAGCAGGGTGGTTATTTCGCGTCCCGCGAAGACGCCGATGCCTTCGAGTCGGAGTTGAGCTACATGCTGGTGCACCAGATCGGCGCCTTCAATTCGCCGGTGTGGTTCAACTGCGGCCTGTTCCACGAGTACGGAATCGCGGGCTCGGGCGGCAACTTTCACACCGATCTCGAGAGCGGCAAGGTCGAAACCACGACCGATTCGTATTCGCATCCGCAGGTGTCGGCGTGCTTCATCCAGTCGGTCGACGACGATCTCATGTCGATCTTCGACCTCGCGAAGAACGAAGCGCGCGTGTTCAAGTTCGGATCCGGCACCGGAACCAACTTCTCCAAGCTGCGCGGCCGCATGGAGAAGCTCTCGGGCGGCGGAACCTCCTCGGGCCTGATGTCGTTCCTCGAAGTGCTCGACCGCGGCGCCGGTGCGACCAAGTCCGGCGGAACCACGCGGCGCGCGGCGAAGATGGTCGTGCTCGACATGGACCATCCCGAGATCGAAGAGTTCATCAACTGGAAGGTCCGCGAAGAGAAGAAGGTCGCCGCACTCGTGGCCGGCGGCTACTCCTCGGACTTCAACGGTGATGCCTACGCGACCGTCTCCGGTCAGAATTCGAACAACTCGCTGCGCGTTCCCGACTCCTTCATGGAGTCGGTGATGTCCGACGGCACGTGGTCGACCCGCTTCCGCACCACGGGCCAGATCCACGAGACGAAGCCGGCGCGCGACCTGTGGCGCCAGGTCTCGAACGCGGCGTGGACTTGCGCGGATCCCGGGCTCCAGTACGACGACACAATCCAGAAGTGGCACACGTGCAAGGGAACCGATCGCATCAATGCGACCAACCCGTGCTCGGAGTTCGTGTTCCTCGACGACACGGCGTGCAACCTCGCCTCGATCAACCTCATGAAGTTCCTCGGCAACGACGGCGCGTTCGACGTCGAAGGCTACTGCCACGCGAACCGCGTGTTCTTCCTCGCGCAGGAAATTCTGGTCAGCTTCGCCTCGTACCCGACCGAGCAGATCGCCAAGCGCTCGCACGACTTCCGCCCGCTCGGGCTCGGCTACGCCAACCTCGGCACGCTGCTGATGGTGCAGGGGCTGCCCTACGACAGCGAGCCCGCCCGCGCCTACTCGGCGTGCGTCACCGCGATCATGACCGGCGAGGCCTACGCGCTCTCGGCCGAGATGGCCGCGAGCAAGGGTCCGTTCGCGGGCTTCGCCGAGAACCGCGAGAGCATGCTCCAGGTCATGAACCTGCACCGCGACGCGACCCGCTCGATCGATCACAAGTACGTTCCGCGCGAGTTGAAGTCGGCGGCGATCGAGTCGTGGGATCGCGCCGTTCAGCTCGGAACGGTGCACGGCTACCGAAACTCGCAGGCCACCGTGCTCGCGCCGACCGGCACGATCGGGTTGCTGATGGATTGCGACACGACCGGCGTCGAGCCCGACTTCGCGCTCGTAAAGTTCAAGAAGCTTGCGGGCGGCGGCTACTTCAAGATCGTGAACCAGTCGGTGCCGGCCGCTCTCGGACGGCTCGGATACGACGATCCGGAGATCGAACGCATCATCCGCTATGCCGTCGGCACCGGAACGTTCGAGGGCGCGCCGCACATCAACCGCTCCACGCTGATCGAGCGCGGCTTGAACGACGAGGAAGTGGACCGCATCGAGCAGTCGCTGCCGACCATGCTCGACATCCGCTTCGCGTTCTCGCGCCTGATGCTGACCGATGAAACGCTGACCCGTCTCGGCGTTTCGCTCGCCGAGCGTGAGAAGCCGACGTTCTCCGCACTCCCGTTCCTCGGGTTCACCGATGTCCAGATCGATGAAGCCAACGCGGTGATCTGCGGATCGCAGACCGTCGAAGGCGCGCCCGCCCTGCGCGACGAGCACCTGCCGGTGTTCGACTGCGCGAATCGCTGCGGCAACAAGGGCACGCGCTACATCCAGCCGATGGGCCACGTGCGCATGATGGCCGCTGTGCAGCCGTTCATCTCGGGCGCGATCAGCAAGACCGTCAACCTGCCGCAGGACGCGACGGTCGACGAGGTCGAGAACATCTACATGAAGTCGTGGGAACTCGGGCTCAAGGCCGTGGCGCTCTATCGTGATGGCAGCAAGCTGAGCCAGCCGCTCACCAGCACCAAGGCCCGCGACGAAGAGTCGTCGGGTCCGCCCAAGCTGCGCCGCCGCCGTCTGCCGAGCCGCCGCTACGGCGTGACGCAGGAAGCGCGCATCGCGGGGCACAAGGTGTTCCTGCGCACCGGCGAATACGAGGACGGCACGATCGGCGAGATCTTCATCGACATGCACAAGGAAGGTGCCGCGTTCCGCAGCATCATGAACTGCTTCGCGATCACGGTATCGATGGGACTCCAGTACGGAGTTCCGCTCGAAGATCTGGTCGACCAGTTCACGTTCACGCGGTTCGAGCCACACGGCCGCGTCGACGGTCACGAGAACATTCGCCAGGCGACGAGCGTGATCGACTACGTGTTCCGGGTGCTGGGTCTCGAGTACCTGAATCGCACCGACCTCGCGCACGTGATGCCGGAAGATGTGCTGACCCCGGACCGCAACCACACGGCCAAGCATCATCCGGTGGGTCGCGAGCACTCGCATACCGATGGCAACGGAAACGGCAAGAAGGGGCTCGCGAAACTTCCGGCAGCACCCCCGAAAGCCGTGAATGGAACGGCGGGGGCGACGCCGGCGCTGGTGCCCGGGGATCTCGGTGCGGCGGCGAACCGGTCGCGGATCGAAACCACCGGCGGCGGCAAGGAATTTCAGCTCGCCAAGTTCTCGGGCGACGCGCCGCTGTGCGATCAGTGCGGCCACATCACGATCCGCAACGGCACCTGCTACCGGTGCCTCAATTGCGGAAGCTCGCTGGGCTGTTCGTAGGACGGATGTGCCGGACTTATGATCGGGTTTGAAGCCCGACAGTTGCCGAGAGCATGCAGAACAGCGTCCCGAGGCCGGTCACCGCACGTGACCGGCCTTCGCGCATCCCACGAAACCGGATCCAACCTCGTCGCGTAACCGGCAATTGACCCCGCCGGTGTTTCCGTCCTTGCCACCGCGGCGCGGGTGCGGTGGGATGAAGGCCGTGCCAGCCCCCGCGCCAACCCTTGGAAATGCCCACATGCGTTCACCTCGACATCTCGATCGCGAAACGGCGCCGCGTCACGGGTCGCCGATCGACATCCCGCCCGGGGCGATCCCGGCGATCGAGACCGAGATGTTCCTGCGCGATCACCTGCCGCGGCCCGCGTCGGTGCTCGAAGTCGGTGCCGGCGAAGGCCATCTGACCGCGCGACTGCGCGCGGCCGGGTGGAACGTCACCGCGATCGATCGTTCGGCCGAAGCGGTTGCCGCAGCACAGATCGAAGGCATCGAGATCACGTGCGCCGACTTCCTCGAGTACCAGGGCGGCCCGTTCGACATCGTGCTGTTCTCGCGGGTGCTGCATCACATCGACCCGCTCGAGCGCGCGGTCGATCACGCGCAGTCGCTGCTGGTCCCGAGCGGCCTCGTGGTCGCCGAGGAGTTCGCGTGGGAGCGCATGGACACAGCGACCGCCGAGTGGCACGAGCAGCGTATGATCGAATTCCGCGATCGCGGGTGGTCACGCCGCACTCCCGACGATCTCGGCGAGGCGGACCCGCTCGAACGCTGGATCCGCCATCATCGCGACGTCCATCGCGTCCATGGCGGCGACGATCTCGCGCGGGCACTCGCACGGCGCTTCGACGTCGTGCATTCCGAGCGCGCGGCGTATCTCTACCGCATGATGTGTTCCAACCTGCTCGACACCGAACCCGCGGTCGAGGCGGCGCTCGCGTTGGTCAGCTCGGAAGAGTTCCGGATCCACATTGGCGCGATACAACCGCTGGGATTCCGCCTGGTCGGCCGCTCAGCCTGAAGAAACGTCAGTGGATCATGATCGGTCCGCCGCCCGATCCGCTGGTCGGGACTTGGGCCGCGGGCTTCCGCCGCGCGCGTGAAGATTTCGGGGGCTCGCTGCGCGCGATGAGGACGTCGCCGCTCGCGCGGCGCACGACCGACTCCGCGACGCTGCCGAGGATCGCTCGCTGGACTTTGCTGCCGCCGTGCGTACCGAGCACCGCGAGTGCCGACGGGTGTTTGCGCAGCTCGTCGAGGATCACGTTCGCGGGCGATCCGTGGCGCACGACGAGGCGCACGTCCCGATCCTCGGCCCCGTTCTCGGCGAGCACCTTCTCGAGCCTGCGTTCCGCGTCGCGCTGCTCGCGCGCGGCAAGATCGCGCACGCGTTCGAGCGAGGCGCCGAGCTGCTTCGCCGCGAGCAGGTGGCTGAGATCGGTGGCGCGCACGACATCGATACGTGCCCCATCGTCCGCGAGCCGGAGCCCCAGGGCGAACGCCGCGCGGGCGGCGACCGACTCATCGAACGCGACCAGCAGCCGGCCGTAAGGTTTAGGTCTGGACTCCTGCGCGACCAGTACCGGGACCGGACTGCTCCAGATCACACGCTCGGCGGTCGAGCCCAGCAGGAAGTGCTTCAGGCCCTGGCGGCCGCTGCGACCGATCACGATCAACTCGCTGCCGCCATCGCGCGCGGCCCGCACGATCTCCTCGAACGGCGCGCCATGGCGGACCTCGCTCGTCACCGCGACATCGCTTCGCCCCGTGCGCCGGAGCGCGCGCTGCATCGAGCGCACGATCTTCTGCAGTTCCCGCGCGGCGTAGGATTCGAGCACTCGGTCGAGCCGTGACTTGCGGCGCTCCTGGCTCGGCAGCACGTGGACGACCAGCAGCTGCGCATGCCCGTCGAGCGCCAGGCGCAGCGCGCGCTGAATGCCGCGCTCGGATCCCGTCGAAAAATCGACCGCGACCAGCACGCGGCCGAGCCCAAGAATTCCGGCCGGGGCCGGTTGCGACTTCACGGCGCGCTTCACTGCGGCAGGCATGACGGGTTCTCCTCCTAGGACCTCGCGAGATTACTCCGGCCCCGGCATGCTTGCGAGCGCCGCATCGGTCGGTCACATTGCGCGCCTATGGCACGATCCGAGCCCCGCCCGCGCGGCATCGCCGCGATGTTCCGTCCCGAAAACGCACTCCAGTGGCTGCTCGTCTTCATCCCGCTCGCGGCACTCGCCGAATTCCTTCATTGGGGCGGGCCCGCGGTGTTCATCTGCGCGGCGCTCGCGATCGTCCCGCTCGCGGGGTTGATGGGCAAAGCCACCGAAGCGCTCGCGTCACGGCTCGGTGCCGGCATCGGCGGACTCTTGAACGCCACCTTCGGCAACGCGGCCGAGATGATCATCGCGATCATGGCGCTGCAGCGCGGGCTCTACGACGTGGTCAAGGCGTCGCTCACCGGCTCGATCATCGGCAACGTGCTGCTGGTGCTCGGCCTGTCGCTGGTGGCGGGCGGCGCGCGCCGCGAGCGCCAGACCTTCGATCGCGCGGCCGCGGCGGTCGGCTCCACGTTGCTCACGCTCGCGGCGATCGGACTCGTGGTGCCGGCGCTGTTCCACTTCGTGGCCGAGGGCGCGGTCGGCAGCGGGCGGCTCACGCCCGCGCGCGAGCTGGCGATCGAGCGGGGACTCTCACTCGAGATCTCGATCGTGCTGTTCGTGGTGTATCTCTTGAGCCTGCTGTTCAGCCTGCGCACGCATCGACATCTGTACGCGGGCCAGCAGCACGCCGAAGCGCACGAGGAACCCGCGCCCGGCCATTCGCCGATGCGCTCGGTCATTTTGCTGCTGGCCGCGACCGCCGGCGTCGCGTGGATGAGCGAGATGCTGGTGGGCGCGGTCGAGGAAGCTTCACACCACTTCGGGCTCACCGAAGTGTTCGTCGGCGTGATCGTGGTCGCGATCATCGGCAACGCCGCCGAGCACTCGACCGCGGTGCTGGTCGCGATGAAGAACCAGATGGACCTCGCGATGAACATCGCGATCGGTTCGAGCATCCAGATCGCGCTGTTCGTCGCGCCGGTGCTGGTGTTCCTGTCGTACTTCATCGGCCCCACGCCGATGGACCTGCGTTTCACGGTCTTCGAGGTGATGTCGGTCGCGATCGCGGTCGTGGTCGTGAACCTGGTGGCGCAGGACGGGGAGTCGAACTGGCTCGAGGGAGCGCTGCTGCTCGCGGTTTATCTGGTGCTCGGGCTCGCGTTCTTCTTTCTTCCGTAGGGCAGATCAAGACCCACGAGCCACACTGCTGAAATCAGCGCGAGCGTTCCTCCGAACACGAATGGCGCCGGTGAACCGAAGCGTTGCCACAGCGCGCCCGCGATCAGGCTCGCGGGCAGGGCGACCACGCCCATCGATGCGTTGAGCAATCCAAAGGCGCTGCCGCGGCGCGCGGCGGGCACGAGGTCCGCGACCATCGCGGTCGATGCGCCCTGGAACGCACCGTAGTAGAGACCGTAGGCGGCATAGAGTGCGACCGCGTGCCACGCGTGCGCGGCGAACGCGAAGCCGAAGTAGACCACGGCGTAGATCAACCAGCCCGCGATCATCAGGCGCTTGCGGCCGAAGCGATCCGACAGAGCGCCGCCCGCGGTCGAGGTCGCGGCGATCACCGCGCTGAACAGTGCGGCGACCAGGAACACCGCGAACGTCGAGAGTCCGAGTTGCTGCGCGCGCAGCATGAGGAACGCATCGCTCGAATTGCCGAGCGAGAAGCACGCGAGGATCACAAGGTAGTGCCAGAAGCGCTTGTCGAAGCCCGCCGCGTTCGGCCTGGCATCCGCTGACGGTTCGATGTTCGCCGGCGCGGAGGCGGCATCCGACGAAGGTGAATCGGCCTGCGCGGCATCGGCTCCGGAATCGACGGCCGGGCCGGAGCGGGGCTCGTGCACGTACCGCCACAAGACCCACACCGACCCCACACCCGGCAACACCGCGAGCAGCACGAGCGACTGATACCCGTGGCGCGTGAGCGCCGCCGCCCCCTGCTGCACGCCGTACAGCACGCCCGCGGCGAGCAGCAGCCCGATCACCGAGCCCGCCTTGTCCATCGCCTTGTTGAACCCGAACGCGCGCCCGCGATCGGCCTCCGGCACCAGATCCGCGATCAGCGCGTCGCGCGGCGGCGTGCGCACGCCCTTGCCCGCGCGGTCCAGGAAACGCACGACCAGCACGGCGCCCCACCCGTTCGCGAAATAGAGCAGCGGCTTCGAGAATCCCGACAGTGCGTAGCCCGCGAGCGCGAGCGGCTTGCGGCGTCCCGTGCGGTCGGTGAGGTGGCCCGAAACGAGCTTGAGCAACGTGGCCGTGCTCTCGCCGATGCCCTCGATCAGCCCGATGGTCGCGGGCTTCACGCCCAGCACGTTCGAAAGGAACAGCGGCAGGGTGCGCACCGTGACTTCGCTGCTGATGTCGTTGAGCAGCGACACCACGCCTAGCGCGCGCACGGACGGATCGAGCGGCTTAGGCGGCGTGCCGCGGGTGGGCGGGATCGGCGTCTGCATGAGCATCATGGGTCTGATACCATACCGACCACACGGAGGGCACGACCATGGCAACCACCGCCGATTCATCGAAAGTGAACGAGATGCTCCGCCGCATCGACGAAGCCGTCGGAGCACCCGACGATGCCGGCCGATGTCGCAACGTCAAGCAGGTCCTGATCGACATCGTGAGCAGCGGCGAACAGTTCATCCCGGCTTCGTTCCTCACCCCCGCGGGCGACCGCTACGCGCGGCGGCTGCTGCATCGTGATCCCCAGAACCGCTACACCGTGCTCGTCATGGTGTGGGACAAAGGGCAGGGCACTCCGCTCCATGACCATGCCGGCACGTGGTGTGTCGAGTGCGTGTATCGCGGCGTGATCCAGGTGACGTCGTACTCGGTGCGCGGCGGTGATCCCGAGACCGACACGGTCCGCTTCGAGCAGGAAGCACAGATTCGCGCCGGCGTCGGCGAAGCGGGTGCTTTGATCCCGCCCTTCGAATATCACGTGCTCGGCAACCCGGCCGACCAGCCGGCGATCACGATCCACGTGTACGGCGGCGAGATGACGTTCTGCCACATCTTCGAGCCGGTCGGCGAGGGCGGATACCGCCGCAAGTACCGCGAGCTCAGCTACACGCCTTGAACCTTCGCGCGCTCGCGCCCGGCGTGGTGATGTGCGTGGTGCTCGCCGCGCTGGCGCTGTGGCTCGCCGATCTTCCGTGGGTCAAGGACACGCTCCACGTGAGCGCGCTGCTGATCGTGATCGTGCTCGGCATGGTGTGGACCTCGCTGGTGGCACTGCCGGCCGTCGCGCAACCCGGCGTGCGGTTCGCGCAACGACCCATTCTGAGATGGGCGGTCGCGGGCCTCGGGTTTCGCCTGGCACTCGCGGAACTGGCGAAGATCGGCGCGCCCGCGTTGGTGGTGGTCACCATCTCGACCTTCTCATCGCTCGCCTTCGGCTGGTGGATCGCGCGCCGGCTCGGCGTCGGCGAGAAGCTCGGTCTCCTGCTCGGAGTCGGCGGTGCCATCTGCGGCGCCTCGGCAGTGGTCGCCGCGGATTCGGTGGTGCAGGGCGAGAAGCGCGACTCGGCGATCGCGCTCGGCGTCATCACGCTGCTCGGCACGATCGGCATCGTGATCTATCCGCTGATCCAGCGCGCCGCCGGCATGAGCGACTTTCTCTACGGCGTGTGGGACGGAGCGAGCCTGCACGAGATGGCGCAGGTCGTCGCCGCGGGCTTCGGCGTGAGCGACGAAGCCGCGCGCGTCGCGACGGTGGTGAAGCTCGCGCGCATCGCGCTGCTGGCGCCGGTGGTGCTCGGATTGAGCGCGTGGCTCAGGCGCAGGAATCAGGCGACCGGACAGGCCCACGTCTCGCCGGTGCCGTGGTTCCTCGTGCTGTTCGTGGTGTTCGCGATCGTCAACTCGAGCGGGATCCTGCCCGAAGCGTGGATCGCCTTCGCGCGGCGCGTCGACCTGTGGCTCTTGTGCGTCGGGATGGCGGGCGTCGGCCTCGTCACCGGCTTCGCCGACCTGCGGGCCGCCGGCATGCGGCCGATCCTCGCGGGTGCGGCGCAGTGGCTGTTCCTCGCGACGGTGTCGTTCGGGCTGGCGCGCGCGCTGTGCGGACCGTGACGGCCCGAAGCTACTTGAGGATCACGAACCGCCGCGTGACGTTCCCGGCGGACGTCGCCACGCGATAGAAGTAGATCCCCGACTGGAGGCGCGCGCCGTCGGCACCGCGTCCGTCGAACACGACGCGATGCAGGCCCGCGCCGACTTCATCCTCGTCCAGCAGCGACCGCACGCGGCGGCCCGAGAGATCGAGCACCTCGATGCGCGCAGAACCGGCACGGGGCATCGCGAATGCGACGGTGCCGCCGGACCGCATCGGATTGGGGGCCGCGATCACCGCAAATTCGGCGCTGCCCGCGAGTTCCTCGATGCCGGTCGTCGAGCCGATCGCGTGGATGCCGATGTTGTCCACGTACATGACCTCGTTCGGGACGACGGGATAGTCGAACACCTGAAAGTCGAGCGTCGAGCCCGCCACCATGATGAACCGGTCGACCGTCACGACCTGCCACGTGGCCGACAACGGAACGAACGGCGAGAACGTCGTGGAGCCCTGCTTCACGCCGTTCTTGAACTCGCGCACCTGAAGACGCGCGCGTCCGGTGCTCGAAGGCGAGCGCACCCATGCGCTGAAGCGATACGGCAGGCCGACGTGGTTCTGCGAAGTCTGTGTCACCCAGTTCGGACTGTCGTTGACGCCGAAGGTGACGAGCGAGTCCGGCCCGACGATCCGGATTCCATTCGGGCCATCGAATCCCCCGGTCGCGCGCTGGATCGTGCTGCCCGCATGCGGAATCCATCCGGCCAAGTCGGTCTCGACCGAAGGGTTGAGCGCGAAATTGAAACCGGGCGTGACGGGCGCCACGATGAGCGGCGCCGTGACGCTGTGCGAGAGCCCCGCGGAATCGGTCACGGTGAGATGCGCGATCCAGTTGCCGGCGCCATAGGTGTGCGCCTGCATGGCCGAGGCACTCGCGGACACGATCGTTCCGTCGCCGAAATCGAAAGCGTGGGACGCGATCGGTCCATCGGGATCGCTCGAACCGGTCGCATCGGCGAACGTCGAGAGTGGCGCATTCCCGGTCGCCGGAAGCATCGCGAGCACGGCGATCGGCGGACGATTGACCGCGCGGACGGTCACTGTGCGCGTCGCGGGTGTCGCATCGGCGCCGCCGCGCGCATCGGACACCGTCAGCGTCACCACGTAAGTGCCCGGCGTCGCGAAAGTGATCGCACCCGGATCCTCGACCGTCGTCGCGGGGGCCGCGCCACCGAAGCTCCACGCGTATGTGAGCGGCAGGCTCGCATCGGCGTCGGTTCCACTGCCGGCGAACGTCACGCTGGCACCCGGCTCGATCGTCACGTCGGTAGCCGGAGTATCGATCACACCGTTGGGCATCGCGTTCGGCTGCAGCACCGTCACCGTACGCGTCGCGGGCGTCGGATCCGACGACCCCAGCGCGTCCGTCACCGTGTAGGTCACGACGAACGTGCCGGCGGCGGAGAACGAAACCACACCCGGATCCTCGATTGCGCCCGCCGGCGCACCACCGCCGAAGTTCCATGCATGGACGAGCGGCAGATGGCCATCGGGATCCGATGCTGTGCCCTGGAAGTCGACCCCCTGCCCGATCTCGACCGTTACATCGGCGAGCGGCAATGCAATCTCACCGTTCGGCGGCTGATTCGGGATCACGGTGATCTCGATCTCCGCGGGGGTGGGATCGGAGAGCCCTTCGCCGTCAGTCACGATGAGCTGCACGACGAAGCTGCCGATTTCGTGGAACGTCACGGGACCCGGATCCTCGACGTTCGTGTTCGGAGCCACTTCGTCGAAATTCCAGAAATACGAGAGCGGTTGGTTTCCGTCCGGATCAATACCGGAACCTTCGAAGTTCACACTCTCGCCCTGCTCGATCGTCAGCGAGGCCGTGGGCGCGACGATGGTTCCATCGGGTGGGTGATTCACGGCCCCCACCGAGATCGTGCGGACGTCCGGCGTCGGGTCGGCGTAGCCGGCCGAATCCTGCACCGTGAAGCTCACGCGATAGACGCCGATCGAGTTGAACGCCACCGGACCCGGATCTTCCTGGGTCGTATTGGGCGCGCCGCCGCCAAAGTCCCACTGGTAGCGCAACGGCAGATGGCCATCGGGATCGAAGCCGGTTCCGGCGAACGACACCGCCTGGCCGGCATCGATCTCTAAGTCGGCGACCGGCGAATCGATGTGACTCTCGGGCGTGATGATCTTGATCGTGACGCTGTCGAACACCGAGCCGGGCGTGCAGATGACATCGTTGGGATTGCTGCCGGTGTCGCCGGGCGGCCCGCAGATCGCCTCGACGCGGATTTCGTTGGACGAGAACGCGAGCTTGACCGGTCCGTGCCGGAACGCGCGGAACGCCGACCACGAAGGTGGCGGACATCCGCCGAGATACAGACAGCCGCCCGAGGGATCGTCCTCCAGGTGGGAACCGCCGCCGCCTGCGGTGATGTGGATCACGCCGTTCTGCGCAAACGTGCGCTCGTAATTGTGGCTGTGCCCGTTGAGATTGAGCTTGTACTTGTTGTGCGCGAGCCCGAGTTGACCCAGATAATTCTTGAGTGACGGCGCGCCCGGATGATGCGCCGACGAGAACGCGGGACGGTGTCCGAAGGTCACGATGAAGCCGATGTCGGGATCGTTCTGCGCGGAGTCCATCAGCGCGGAGGCTTTCGGATACCAGTCGGCCCACGCGCCGAGGAACGGCTCCGGGTACGCGATGAAGCGCACGTTGCCGTAGTCGAACCAGTACCAGTCTTCACCGGGTCCGCCGGCCGCCGGAGCGCCGGGTGATGTCCTCGGATTCGGAAAGTCGAACCGGCCTTTGTAGTTGCGGAAGTCATCGACGAACGCGCCGGTCTCGTATTCGTGGTTGCCCCATGCCGGCATGTACGCGGCATCCTGCGACCACACCATCACGTCGTTGAAGTGATTGTCGACCGCGGCCTGACCGTGGGCATTGCCGTAGGTGAGATCGCCGAGCATGAGCGTGAAGTCGGGGTTCTGATCGGCGACCTGCTGCTGCACGATGCCCATGCGCCAGTAGCGCACGGCACTGCCGATGTCGCCCTGGGCCATGACGGTGAAGTCCGAGCGGCCCGGCGCGCGCGGGGTGCGGAACGTGTGATCGGCTCCGGCGCCGATCGAATAATGGTAGACCGTGTCGGGGAGGAGGCCGGTGAGCCGCGCTTCCCAGAATGGTCCGGCCGAGGACCATGGCAACGGCGAGGGCGTGTAGGCGGTGGCGGAAAGTCCATAGGCCGGCGTGAGCCCGTATTGAATCGAGCTTTCGGCGCCCCGCCAGTCGAACGAGACCGATGTGGGACCGGTGAAGGTCCAATGGATCTCATCCGCCGCGCGCGCGGGCGCGGGCGCGCTCAGCACGAGCGCGACCATGGCGGCCATGATGGAACGCTTCACGTTTCCCTCAGTTCTGTGTCCTTGGGTCCTGCACGGGGCCTGACGAGATGTGGTTAGAGGCCTCGCCCGAAGCATTCGCGAGTCGAGCCATGTCGAATATCGGCCGGATTCGCGTGGGTTTTTCCCTGTATCGCAACTTTCGACGCTGCCCCGCGGCAATGGCGCGTCGTGTCGAACAGGGTTCCCTTGCGATGAACAAGTCTAGCGGACCGCCCCACCTGAACGGCAAGTTGCAAGATGCACGATCCGCATTCGTTACCGGGCGTTAACGCGGCGGCGCGCATCGCGTCCCGGTTGCGGCGGCGGCGGGAGCCGCGAAGATTCAGCGCGCGGGCCGCGGGCGGGTGAGCTCCCGGTAGAACTCGGGACGTCGTGACCGGAACAGATGCGTGAGCGGGCTGAGCGCCTTGTCGCGGCACACGGCGAGATCGATGTCGGCCGCCAGCGCAGCGTCGCCGGACTTCCGGGCACGAACGAGCACGTCGCCGCGGGGCCCCACGATCTGGCTGCGACCGGTGAACGGGACCGAGCCGCCGGGGCGCGTTTCGGTTCCGGTACGGTTCGCGGTGACGGTGGCGAGCCGGTTCTCAATCGAGCGCACCCGCATCGCCTCCTGCGCGTTCGCGTAGACGAGGTTCGAAGGATGGGCGATCACGTCCGCGCTGAGCAGCGCCAGCGCGCGCGCGGTCTCGGGAAAGCGCCAGTCGAAGCAGATCAGCATCCCCACGCGCGCCGGGCCCACGCGATGCACGGCGAGCGGAATGTTGCCGGGCGAGAACCACTCCTGCTCGCGCTCGAACAGGTGGAGCTTGCGGTAGATCGCCTTCACCCCGGAAGGCCCGACCAGCATCGCGCTGTTGTAGAAGCGCCCGCGGTGACGCTCGGGAAATCCGGCGACGTAGTGGCGCTTCTCGCGCCGCGCGGCACCGTGGACGGCGCGCGCGGTCACTCCAGTCTTCGAATCCTCGGCGAGGGACGCGACTTCGGCGTGCGAAGAGAACACGTAGCCCGACGACCACAGCTCGGGCAGCACGACGAGATCGGCCGCGACGCCGGCCGCAAGCGCCAGGCCGCGCTCGAGATTCTCCTCCGCACGCCCGAAGCGCGGGCGGCCCTGCACGAATGCGACGCGAAAGTTCGTCATGC
>JANLWX010000226.1:0-24631 GCA_031364845.1 Candidatus Eiseniibacteriota bacterium
GTTCGCCGCGGCCGGCACGTTCACCGTGACCTTCACGGTGACCGATGCGCGCGGTGTATCCGATCCCACCCCGGCATCGCGCGTGATCACGGTCAACGGTTCGGGGACCGGCACCGCGGACGGGGTGCACTGGACGATCACGGGCCAGACGGCGGTGACGTTCGACTGGCGTGGCAGCGCGAATGCGATCCGCTACGGCACGTCGCCCGCGCTCGGCCAGACGCTCGCGGCCGCCACGCCGTCGCCCGCGCCGTTCTCGTCGCCCGGCCCGTACTGGGAGGCGAGGATCACCGGGCTCGCCGAGAACACCCTTTACTACTATTCGATCGGTGGCGGACCTTCGTACACCTTCCATACGCCGCCACCGCGCGGCAGCTCGGGCTTCGTCGCATATGCTCAGGGCGACATCGGCGACTCGGTGAGCTACCGCCGCGTCGTGCCGTGTCAGACGCTGATCGCCGACGCGGCGCCCGATCTCGTGCTGGGGCTCGGCGACATGACGTACGGCAATGCGCACGGCCTCGCCTCGGTCGACAATCACTTCAACGACGTCATGCGGTGGTCGCGGACCACGCCCTACATGGCCTCGTGGGGCAACCACGAGTGGGACGCCCCGACCCAGGACGATCTCAGGAACTACAAAGGTCGTTTCGACTTTCCGAATCCGCAGACATCGCCGGGCGCGCCGTCGCTGGGTTGCTGCGGCGAGGATTGGTACTGGTACGACTACGGAAACGTGCGCTTCATCGTCTATCCGGAGCCCTTCACCAGCGCGACCTGGACGAACTGGCAGACGCAGGCCGCCACGCTCATGGAGCAGGCACAGGCCGATCCTCAGATCCGCTGGATCGTGTCGTACGGCCACCGGCCCGCGTACTCGTCCGGCCACCATCCCGGCAGCTCGTCGCTCAGAACCATCATCGACGGACTCGGCGACCGGTTCAGCAAGTACGTGCTCAACCTCAACGGACACAGCCACAACTACGAGCGCACGCATCCGCAGCACGGGGTCATCCACGTCACGGCGGGCGCGGCCGGCTCGACGCTCGAAGAGGACGGGACATGTCTGTGGCTCACGTGCACGCAACCGTCGTGGTCCGCATTCCGGGCGATGCATCACAGCGTCGTGCGCCTGGTGGTGGGCGCGAACACGCTGGCCATCGAAGCGGTGTGCGGTCCGGCGGGCGACACCGGCTCCAACAAGAACGACATCACATGCACGCAAGGCAGCGTGTTCGATCGCTTCGTGATCGGCGGGGGCACCTCGGACCAGGCGCCGGTTCTGGCCGGACCCGCGACGGTCGCGGCGATGGAGAACCAGCCCGTGTCGGTCGCGATCACCGCCTCCGATCCCGACGGCGATGCGATCACGTCGCTCACCGCCACACTTTCGGGGTTGCCTGCGGGACACAACGCAGTATTCACGCCGGCCGCCGACAACCGCTCCGGAACGCTGACGTGGACGCCGGCTTACCATCATGCGGGCAGCTACACCGTGACGTACACGGCCGCGAACGCGCTCACGACGTCACGCAATGTCGTGATCCAGGTCGCTAATGTGGATCGCGCCCCTGTTGCGTCATCGCCGCCGGCGGCATCGGGCGGCGCGGGTGCGCGCGTGACGGTGCAGGTGAGTGCGTCCGATCCCGACGGCGATCCGATCACGTCGCTCACCATGGACGCGAGCGGACTGCCGTCACCGAACGACGCCGCCTTCGCCCCGGGAAGCGGCAACACGACCGGTACCTTTACGTGGACGCCGTCGGCTGCCGGCACCTGGAACGTCCACTTCCGCGCGTCGAACGCGCTCGCGGGAGCGCCGGCCACGACGGCGATCACCGTTTCGAACGGTGATCGCGCGCCAATCATCAGCGCGACGCCAGCGGCACAGGTCGTCCTTCCGGGACAGGAGGCGCGTATCGATGTCTCCGCATCCGATCCCGACGGCAGTGCCATCACGTCCCTGACGGCCGACCTCACCGTACTGCCTTCCGGTCACGGCGCGACATTCGTGGCGGCAGCGAACCAGCAGACGGGCGTCCTGCGCTGGACGCCGGCCGCGAACGACACGGGCAACTTCGTCGTGGCCTTCACCGCGCGTAACGCACTGACCGCCTCGGCCAGTGCTGCGATTCGCGCAAACCGTCCTCCGGCGGCGCGGGTGACTGCGACGCCGTCGAGCGGCACCGCACCGCTCGATGTGTCACTCGATGCGTCGGGCTCCACCGATGTCGATGGAACGATCGCATCCTATCTCTTCCAGTTCGGAGACGGCGCGGTGCTCGGACCTCAAAGCGGCTCGAGTGCCACGCATTCGTACAGTGCCGGCAGCTGGACTCCGAACGTCATCGTCACCGACTCGCGCGGCGCGCGCGACACGGCCGCAATCGCGATCAATGTGTCCGCACCCTCGGGCGGCGCGCCGAACCTGTGCGGCAATCCTTCGTTCGAGTCCTCCGCAAACGGATGGATCGCTTATCAAGGAAGCACGATCACGCGCGTCGCATCGGCCACCGCGCACGAAGGCGCCTACGTGATGCGGATGGCGGCGCCCGCAACGCTCCAGGGTAGCGACGGCATCAACGACAATCCGAGCTGGGTGCTGTCTACGCCCGCCGCGGGAACCCGTTATCGGTTCACGGCGTGGGTGCGATCCGCAACCAGCACCAGCGCCAGCCGCCTTCAGATTCGCGAATACCTGAATGGGGCGCGGATCGGCGCCGTGCTGCAGACTCCGGCGGTCACTCTGTCGCCCGAATGGAAGATGCTGACGGGGGACTTCACCTGCGGCGTCGCCGGTTCCTATCTGGACTTCCAGGTGATGTCGGCGCCCAAGGTGGCGGGAGAGGAGTTCGAAACCGACGACATCGCGATCCGGGTCGTGACCGCGGCCCAGGCTCTCGTCTCCCATCCGGCGCAACCCGGTACCGATGGCGCGGGACTGGCCGACTTCGCACCGTTCGTGATCCCCAACCCGAGTTCGGGCACGGCGACGCTGAATTTCATACTGCCCCGCCCGGGCCCGCTCTCGATCCGCATCTACGACACCACCGGCCGCATGGTGCACCGGCTCTTGGACCGCGCGGCGATGGAGGCAGGGCGACACACGCTCGCGATCCCCGCGATCGACCACGCGGGCCGCTCGCTGCGCTCGGGCATCTATCACTATGTCATCGATACCGCACACGGCGTGCGCTCGGGACGCTTCGCCATCGTGCGCTGACGGAACGCGCCGCGGCGCCGGCGACCGCAACATGCGAACCCCCGCCATCGTGTCCTGATGGCGGGGGTTCGCGCTGGAACCATGCCCGGCTACTTGCTCGTGATGCGCATTCCGTAGAACGAGCGGTAGACGAAGAACAGCGCGATCAGCATGAACACGCTCGAGACCGCGATGCGGATGCTCGGGTTCGCGACCGCCATCTCGACCGCGAGCAGGCCGAACAGGGTCGTGAACTTGATGATCGGGTTGAGCGCGACCGAGGAGGTGTCCTTGAAGGGGTCGCCGACCGTGTCGCCGACGATCGTCGCGTCATGCAGATCCGTGCCCTTCGCGTGCAGCTCGACCTCGACGACCTTCTTGGCGTTGTCCCAGGCGCCGCCCGCGTTCGCCATGAAGATGGCCTGGAACAGGCCAACCACGGCGATGCTGACGAGGTAGGAGATGAAGAACACCGAATCGAAGAAGGCATAGGAGATCGTCAGACAGAAGATCACGATGAAGATGTTGAACATGCCGTCCTGCGCGTACTTCGTGCAGATCTCGACCACGGTACGCGAGGTCTCCACGCTTGCCGCTTCGGCGGAATCGAGCTTGATGTTCTTCTTGATGTAATCGACCGCGCGGTAAGCGCCGGTCGTGACGGCCTGCATCGAGGCACCGGTGAACCAGTACACCGTGCCGCCGCCCATGAGCAGGCCAAGGAGCACCATCGGGTCGAGCAGGTCGAGCCTGAATTCCTGCGGCGGCTGCATCATGCCGAAGTGCTTCTGCAACGTGAGTACGATCGAGAACAGCATGGTCGTGGCGCCGGCGACCGCGGTGGCGATCAGGACCGGCTTCGCCGTGGCCTTGAAGGTATTGCCCGCGCCGTCGTTGTCCTCGAGATAGTGCTTGCCCAGCTCGAAGTTGGGCTTGAAGCCGAACTGCTTCTCGACTTCCTGCGCCGCGCCGGGCGTCGATTCGATCTGCGAGAGCTCGAAGATCGACTGCGCGTTGTCCGTCACCGGGCCGTACGAATCGACCGCGATCGTGACCGGTCCCATGCCGAGCAAGCCGAACGCCACCAGGCCGAATGCGAACACTGAGCCGTAGGGCATGTCCGCGTTGAGGAACGCGTTGATCGGGCTCGAGAACACGAACGAGAGGAACAACAGCGCCGCCAGCGTCAGGCCCATCCAGAACACCGAGAAATTTCCGGCGACCAGGCCCGACAGGATGTTGAGGGAAGCGCCGCCCTCCTTGGATGCCGACACGACTTCCTGCACGTGGCGGGAATGCGCGCTAGTGAAGACTTTGGTGAATTCGGGGATCACCGCCGCGGCGAGCGTGCCGCACGAGATGATGACCGAGAGCGTGAACCAGATGTTGCCGCCGAGCGGAGCCAGAAGCCAGCGGGAGGCGATGAACGTGACAATGATCGAGAGGATCGAGCAGACCCACACCAGGCTGGTGAGCGGCGCCTCGAAGTCGATCTTCGCCTTGCCCGTGTTCTGCGCGCGGGCGAATGCCCCGTTGACGAGATAGGACACGATGCTGGTGCCGATCATGAGCACGCGCATCACGAATATCCACACGAGGAACAGCGCCTTGTGTTCAGGCATCACCGCGAGCGCGATGAAGGTGATGAGCGCGACGCCCGTGACTCCATAGGTTTCGAAGCCGTCGGCGGTGGGGCCGACCGAGTCGCCTGCGTTGTCGCCGGTGCAGTCGGCGATCACGCCTGGATTGCGCGGATCGTCTTCCTTGATCTTGAACACGACCTTCATCAGGTCGGAACCGATGTCGGCGATCTTCGTGAAGATGCCGCCGGCAATGCGCAGCGCGGAAGCGCCGAGCGACTCGCCGATCGCGAAACCGAGGAAGCACGCGCCGGCACGGTCGGCGGGGACCCACAGTAGAATGGCGAGCATCATGAGCAACTCGACGCAGATAAGCAGCACGCCGATGCTCATGCCCGCCTGCAGCGGAATCTCGTACACCTTGAGCGGCTTGCCGGTGAGCGAGGCGAACGCCGTGCGCGAATTCGCGAACGTGTTCATGCGGATGCCGAACCACGCGACGCCATAGGATCCAAGGATTCCGAGCACCGAGAACGCGAGGATGGTGGCGACGCGTCCGACGTCGAGATGCTGGATGAATCCGAAGTAGTACACGATGCAGGCGCCGATGAAGATCTCGAGCACCAGGAGCAACTGTCCCTGCTTTAGCAGGTACGCCTTGCACGTTTCATAGATGATGTGCGAAACGTCGAGCATCGACTTGTGGGCGGGCATGGCCTTGACCTGATTGAACATGGCCAGGCCGAACAGCATGCCTGCCACGCATACGCCCATGCCGATCATCAGAAGCTGCCGCTGCGCCGCATCGAGCGTCGGCAGTTCGAGGTCGAGTTCGCTCGCAAATGCGCGAACGGGCAGCGCGATCGCGAGACCCACGAGAAGGGCGAGCACTCCGCCGCGCGGCAACAATCGGCGGAAGAGGGAGCCCGCGGTGCGTCGCTTCGTCATCGTGTACTCCTTCAGGTTGTCCGTGAATTGGCCGGGCGTAAGTGCCGGTGCTTGAAGCCGATGGGTACGACGCGAGGGTGCGGGGCCATGGTCCCGATCGGCGGAGGATGCGCACCACCACGAGCATGTCTGTGGCGGAGAACGCCGCAAGATAGCCGACGGTACCCATGGCCACAAGCTGATTTCGAGCGCTGTCAATGCCCGGAACGCTGACGCCAAGTCTGCGTCGTTCCCGGCCGATAACCCACAGGATGACTTCCTTGGCGTTCGCACCCGACCCGGCGCCGGCCGATTCATCGGACGCGGACGCGTTCGAGCGCCCGTTGGTTTCACAAGGGCAAGCCCGGCTGTGGATCGCGGTGCTGCTCGGCTTCGGCCTCGTCATGCGGATCATCGCCGCGAGCCAGATCGCAGCACTTCCGCTGTTCGACGTTCCGACTTCCGAGGCCTCCATCGCACTGCAACGCGCGACGGAGATCGCGCACGGCGCCTGGGCCCCGGTCCGTCCGCTCGACGGCGGTGCCATCTATCCTTATCTGCTCGCGGCGATGCTGGCGCTTCCCGGCATCGGATTCGCCGCCGTCGCGATCGTCCAGGCGGTCGCGGGCGTGGCCACGGTCGCGTTGCTCGCGGGCACCGCGCAACGGCTGTATGGACCGGTGGCGGGAGTCGCGACCGCGGCACTCGGTGCACTCTATGGATTGTTCGCGTTCCTCGAAGCCGACGCGCTCGATGCGGCATGGGTTCAACTCGCGATCGCATCGGCGCTGTGGGTGATGGTGCGTCTTGGCGATGTGCATGCTCCGCGTGCCCGCCAGGCACCGCTCATATTCCTGCTCGCGGGACTGACAATTGGGCTCGCGGTGCTGGAGCGGCCGCAACTCGCGCTGCTGATCCCGGTTCTGGTGGCATGGGTCGCCGTGCGCGGGCGTTCGGCCACTGCCGCGGTCGCCGCGTTGATCGCCGCACTATTGCCGGCCGCGGTCGCCGCGATGCTGGCTGCCGATGCGGGGTCGTTCCCGGCAACGCGCGGAGCCGACCTCTACGCGGGCAATCACTCCGGAGCTCGCGGAACCCCCGCCGAGCCGTGGGTGGTGCGCGCGGCCGAGTACGCATCGCGTCCCGGCGATGCGCGCGTTTCATCGCGCGCCGCCGCCGAAGCGCTGGCGCAGCGTCAGCTCACGCACGAACAGACCTCCGCGTTCTGGAGCCGGCGCGCGGCCGCGTTCGTGCGCGAGCGTCCGCACGAGGCCGCGGCCCTCGCCGCGCGCAAGGCGGCGCTGGTGTTCGCCGCGGCTGAGATTCCGAGCGACATCGACTACGCGTTCGTGCGCGAGCGCGCGTGGGCGCTGGGCGCGCTGCCGGTCGGATTCGCCGGCGTGCTGTCGTTCGCCGCGATCGGCATCGGCTTCGCGTTCGCCGAGCGCCGGCGCCGCGCGGAAGCGGTGCTGCTGCTCGCGTGTGTGCTCGCCGTCGCCGCGGGCATGGTGGCGTTCTTCGTTGCGGACCGGCTGCGCGCTCCGATGGTGCTGCCGCTGATGATTGCCGGCGGCGGCGGATGCGCCGCCCTGATCCGCACCGCCGCGAATCCCGGCGCGCGCCATGACACGCGCGTGGTGCTCGTCATGCTCGTGGCCTGCGCGTGCGCGGTGTTCTCGATGGTGCCGCTCAACGCCGCCGGACGCGCGCGCGACTGGTGGCTGTTCGCGCGCGCGCTCGAGCTGCGCGGCGATCTGCCGGCGGTGGCCTCGGCCTACGAGAAGTCCGCCGATGTGGACGGCAACGCCTACACACGGGGCATGGTGCTGGAACGGCTCGCGTCCACCTACGAGACGATGGGCCTCAATGATCTCGCGGTCACGACGCTGCGCAACGCGATCGGCGCCGATCCCGACCGCTCGGGAGCGCACCGTCATCTCGGCATGCTCTACGCGAGCACCGGTGATCCCGGCCGCGCGCTTGGCGAATTGCGGGAGGCGGAGCGGCTGGGCGCGCGGGATCCCGAACTGCTGGGTGTGATCGCGGCACTGCTCGTCTTCGGTGGCGAGAGCGCCGAGGCCAGGGCCTACTATGTGCGCGCACGGTCGCTCGCACCCGACGATCCGCGCCTGGCACAGCTCGCGCGTGAATATCCGGCGCTCGCCGGCGGAGCCTCGCCGCCGCTCCGCTGAAATTCGCGGGCTGTTGCCCGCCGCGCGCGGCGCGGTACTCTGCGCGCATGACCACTTCCCCCCGCCGCATCGTGTCGCTGATCGCTTCGAGCACCGAGATGGTGTGTGCGCTCGGGTGTGGCGACCGCCTGGTCGGCCGCTCGCACGAGTGCGATCACCCCGCATGGGTGCGCCGGCTGCCCGCGGTCACCTCGCCCAAGTTCGCGACCGACGGACACTCCTACGACATCGACCAGCGCGTGCGCGCGATCGTCGAGCAGGGCGTTTCCGTGTACGCGGTCGATGCGCCCGCGCTCGCGGCACTCGCGCCGGATGTGATCCTCACGCAAACCCAGTGCGAAGTGTGTGCGGTCAGCGCGCGCGATCTGGAGGAGGCCGCTGCCGCGCTGATGCCGTCGCGGCCGCGGATCGTCGCACTCGAACCCAATGCGCTCGCCGATCTGTGGCGCGATTTCGAGCGCGTCGCCGAAGCGCTCGATGTCGTGCCGCGCGGTGCTGCCGTGATCGGAGCGCTGCGCGAGCGCATGGACGTGATCGCCGCGCACGCGGCGTCGATCCGCCACCGTCCGAAGGTCGCGTGCATCGAGTGGATCGATCCGCTGATGGCCGCCGGCAACTGGGCCCCCGAGCTGATCGCGCTTGCGGGCGGGACCGACGTTCTCGGCACCCCCGGTGCGCATGCGCCGCGGCTCACGTGGGAGGAACTCGCCGCGGCGGATCCCGACGTGGTGCTTGTGACCCCGTGCGGTTTTAAACTCGAGCGGATCCGCGAGGAAATGCAGCCGCTCGAGATGCATCCGCAGTGGAACGCGCTGCGCGCCGTGCGCGCGGGCGAGGTCTACCTCGGTGACGGTAACGCGTATTTCAATCGGCCCGGCCCGCGCGTGGTGGAAACACTCGAGATCATCGCCGAGATCCTGCATTCGCACGCATTCACGTTCGGCCACGAGGGCAAAGGGTGGGAGCGGTACGATCCGCTGCGATCGGACGTCGAGTGAGTCGTACTCGCGTCGCCCACGATCTCGAGCACATCGTGCAGATCGCACGGGTGATGGCGCCCCGCTACCGCGAGGACGCGGGCCCGTGGCGGGCGTACCTGAGCGTGCTCGGACCTTGACTTGGGGGCCCAAGGCCGCGCTGCGCGCGTATCCGCTGGCGCGGCGCGGGGCAGCGGGCTAGTCTGATGCCGATCGCGATTTCGCGGGGCGATGCGCCACGGGCGCATTCCCGGCACGGACCCCTTCAGATCGGCAGGAAATCTCCCGAAACCTGAGCCATGACCGAGCCCAACCGTTCCACCTCGCACGTATCCGAACACGAGGCCCGCGCCGTCGCCGAAGCGTCGCGCGAGACCACCTGGACCGCGCCGTCGTTCGTGAGGGAGTTGTTCCTCGGGCGTCTCAAGCTCGATCTCATCCACCCGCATCTCGAGCCCGATCCCGCCGAGCAGAAGCGCGCACAGACGTTCATCGATCAGATCGACCAGTTCCTCGAGAACGAAGTCGACTCCGAACTGATCGAACGCGAAGCGCGGATTCCCGAGCACCTGATCCAGCGCCTGCGCGAGATGGGTGCGTTCGGCATCAAGATTCCGCGTGAATACGGCGGGCTCGGATTGTCGCAGTACACCTACGGCCGCGTGGTCGCGCGCATCGGCACCAAGTGCGGAGCGCTGGTGGCGCTGCTGTCGGCCCATCAGTCGATCGGCGTGCCGCAGCCGCTCAAGCTGTTCGGCACCGAGGAGCAGAAGCAGCGGCTGCTGCCGCGGCTCGCAAAGGGCGCGATCTCCGCGTTCGCGCTGACCGAGAACGACGTCGGCTCCGATCCCGCGCGCATGAGCACGCTCGCGACACCGACGGCCGACGGCACCGCGTACATGCTGAGCGGCGAAAAGCTGTGGTGCACGAACGGCGCGATCGCCGAGCTGCTCGTGGTGATGGCGCGCACGCCCGGCAAGAACGGCAAGCCCGGCCCGATCAGCGCGTTCATCGTCGAAGCGAAGGCGCCCGGCGTCGAGATCGTCCAGCGGCTCGAGTTCATGGGCATTCGTGGGATCGAGAACGCGCTGATGCGCTTCACCAACGTGCGCGTGCCGAAGGAGAATCTGCTGTGGGGCGAGGGCAAGGGCTTGAAGCTCGCGCTCATCACGCTCAACACCGGCCGCCTCACGCTGCCTGCGACGTGTGCGGCCTCCGGCAAGTGGTGCCTGCAGGTTGCCCGCAAGTTCGCCGCTGAACGCGTGCAATGGGGCAAGGCCGTAGGCCAGCACGAAGCCGTCGCCCAGATGCTGTCGGACATGGCTTCGAAGACCTATGCGATGGACGCGATCGCCGATCTCGGATCGCTGCTCGCCGATGCCGGCGAGTCGGACATCCGGCTCGAAGCCGCGATCGCCAAACTGTGGAACTCCGATGTCGCGTGGGAGATCGCCGATCAGGCTGTGCAGGTGCGCGGCGGACGCGGCTACGAGACCGCGCGCTCGCTCGCCTCGCGCGGCGAGGCGCCGATTCCGTTGGAACAGATGCTGCGCGACCTGCGCATCAATCGCATCTTCGAAGGCACCAATCAAGTGATGCGCCTGTTCATCGCGCGCGAAGCGCTCGACGTCCATCTGCGCGTCGCCGGCGACGTCGTGATGCCGGGTGTGCCGCTCGGCAAGCGTCTCGCGGGCGCGGTGCGCTCGGCGTTGTTCTATGCGAGCTGGTATCCGTCGCGCTGGCTGGGCCTGAGCCTGTGGCCCAAGTACTCGGAGTTCGGCGTGCTCGCCGGACACCTGCGCTGGATCGAGCACACCTCGCGCCGCCTCGCGCGCGCGCAGTTCCATCTGATGGTGCTGAATGGCCCGGCGCTCGAGAAAAAGCAGGCGCTGCTGTTCCGGTGTGTGGACATCGGTGCCGAACTGTTCGCGATGACCGCCACCATCGTGCGCGCGCAGCGCGACGCGAAACAGGGCGGGATGGCGAACGCCACCGATCTCGCGGATCTGTTCTGCCGCAACGCGCGCCGCAAGGTGGACCATCTGTTCCGCGGGATCCGCTCGCACAGCGATCCGTTCGCCTACGGCGTCGCCCGCGGCGTGCTCGACCGGCGCTACGAGTGGCTCGAGGACGGTATCGTCGATCCGCCCGAAGCCGCGGCGGAACCGGGCGAAGCGAAAGCGGCGAGCTGAGCACGGCCGGATCGCATGAGGAGGAGCGCATGCACGCGTCGGTCTCGCATGAGCGCAGCGCCGAATCTCCCGCCGCCAAGGCGCGCTGGTTCCAGTCGCTGACGCTCGCCGAGCGCATGGAGTATCTTTGCGCGATCACGGAAATGGCGCTGAGCCGCAACCCCGACCTCGCGGACCGCAGGGATGCTCCAACGACTCAAGGACGTTTTCAGATCCTTCGCCGACCGTGACGTTCGTTACGTCGTGATCGGGGGAATTGCGGCTGTGATGCACGGCGTGCCGCGCGCGACGTTCGACGTCGATCTGCTGATCGATCCCACGCTCGAGAATGCCGAACGCCTTCTGGCCGCACTCGAGCAAGCACAAGTCGGAACCGCGTCGCTGATCACTCCGCAACAGATGCTGGCGAACGAAATCACCGTGTTCAGTGATCGCGTGCGCATCGATGTTCAGACCTCGACGCCGGGGCTCACGTTCGATCAAGCCTGGCGGAATCGGGTGACGATGAGTTTCGAGGATCAATCATTCTTTGTCGCGTCGAAGCAGGATTTGATCGCTTCGAAGCGCGCTGCGGGAAGAGCGATCGACCTGGAAGACATCGACATGCTCGAAGCGGGTCCATCGGAGTGACGTCTTGCGCAGGGGTCTTTCGCGGGGCACGACGATGATGCAAGTGGCAACGAGATCGGGGGTCTGCCTGCGCCTCGTGCTCGGAGGTCTCCTCGCCATCGTGCTGCTCGGCTCCATCCACACGCCGGCCGCTTCCACGGTCACGAATGCGAAGCCCCCGGCGTTCGTGGTCCCCGCGACGATTGCGCGCGGGGTTGTGATTCGGCCCGACGATGGCGATTCGCGCGTCGAGGTCCAGCCCGGCGGGCCGTTCGCGGCGATGGTGTTTCGTAACGGAGCGCCCGGTGATCAAGTGGCCGTCGTCCATCTCGGGCCGCTCCGCACCCCGAAGGATGGGGCGTGGTCGCTGGACGACCGCTGGTGGCAGGAGCCGCTGTGGTCGGCCGACGCGAACGCGTTCGTGTGGAGCCCTGACGGAACCGCCCTCTATATATCCACCGGGGGGCGCGGCAGCGGTGGAGTGTTCCGGCTCGATCTCAGGAACCGTCGCGCCGTTCGGGTATGGCCGAACGACGAGGCCTCGACGCCCGAACAGGGCGCAGGGCGCTCGTGCGAAATCCTGAAAGCCGACGCCGCGCGCCGCCTGCTGCGTGTGCGCTACCAGCCCGCCGCCACCCAGCGGCCGATTGCCGTCGACGTCTGGATGGACTGACCGGCTCTCCGGCATCCCCATTGCCCCGGCACGAAGCCTAGGGCACAATACGCCGCTGTCGCCCGCCAGGGAGGTGGGCGGGGCGCCTGCCGGATCTCCGATCCGGTCAGCGGCCGACCGCAGGCCGGCGCGGAGACGCTGAATCTCCGAAGACCGCCTGCCGACACCTCGCGGCTCCCCAAAAACCAGGAAGGGTTTCCAGCCAACCGAGTGGCTTCCTCCATATCCCAGAACAATCAGCGCGGGATCCTCGCGCTGCTGCTGGCGGCGTTTGCGATCCTCACGGTCGCGAGCCTCGCGACCTACGTCCGGCCGGTGTTCGGCATGCCGCCGTGGACGACCGACAACGCCTGCGGGCCCGCGGGCGCGGCACTGTCGTATGCGCTGGTATGGGCGTTCGGCGGGCTGGCGGCCTACGGGGTTCCGATCGTATCGCTCGGCGCCGCATGGAATCGCTTGCGGGGTCATGCGAGCGGGCCGCTCATCGTGCGCACCGGCATCGGGACGCTGCTCGCCTTCGAGCTGTGCACGATGTTCGGACTCGCGGGCCTCGACCGCTGGCGGTGGAGCGGGGGATGGGGTGTCGCCTCGGCGATGACGATTCACGCCGCACTCGGCAATGTCGGATCGTGGGTGGTGCTCGGCGCGCTCACCGGTGTGACCGTGATCGTCGCGAGCGAGCTGGGATTCCACTGGCTCGGCAGGTTCGCGCACGCGGTGTTCGTGGTGCCCGCTCAGCGGTTGCGCGAGGCATGGAACGCGTGGCTCGAACGGCGCTCGGAGGAGAAACCGGCCAAGGACAAAGCGCCGCGCGTGCGCAACAAGGCGGAGAAGACCCCGGTCCCCGAAGCCGCGCGAGCCGTGCAGCGCACGCCGGTCGCGGCACGGGCGGGTGCCCGGAACGCCGCCGCCTCGGCGACCGCCGAGACCGCCGCCCCGAGTCCGCAGATCCGCCTGCCGCTGCCCGGGCTCCAGAAGTCGGACGCCCGCCCGCGCGAGAAGGCGCACGTCATGACTCCGATGATGGAAGGCCCGCCTTCGGCCGGCATCGCCGCCGCGATCCTGGCGGCCGAAACCGAGGACCGCCCGCCGCTGTCGCTGCTCGGCATGGCGGCACCCGCTGAGGACCTGATCACGGCGGCCGATCTCACCGCAGAAGCGAATCTGCTGGTCACCAAGCTCGCGGACTTTGGGATCGAGGGCCGCGTCACCGAGATCCACCCCGGGCCGGTCGTCACCACGTTCGAAGTCGAACCCGCCGCCGGCGTGAAGGTGAATCAGATCGTCTCGCGCGAGGATGACCTCGCACTCGCGCTGCGCGCCCAGCGCATCCGGATCCTCGCGCCGATCCCGGGAAAGGGCGCGGTCGGCGTCGAGATTCCGAACCGCAAGCGCCGTACGGTGTATCTCCGTGAAGTGCTATCCGCCCCGGCGTACGAAAAGAGCGATGCCGCGCTCAAGATTCCGATGGGCGTCGACGTCGTCGGGCAGCCGTTCGTCTCCGACCTGACCAAGATGCCGCACGTGCTGATCGCGGGTGCGACCGGCTCGGGCAAGAGCGTGTGCCTCAACGCGATCATCACCGGGCTTCTGTTCCAGCACGGTCCCGACTCGCTGCGCATGGTGATGGTCGATCCCAAGATGCTCGAGCTGTCGGCGTACAACGGCATCCCGCATCTGGTGATGCCGGTCGTGACCGAGCCCAAGAAGGCGAGCCGCGCGCTGCGCTGGGCGGTGTCCGAGATGGAGAAGCGCTACAAGCTGATGGCGACCTGCGGAGCGCGCAACATCGCGGCGTACAACGACAAGGTGGTCGCGGGGCTTGTTCCGCACGGTCCGCCGCACGCCGATGGCACCGAATCGGCAGCGCCCGACCGGCTGTCGTATGTGGTGATCGTGATCGACGAGCTCGCGGACCTCATGCTCACGGCCCCGGCCGAGATCGAAGAGCCGATTGCGCGTCTGGCGCAGATGGCGCGCGCGGTCGGCATCCATCTGGTGCTCGCGACCCAGCGGCCGTCGGTCGACGTCATCACCGGAGTCATCAAGGCGAACTTCCCATCGCGCGTCGCGTTCCAGGTCGCGAGCAAGACCGACTCGCGCACGGTGCTCGATGCGAACGGCGCCGAGAACCTGCTCGGCCACGGCGACATGCTGTTCATGCCGGCGGGCCGGCCCGAGCCGTACCGCATCCATGGCTGCTATGTGTCCGAAGAAGAGACGTCCCGCGTGGTCGAGTTCTGGCGCGCCAAGGTCAAGCCGGTGCTGCTCGCGCCGGGACAGGTGCCGACGCCGCCGCCGCTCGCGACGCGCGTCGACATGTCCGAGGCGGACGACGAGGACGGGCTCGAAGAATCCGATGACGACGCGCTGCTGCAGGACGCGGCACGCCTGGTCGTGACGCATCAGCAGGGTTCGACCTCCTTGTTGCAGCGCCGGCTCAAGGTCGGCTACTCGCGCGCGGGACGCCTCATGGATCAGCTCGAGAACATGGGCGTGGTCGGACCCTTCCAGGGCAGCAAGGCGCGCGACGTGCTGGTCGATGAACGCTGGATCGAGGACCGGTTCACCGTATGAGTCCACGCTTGAAGACCCACGCGCGCCCCTCCGGTCGTCCGGTGGTGCGACCACGCGGCTCTCGGCCGGCAAAGCCCGCCGGCCCGCCGACACTCGCGTTCGTCACGCTCGGCTGTCCGAAGAACACCGTGGACTCGGAACACATGCTCGGCATGCTGGTGCGCGACGGATTCCGCACCGTCGCCGATCCCGCCGACGCCGACATCGCCGTGGTCAACACCTGCGCGTTCCTCCAGAGCGCCGTGCGCGAGTCGAAGGACGCGATCGCGCGCGTCGCCGAGTTGAAGCACTCGGGCAAGCTGCGCGGCCTGATCGTGACGGGCTGCCTCGCGCAGCGTCAGGGCGATTCGTTGTTCAGCGAATTCCCGGACGTGGATGCCGTACTCGGCACCGGCCAGTGGAAGGAAGTGGTCAACGCCGCGCACCATGTCCTCGGCGGCGGCACCGCGGCGCGCACCGCGCTCACCCAGTTCCCCGGCGGCGCGCTCGATGCGCTGTCGCCGCGCGCGCTCTCGACGCCGCGCCACATCGCGTATCTCAAGATCTCCGAAGGCTGCGACCATCGCTGCACGTTCTGCATCATCCCGCGCCTGCGCGGCGATCAGCAGAGCAAGCCGCTCGACATGCTGGTGGCCGAGGCGAAGAACCTCGCGAAGCTCGGCGTGCGTGAGCTGAACCTGATCGGCCAGGACACGACCGGATACGGTACCGACCTGCCGGGCACGCCGACACTCGCCGATCTGCTGGAGCAGCTCGACACGATCGAGGGCATCGACTGGATCCGCGTGCAGTACACCTATCCGCGGCTGTGGAGCGACCGGCTGATCCAGGTATGGGGCCGCGGCAAGCGCATCACGCCGTATGTCGACATGCCGCTGCAGCACATCGCGCAGGACCAGTTGCGCACGATGGCGCGCGCGATGACCGAGACCGACACGCGCGCGCTGGTGAAACGGATCCGCGCGGGCATTCCCGGGGTTTCGTTCCGCACCAATTTCATCGTGGGGTTTCCGGGCGAGACCGAAGCGAATTTCGAGACGCTGTGCCGGTTCGTCGAGGAGGAGGGCTTCGATCACGTCGTGGTCTTCACCTACGAGCGCGAACCCGAAACCCCTTCGCACGCGATGACGCCGCGCGTCGCGATCAACACGCGCCGCAGCCGGCGCGCGCGTCTGCTGGAACTGCAGCAGCGTCTCTCGCGGGACCGGCTCGCGCGCCGGATCGGCGAGCGCATTCCCGTGATGATCGATGGGCCGGCGGGGCGCGGGCAGTGGGCCGCCCGCACGGCAGGACAGGCGTTCGAAGTCGATGGAGGTGTCGTGGTGGAAGGTGAGGATCTGACACCCGGAGAGATCGTGACGGTGCGCGTGACCGGAGCTTCGGCCTATGACCTGTTCGCGCGGCACGAGACGGGAAGCGGCGAAGCACTCCTGACCATTCGAGGTGGCGTGTGAGCGTCTCCACGCGCGTCGTGTTGCGAACGTTGGTGGGTGCATTCGTTCTCGTCGGAGTGCTCGTCGTGTCCGCCACACCGGCCTCGGCGAAGAAGTTCCGATACTCCGCGGGTCCCAAGGCGCCCGAGGACACCGTGTTGTCGGTGGCGCAGCTCCAGATCGAACCGGTCGTGAGCGCGCGCGGTCCGCGGGTTCCGGCGACCAATCTCCAGATGACGAGCCTCGTCGCGAACACGGCGTTCGAGCGCGCGATGGCCGGCATTCCGCTCACGCAGGGCAAGGAAGTCATCCTGGCGCCGGGCGAGAGCCATCCGCTCAATTTCGTGGTCGAACATGCGGTGCTGCGACAGCTCTCGAAGCTGGGCGTGGTGGCACTCGTGCGCCGCAGCGTGGTGCCGGACGACAGCATCGGAATCGACACCGGCACCGTCGGTACCCATCCGGTGCTCGACTACCAGCTCGCCTCCGCGCGCGTCACGTATCTCAGACTGCGCGGCTGGTTGCCGGGCCGCATCAAGATCGAACGTCAGGCGCTGGTGGAAGGACGGCTCACGCTGCGTGACCCCGCCACTTCGCGCGTATTGTGGACCGGCGATGCCACATGGAACTTCGTGGATGCATTTCCCCGCCAGCAACTCCCGCTGGTCGAAGACGCGCGTTTCACCGACCTCAACGGCACGGTGCCCGAGCGCAACTTGACCCGTGTATTCGAGCCCGTGATCGTGGTCGGCGTGGTCGCCGGGCTGGTCGCGCTGTTCTTCCAGAACCGTCCGTGACGAGGTGAATTTCGTGCGATCGTGGTGGATCCCTGCTGTCGTGATGTGTGCGGTGCTGGCCGGCGGATGTGGTGGCGCGGTGCTGCCGCAGATCCAGTCGGAGACTCAGCGGATGGCGGTCGCGCGCCGGCTCTTGTCCGAGAAGCAGTACGTGCAGGCGGCCGAACTGCTGAAAACGTTCGTCGCCAACAACCCGGGCAGCGCCGATGTCGACGAGGCGCTCTACCTGCTCGGCGAGGCACATCTGCTCGCCAAGGACTGGCCAACCGCCGAAGTCGAATTCGAGCGCCTGCTGCGCGACTACCCCGAAAGCGACTCGAGTGCCGCGGCATCGTTCCGGCTCGGCGAGGCGATGTTCGGCCAGGCGCGCGGACCGGACTTCGATCAGGAGTACACGCTCAAGGCACTCGCGCAGTGGGAGAGCTATCAGCGCAGTTATCCCGATCACTGGCTGCAGCCCGAAGTCGCGCGGCGCATCGGGGTGACACGCCAGCGGCTCGCGACCAAGCTGCTCAAGACCGGAAATCTCTACGTGAAGCTCAAGCTGCCCGATCCGGCGCGCGCGTATTTTCAGCGCGTGATCGACGAATACGCCGAAACGCCGCAGGCGGCGGAAGCGGCGATCGGCCTCGCGCTCACGTCCGCGCTGTCGGGCAAGAAACCCGAGGCGATCCAGCAACTGAAGCAGATCGAGGCGGCGTTCCCGAATCAGCCGCTCGCCGTGCGCGCCGCTAGGGAGCGCGCGCGCCTCGAGAAGTGATGGTCACCGCCGCCGGCTCGAAAGCGAAGGTCGTCCGCCGCGCGCGCACGCCCCGTGGCGCCGCCCGCGTCGGAGTGTTCGGCGGCACGTTCGATCCGCCGCATCTCGGTCATCTGGCCGCGGCGGAGTGGGCGCGCGATCAGCTGGAACTCGACCGGGTCGTGTTCGTGCCCGCGGGCACGCCGCCGCACAAGCGCGGCCAGTCCCGGTCGGACGCGGCGGCCCGGCTCGCGATGACGCGGCTCGCGGTGCGCGCTCAGGCGGGGTTCACGGTCTCCGATCTCGAGATCCGCCGCCGTGGCCCTTCGTTCACGATCGACACGCTGCGCGCCTTCGCGGCGCGCGATGCGCGCGCGCGATGGTTCCTGATCCTCGGCGAGGACAATCTGGTCGAGTTCGACTCGTGGCGCGAACCCGAGGCGATCCTCGAGCGGGCGACCGTGGTGGTGGCGCTGCGGCCGAGGCCGGTTTCGAACGGGCGACCGGAACACCACCGGGTCCATGGCATGGTGCGCGGAATGTCGCGCAAGGGTGCTGTGGTCACGCTCGACAACCCGGGTATCGATCTGTCGTCGAGCGCGATCCGCGAGCGCGTGCGCGGCGGACGTTCGATCCGTTATCTGGTGCCGGCGGCGGTCGAGCGTTACATCGCGCGCACGAGGCTCTATCGATGAGCTACCGTCCGAAGGAGTTCTGGGATCAGCGCCTCAAGGATCAGTTCGACCTGCGCGGCACCGGCGAGACCGGTCTCTCGGTCGCCTACAACGAGGCGTGTTATCGGCTGCGCCGCGAAGTCCTCGACCGCGCGCTGCACGCGGCGGGAGCGGATCCGTCGGGCCGGCGCGTGCTCGATGTCGGATGCGGCACCGGCTTCTTCACCGCCTACTATCTCGAACGCGGCGCGCACGTCACCGGACTCGACATCGCGCCGACTTCGATTGAACGGCTGCGCGCGCGGCATCCGCAGGCGACGTTCATCCTGGGCGATGTGAGCGAGACGCCGGTCGAAGGCACGTTCGCGATCGTCAACGCGTTCGACGTGCTCTATCACATCACCGACGACGCCCGCTGGGAGTCCGCGGTGCGGAACCTGGCGAAGGCGGTGGAGCAGGGCGGCGTGCTGCTGCTCACGGATCTGTTCACCGAGTTCAAGCGATTGGAGTCGCACAACGTCGCGAGAACACTGGATCGTTATGAACGCGTGTTCAACGAGGAAGGGTTGCGGGTCGCGGGACTCTACGAAACGCACGTGCTGCTCAATCGCGAACTGGGGGCGTTTCGCTTCCTCAACCGGTTGCCATCGCTCCTGCTCGTGATCGACCGGATTCTGCTTTCCGTACGGCGGCGTCCGACGAATTCCAAGTCGAATACTCTGCTCGTCGCGCAGCGGTTCTGAAGCCTAGCGAAACAACGTTCCGCGGGAAAACTGCTCGTCCGTGCACCGGGCCCGAGCCAGGAGATAGAAATGGCTTCGTGACTGGAACGCATCTAGTATCGGGGGATGAAAACACTCCTACGTTGTGTAATCGCTCTGAGTTTTTCCGTTGCCGCGCTGCCCGGATCTTCGATCACTGCCCAGGCTGGTGAACCCCACGCTGCATGGTTGCAACCGTCCAACGCTTCGCTCGCAGCGGTGCCTCCCGGCCGCCGGGCTGCGGGCTACTGCTACGATTCGGCTCGACACCGGCTCATCGTGTTTGGTGGATTTCCCTTCTACCTCGGCGACCTGTGGGCATTCGATGTGGCTGCCGGGACATGGTCCGAGATCATCCCCTCCGGAACCGGGCCGACGCCGCGCTACGGTCCAACGACGATCTACGACGCCGCGAACGATCGCCTCGTGATCTTCGGAGGCTATGACGGCAGCGTTCAGAGAAACGATGTCTTTGCGGTGAATCTTTCGGGAAGCCCGGTGTGGACGGAATTGACGCCTTCCGGCGCTCCGCCCGGGGGACGCAGTTTCCACGTGGCGGCGTACGATGCCCCGCGCCAGCGCATGGTCATGTTCTCTGGGTTCAACGGAACGACCATGCTCAACGACACTTGGCAGCTCTCGCTCGCGGGCGCGCCGGCGTGGACGCAGCTTACCGGCTCGACGCCACCGCCGCCTCGCAACCTCGCCGCGGTTGCGATCGATACCGCGCGCCAGCGCTTGATCGTGTTCGGCGGATGGAGCGGTTCGACGTATCTCAACGACACGTGGGCGTTCTCTCTGGACTCGCCTGCGGGATGGAGCCCGGCTATCGCGTTCAGCGCTCCTCCCGGGCGCCGCGAAATTTCGATGATCTATGATTCGATCGGGGACCGGCTGGTGCTCTTCGGTGGCAACGACGGCACCTTCCGCAACGATACCTGGTCGCTCGGCCTCGATCCCGGCAGCAGCTGGAGCCAGATCACTCCCTCAGGGACCTTGCCGTCGGGGCGCTACGGCCACGCGTCGTACTATGATCCGGTAGGACGCAACTTCTTCATCTTCGGCGGCAACTCCTTCGGATCGCATTTGAACGATCTCTACCGCCTCAATCTCTCCGGCTCACCTCAGTGGACCACGGTGATCGGTCCGCCGCCGCCGCCGAATCATGCTCCGGCGATCGACGATGTCCGCGACGTGCCGAACGACCAGGGTGGCCGCGTGTTCGTGACGTGGCTCGCGAGCGATCTCGACGGGCACGGCTACAACACCGTTACGGGCTACCGCGTGTGGCGCCGCATTCATCCGGGGGGCACCGCCGCCAAGCGCGCCGTTGCTTCCACGGCACAGGCGTCAAGTGGAGCGAAGCTGTTGCGCACGACGGAGCCGAACGGAAGCACGGTCGTGTTCTGGGAGGCGCTCGCCGACCTGCCGGCTCAGCAGCTCGAAGGCTATGGGTATACGGCGGCGACCACGCAGGATTCCATGAAGAACAGCAACCCTTACACCGCGTTCTTCATCACTGCGCTCACCAGCAACTCGAACGTGTTCTACTCATCGGCGGTCGACAGCGGCTATTCCGTGGACAACATCAAGCCGCACAAGCCACGCAACGCCACCGCCGCGGTCGAGCCGGGCGGCCTCAGCATCGCGTGGGAAGCGCCGGACGAGCTCCTGACTCCTGACGTTCAGTACTACCGTGTGTACCGCGGCAACACGGTGGACTTTGCTCCCGATGCCGCGCATCAGATCGGACAGACCGACGAGTTCGAGTTCGTCGACGATGGCTCGATCGGAGAGCACTACTACAAGCTCACCACGGTCGACCTGCGCGCGAACGAGAGTGACGCGGTGACGGTGGGCCCGCTCGCGTCGGTTGCCGTCGGCGACGCCGCTGCGGAGTTCGCGCTCCGCGGCTCGGCGCCCAATCCCGCGCGGCCGTCCAATCTGACGATCGGGTTCTCACTCCCCACGGGCATGCGCGCAACGCTCGAACTATTCGATCTGAGCGGCCGCCGCGTCGCGGCACGGGACGTCGGGCGGCTCGGTCCCGGCAGTCATCGTGTGAATCTCGCCGAAGGCCGTGCGCTTCGCAGCGGCGTCTACCTGGTGCGGCTCGTGCAGGGCGAGCGCTCGCGGTCCATGAAGGCGATCGTCGCGCCATGAGCTAGAAGCACGGCTCGAGAAGTAGTCCGCAAAGCGAACGAGCGGCGCGCGATCGACGGATCGCGCGCCGCTCGATTATGATCGGCGGTCATGCACTACGAGATCGACTTTGCGTGCCGCGATTCAAGCCCCCAGCAGGAGTTGCTCAATCAGCTCTATGATTACGGCGACGATGTGGGCACCAAGGTGCTCCACCGCTGCCGGCTCAATCTGTTCACGCTGATCATGCGCGATCTGATCGCGCGCGGCGTGATCACGCGCTTCGATCGTGCGATCGACATCGGGTGCAATGCCGGAGTGTATTCGAGCATGCTCGCCGACTTCGGATTCCGAAACGTGCTCGGCGTGGACGTGGTGCCCGAAATGATCGAGAAGGCGCAGCGCCACTTTGCTTCGCGCGAGCCGGATCGAACGATCGGATTCCGCCTTCAGCCCGCCGAGTCCCTCGCCGACGGCACGACCTACGACTTCCTGCTGTGCACCGAAGTGATCGAGCACACGGACGAGCCGGCGCGCACGATAGAGAACATCCGCCGCCTGATCGGCCCGGGCGGTGTCGCGGTGATCAGCATGCCCAACCGCATCTCGGTTCCGTATCTCAAGGCGTGGCTCGCCTACAAACTCAAGCGCCAGCCGCGTGACGAAGACTTCGAGCGCCATCTCGAGTACCCGTTCCCGCGCGCGCTCAAGTTGTTCGTTGGGGAGGGCCTGTCGCTGGTGCACACCGACGGTACGAATCTCCTGTGGGACGACAAACGCATCCGCGCGCTGTATCCGACTTCGTGGTTCCCGACCCTCAACCGGTGGAACTTCGAGCTGGCGCGGGCGTGGCCGCTCAAATACTTCGCGCAATTCTTCTATGTCGTGGTAAAGCGCGACGCGTAAGCAGTTGCGGCGTCTTCCCGGCGCTCCCGCCGGAGTTTGGCCGGCACCCGCTCATGAATCTCTGGAACGCGCCCGTCTGCCGGCGCATAATCGTCACAAGTTTGGTCCCGCCAAAGTTCCGGAGGTTCCCCATGCCGCTCGACTTCCTCGTCACGCGTCGCTCACGACTCGCGCTCGTGCTCGTGTCCGCGGGCTTCCTCGCGATCGCGACGTCCGCGTTTGCCGGCAAGGCGCCCCTCGAACTCAGCACGAACGTTTCGCGCGATGGAGCCTGGTCCTCGATCCCCGCGGTGACCCCGCCGCCATCGGCCACGCCGCCTCCGGCGCGCATGGCATACGGTGCCGCGTGGGACACACAGCGCAATCGAATGATCGTGTTCGGCGGACATCCGACATTCCGCAACGACACCTGGGTGCTGGAAGCGGGCGCGTGGCAGCAGCTCGTCACCGCCGGCACACCGCCGAGCCCTCGCTATGGTCACAGTTGCGTGTACGACTCGGCGAACGACCGCCTGATCGTGTTCGGAGGAATTTCCGGCAGCGGCAATCTGAACGATGTCTGGTCGCTCACACTGTCGGGCACTCCGACCTGGGCGCCGCTCGCCACATCCGGAACCCCGCCGTCGGCCCGCCTCTATAGTGTGGTCACGTACGATTCCGCGAATCAGCGCCTGGTCGTCTTCGGCGGTCACGATGGCGCGTTCCGCAACGACACCTGGACGCTCACGCTCGGAGCGACCCCCACGTGGTCCAACGCCGCGGCCGGAACGCCGCCTCCGGCGCGCGATTTGTCGCATGGAATCTACGACGCATCGCGCCAGCGCATGGTCCTGTACGGCGGCTGGTCGGGATCGGACTTCCTGAACGACACATGGCAACTATCGCTCGCGGGCACGCCGACGTGGAGTCCGCTCGCGACCATCGGCACGCCGTCCAAGCGCCGTGAGCACAGTGCGTCGTACGATCCGGTCCGTGATCGCATGATCATCGCCGGTGGCCTCGACGTCGGTTATCCCACGCCCCTCAGCGAAGTGTGGGCGCTGTCGTTCTCGACCGATCAGTGGCAACAATTGCCCTCGTTGCCGGACAACCGGCGCACGGCTCATGAATCGGTCTACGATCCGCTCCTCGATCGGATGATTGTCCACGGCGGATACAGCGGCACCCAATACCTCTCGACCACGATGGCCCTCAACCTCTCGGGAACTCCCGAGTGGGTCGATCTTTTTCCTGCCTTCGCCGGAAGTCCCTCGGCGCGCCGCGAGTACAGCATGGTGGTCGATCCCGTGCGCGAGCAGATGGTGCTGTTCTCGGGCACGCAGTCATCGCCGCCGCTCGATCGCGGCGTGTGGACGTTCGACCTCTCGGATCCGGACGCGGCATGGCAGCGGCACCTGATCGCGAACGGACCCAACCCACGCCACGGTCACACCGCCGTGTGGGACGCGCCGCGCGACCGCATGCTGATGTTCGGCGGGTACGACGACCAGTCGCTCGCGTACCTGAACGAATTGTGGGAGCTCAAGTGGACGCCTTCGCCGACGTGGACGCTGCTCTCGCCGGGCGGCACGCTTCCGAGCCCGCGCATGGCACTCGGTATGATCCACGATCCGGTGCGTGACCGCCTCGTGATCATGGGCGGGCATCCGCAATACCTGAATGAAGTCTGGGAGCTGCCGCTGTCCGGCGCGAACGCGATGCAGTGGTCCCAGTTGAGCCCCGCGGGCACGGCGCCCGCGCCGCGCTGGGGGCACTCGTTCGTCTACGACTCGCATCGCGATCAGGCGATCATGTTTGCGGGTACCAGCGAAGGTGGCGTCGTGCACGACGACGTCTGGACCCTCGATCTCACGGGCGGGACGTCGTGGGCCCAGTTGAATCCGAACGGACCGATGCCCTTGAAGCGCCTCGTCCACACCGCCATCTACGATCCGTCGCTCGAGCGCATGCTGGTGTACGGCGGCGGCAACTACGATCCGGTGTTCCTGCTGGACACCTGGGAGCTGAGGTTGTCGGATCAGCATCCGCGCTGGAAGCGCATGCATCCACTGGGGCGGGGCCCCGGGGAGCGGGACCTGATCACCGCGGTCTACGACGCGCCGCGCACCCGGCTCGCGTTCTTCGGCGGATTCCGCGAGGACCCGACGACGTTTCACGCCGACACATGGTTCCTGAACTGGGGGAGCGACGAGCCGGACTCGATCGAAGGGACGGCCCAGTTCAGCGGCAACCAGATCGTCGTGACGTGGA
>JANLWX010000119.1:0-2476 GCA_031364845.1 Candidatus Eiseniibacteriota bacterium
GTCTCCCGCGGCGTCCGCCGACCCGAACGATTCCGGACACCCGAAGGTCGTCGTCCTCGGAGACAGCCTCACCGCCGGATACGGCCTCCTCGAGACGCAGGCGTTTCCCGCGCTGCTGCAGGAGAAGCTCAACGTCGACGGCTACCAGTGGGAAGTCGTCAACGCCGGGATCTCCGGCGATACGTCGGCCGCGGGGCTCCAGCGCCTTGACTGGGCCCTGGTGGAGGGGGACGTGCGCATCCTCATCCTGGAGCTCGGCGCGAACGACGGCCTGCGCGGTCTTCCCGTGGCCGAGATGAAGAAGAACCTTGCCGCGATGATCGAGCGCGCGCAGGAAAAACGCATTGCCGTCATGCTCGCCGGCATGGAAGCGCCGCCCAACTTCGGTCCGGAATACACCGTATCGTTCCGGCAGGTGTATCGCGATCTGGCCAGGCAGTACAACGTGAAGCTCCTCCCATTCCTGCTCGACAAGGTCGCGGGCGAGCCCGCGCTCAACCAGGCAGACGGCATCCATCCCAACGTCGACGGATCCAAAATCATCGCCGACACCGTCTGGAACGTGCTGAAACCCATGGTCGACGCCGCCTCGGCTTCATGATCGAACTGCACGGCGTCTCCAAGACAGTCCCCAGCGGCGACACGATGCTCACGATCCTGCATCCGCTGGATCTGCGCATCGACTCCGGGCGCGTCGTCGCGATCACCGGCCCGTCCGGCAGCGGCAAGTCGACCCTGCTTGGCCTGCTCGCCGGGCTCGACGCGCCCTCGACCGGGCGCATCGTCATCGACAACGCCGACATCACGTCGATGTCGGAGGACGATCTGGCGCGGTTCCGCGGCAAGCGGATCGGCTTCGTGTTCCAGTTCTTCCATCTTCTGCCGTCGCTCACCGCCTGGGAGAACGTGCGCGTGCCGCTCGAAATCGCCGGCACGGCCGACCCCGGCGTGCGCGCCGACGCGCTGCTGTCGGAAGTGGGACTCGGCCCGCGCCGCCACCACTATCCGTCGCAGCTCTCCGGCGGCGAGCAGCAGCGGGTCGCGATCGCGCGGGCGCTCGCCAACGAACCCGCGATCCTCCTGGCCGACGAGCCGACCGGGAATCTCGATACGGCCACCGGCCACCACATCATCGATCTCCTCATCGACGTGAACCGCAGGCACCAGACCACCGTCGTGCTCGTCACCCATGACGCTGAGCTCGCCGGGAAGGCCGACCAGACGATCGCGCTGCGCGACGGCCGGGTCGTGGAGTGAAAACTGAGGTGCCAAAGGTGCTAACGGTGCAAACAGTGCTAACGGTGCTGGTGCTAGCGGTGCACAAGGTGCGAGCGGTGCTGGTGCCAACGGTGCGAAGGGTGCCTGCACCTTTGGCACTGCTAGCACCTTTAGCACCGCTAGCACCAGCACCGTTCGCACCAGCACCGTTCGCACCAGCACCGTTAGCACTGTTTGCACCGTTAGCACCCTTGGCACCTCGCCTCGAAAGATCATGAACTTTGTCCTCCTGATGGCGTGGCGCGAGATCCGCGCGTCCTGGCGCCGTCTACTGTTCTTCTTCGTCTGCGTCGCGATCGGCGTCGGGGCGATCGTCGCGCTGCGCTCGATGATCCAGACCGTGCGGAATGGCCTGACGCGCGAGTCGAGAGCACTCATTGCCGCCGACGTCGCGATCGCCACCAACCGTGCCTGGACCCCTGAGGTGCGCGCGGATCTGGAGAAACGATTGGCCACCGCGCCGATTCTCGCGCGTCAGGAAACCGTCGACGTCGCGACGATGGTGCGACCGCCGGACGGGAAGGGCGCGGCCGTGGCCCGCATGGTGGAGCTTCGCGGCGTGCAGGCCGGGTTCCCGTTCTACGGCACAGTGCTCCTGCAGGACGGGACCGAGTTCTCCCACTCCCTGCTGACCAACCGCGGCGCGCTGGTGCGGCCGGAGCTGCTGTCGCAGCTTGGCGTGTCGGTTGGCGACCCGCTCCTCATCGGCGGGACGCCGTTTACGATCCGCGGGGTGATCTCGCAGGAGCCAGGGCGGCGGGTCGGCGCGTTCAGCTTCGGCTCGCGCGTGATGGTGGACCTCGACGATCTTCGCAAGACCGGCCTGCTCGCGTTCGGCAGCCGCGCCAACTACCAGATGCTCCTGAAGATGCAGGAGTCCGGCGTGCAGCGGCTCGTCGAGGACGTGCGCCGCGACTTCCGATCGCGGTTCGTGAACATCCGGTCCTTCCGCTCGACCGAGGACCAGATCGGCGAGGATCTCGTCCGGGCCGAGAACTACCTGAGCCTGGTCGGCTTCGTCATCCTCGTCCTCGGCGGCATCGGCGTCTGGAGCGTCACGCGCGTGTTCGTGCGGCAGAAGATCCGCAGCGTCGCGATCCTCAAGTGCGTCGGCGCGACGACGCGGCAAGTGCTGGGCGCCTACGTGCTCCAGGTCGTATTCCTCGGGTTGACCGGCAGCGTGCTGGGGGTGGCGCTG
>JANLWX010000144.1:0-5800 GCA_031364845.1 Candidatus Eiseniibacteriota bacterium
GCGATGCTGCTCGGCAGCGTGGTGATCTTCGCGAGCGGACTCGCGGTGCTGTCGCGCTTCGTGCCCGCCGATCAGCTGCTCGGCGCGGGACTGCTGCCGTTCCTGCCCGGCGACCTCATCAAGTCGTCGCTCGCGGCACTCGCGTTTCCTGCAGCGTGGCGCTGGGCGCGCCGCGCGGGGGGCGTGTGAATCCTTCGGCCACTTCGCCCGCGGAAATCCGCGCCCCGCACACGCTCCACACCATCGCGGTGCTCGGCGCGGGGATCATGGGCCGTGGTATCGCGTACGCCGCAGCACTGGGCGGCTACACCACTGTTCTGCAGGACACCGATGGAAGCTCCCTCGAAAAAGGGATGAACGACATCTGGGCCACGTTCGAGAAGGGCGTGGTCACCGGCAAAGTCGATGAAGAGGCGGCGATGCACGCCAACAAGCGCCTGTCGTCGAGCCGTTCGCTCGAAGACGCGGCGCGCGGCGCCGATCTCGTGATCGAGGCGGTGCCCGAACGCATCGATCTCAAGGTCGAGCTGTTCGGAGAACTCGATCGCATCACGCCGCCGCACGCGATCCTCGCATCGAACACGTCGTCCCTGTCGATCACCGAGATGGCGGCCGCGACCCAGCGTCCGAGCCAGGTCGTCGGCATGCACTTCTTCAATCCGGTCCATCGCATGCGGCTGCTCGAAGTCGTGCGCGCGCTCGAGACCAGCGACGAGACGATCGAGGCCGCGAAGGCGGTGGGTGTGAAGATGGGCAAGGAGTGCGTGGTGGTCCGCGAGTCGCCCGGATTCGTCACCAGCCGTATCAACGCGATGATCGGCAATGAGGCGTTCTACATGCTGCAGGAAGGCGTGGCGAGCGCGCGCGACATCGATCAGGCGCTGAAGCTCGGGCTCAATCACCCGATGGGGCCGTTCGAGCTGGTGGATCTGGTCGGGCTCGACACCCGGCTGTCGATCCTGCGCTTCCTGCACCGTACGCTGGGCGAGAAATTCCGGCCGTGCCCGCTGCTCGAGCAGTACGTCGCCGCCGGAAGACTCGGTCGCAAGTCGGGGCGCGGCGTGTATGACTATCCGGCGAGCTGAAACACCGTCTCTGGCGCACGGAGGATGAGATGAAAGCGTTTCGAATCGCAGGACTCGCCCTCGTCATGATGTGGGCCGGCTCGCATGTCGTGCGCGACCTCGGAAGTCCTTCGGACCCTGCGTTCGCCGCAGACCCGCCCAAGCCGGGCTCCGCGATGATGGCTACCATGACGATGCCGACCGCCGCGCCGATCGATACGTTCGCCGCGGAACGCGACAGCATGATGAACGCGGTGCTCGCGAGCATCACGGGCCGCGAGAACGCGCCCGCCGAGAGCGTATTCAAGAACATCCAGCTCATGAAGGGTGTTCCGGCCGGCCGGCTCCCGCGCATCATGAACATGGGCTACGGGAAGAGTCTTGGGGTCCGCTGTGCGCATTGCCACGACACGGGCAAGTGGGATTCGGACGACAAGCCGCAGAAGCAGGTGACGCGCGACATGGCGGCGATGACGCGCATGCTGAACTTAGAGGCGCTGCCGAAGATCAAGAACCTGCGCAGCGAGAAGCCGACCGTGAACTGCACGACCTGTCACCGCGGTTCGATCAAGCCGGCGCAGAACCTGTGAGGTTTGCCGCCGACCCGGCGCCCGGCAACCGGAATCCTACGCGGCGGTGCGGCGCCCCTGCGCTTCGGTGATCCCGATCGGGCCCGGCACCGGGCGCTTGAGGAACGTCGCCGCGACGTAGGCCCAGCACGACACCGCCGGCAGCAGCAGCAGGGCGGTCGCCAGCACGGTCACGATCCACGCCGCCAGTCCCGACCCCGGGGCGTGTGCGATTTCGACCGTCCCGCGCCACACGGCACTCAATGCCACACCGAGTGCGGCCCCCAGTGCCCGGTTGCGCCATTCCGCCTCTCCCCCAAAGCGCGCCCGATCTCGGAACACAACCAGACCCAGTCCGAGCGCCATGACGATGGCGCCATTGCCGGTCAGCAGATCCGCCCCCGCGACCAGTCCGCCATTGTGCCGGTACACCTCACCCAACCCACCGACGACTGCCCCGAACGCCAGCAACTTCCATCCGTTCAGCTTCCGCATGCGACTCTCCCCGTTGCGACGAGACTCCTGACTCTTCAGACGTCCATCGCGGCGAAAAGTTCCCGCGCAAGTTCTCGGGAGTATTCAAGATAGGTCGTCCTGCGGGTCTTCCCCGAGATGATCGGTCCGCCCTATCCGTGAGACTGCGGAGACGTCCGCCCCCGCTTTCTCACCGGGGATATCCTGCCCCATGGACGCCGTGGCCCCCATGAACGGAAAGTTACCGTGGTGTGACTTCGTTGGCGTGGAGCCGCATGCATGCCTTGAAGCGTGCTGATTCGGGCGTTTGGCCCCTGTCCCGAGCACCCGCAACGTGTTTGTGGCTCGACAGAACGGTCGCCGCGGCCCATTATGGGCCGGAGACGAATTCCCGCCGCCGCCGCACCAGGTGGCCGCCCCATTCTTCAGAGTCGCGCGCTTCGGCGCGCCCGGCCGGGTCCGGTGTTCGCGCCCGCGGAGGCCTATTTCATGACCGAAACGCTCGCCCCGGTGAAGCCCGGCAAGCTCATCATCAACGGCGAGACGGTCGATTCCGTCTCGGGCAAGACCTTCACGACCCACAATCCGGCGACCGAAGAGGCGATCTGCGTGGTTGCCGAGGCCGGGCCGGAAGACGTCGATCGCGCCGTCGCCGCCGCCCGCGCGGCGTTCGAGGGGCCGTGGGGCCGCATGAAGCCCGCCGACCGGCAGAAGGCGCTGTGGAAGCTCGGCGACCTGATCCTCCAGAACGGCGACGAGATCGCGCGCCTCGAAACGCTCGACAACGGCAAGCCGATCTTCGAGTCGCGCCAGATCGACGTCCCGATGGTCGCCAACTGTTTCCACTACTTCTCGGGCTGGGCCACCAAGCTCGCCGGCGAGACGCTGCCGGTGAATCCCGCGTTCTTCACCTACACCCTGCGCGAGCCGATCGGGGTCGTGGGTGCGATCATCCCGTGGAATTTCCCGATGATCATGGTCGGCTGGAAGGTCGCTCCCGCACTCGCGGCCGGCAATACGGTCGTCTTGAAGCCGGCCGAGCTGACGCCGCTGTCGGCGATTCGCATCGGAGAGCTGGCGCTCGAGGCCGGACTGCCGCCGGGCGTGTTCAACGTGCTCCCGGGTAAGGGCTCGATCGCGGGCGAGGCGATGGTGAAGCATCCCGGTGTCGACAAGATCAGCTTCACCGGTTCGACCGAAGTCGGCAAGCACCTGATGAAAACCGCCGCCGACACGATGAAGAAGCTCTCGCTCGAGCTCGGCGGCAAGTCGCCGAACATCGTGTTCGCCGACGCCGATCTCGACGCCGCACTGCGTGGTGCCACCACCGGCATCTTCTACGGCAAGGGCGAGGTGTGCGCCGCCGGCTCGCGGCTGCTGGTGGAGAAGAGCATCTATCCCGAATTCGTCGTGAAGCTCGCGGAGCGGGCGAAGAAGATGGTGCCCGGCGATCCGATGGATCCCAAGACGCGCCTCGGCGCGCTCGTGAGCGAGACGCAGATGAACAAGGTGCTCGGCTACGTCGCGACCGGCACCGGCGAAGGCGCGCGCGTCGTCGCGGGCGGCGAGCGCTCACCGATCAACGGCAAGGGCTGGTTCGTCCAGGCCACGGTGCTCGATGGTGTCGACAACCGCATGCGCGTCGCGCAGGAAGAGATCTTCGGACCGGTGCTCGCCGTGATTCCGTTCGAGGACACCGACGATGCCGTGAGGCTGGCGAACGACATTCCTTACGGGCTGGCCGCGGGCGTCTGGACGCGCGACGTGAAGAAAGCGCACGGCGTGGCGCGCCGCCTGCAGGCGGGAACGGTGTGGATCAACAGCTACAACTTCTACGACGCCGGAATGTCGTTCGGCGGCTACAAACAATCGGGCTTCGGCCGCGATCTCGGTCCCGAGTGCCTGCGGGACTACACGCAGTTGAAGAGCGTGTGGGTCAGCGTCGAGTAGGCATCGGCGAAGCGGTATGAGCGATCGTGCCGGACGATGTGGGCCGCAACGGGGGCCGGTTCGCCTCCAGAGGAGGTTGCCATGAGACTCATGTTTGCGATGCGGTACAGCTCCGAAGTGGAGCGCATGACGGAGTTCTATCGCGACAGTCTCGGCATCGCTACGGCCTCGGAGAGCCCCTACTTCGTCGAGTTCCGCACCGGCATGACGAGCTTCGCCCTGCTGGCGATCCATCCCGGGGAGACGGTGCACTTCGAGCTGTGCTTCGCGGTCGACGACATCGAAACGGCGATCGCCGAGCTGCGCGCGCGCTCGATGGAGTTCACCGACGAGCTGCGCTCTCAGCCGTTCGGCAAGCTGATCCACATGCGCGACCCCGACGGCAACGTGGTCACGCTGCTCGAGCCGTCGCGGCCATCGGCTTCCCGCGGCGAGCCGCACCTGGCAGCACTGGTCATCAACACGTGGGACTTCGGCCGCACGGTCATGTTCTATCGTGAACGTCTCGGACTGCCGGTGCTGGCCGAATCGCCGCATCGCGTCGAGTTCGGCACCGACGGCGCCCGCATCACGGTTCACGCGCGGACCGAGCGCCCGGACGCTGCGGCTCATGCGAAGCAGAAGATTGCATGCGCGTTCGAGGTCAAAGACCTCGAAGCATGGGCTGAGAAGATGGACGAGCGCGGCACCTCGCTTGTGACCGAACCCACGGAAGAAGCCTTCGGTCTCTATGCGGAAGTGATCGATCCTGACGGCAGCCTGGTCGTGTTCCGCGAGCCCGCGAGCGTGGTTCCGCTGCCGGCGATCGCCGCCAAGGACTACGAGGACGACCGCGCTCCGCGCGCCTCCGGCATCCGCAAGCCGGCGAAGAACCGCGCGAAGGCGGTGAGCCGCGTGGCGATCAAGCCCGAATACAAGCCCAAGGCGAAAACCCGCCGCGCACCGGAGACGGCGCCAACCAACGGCAAGTCCGCCGAGAACGGCACGCACGCAAGGAAGACCGTGCGCGCGAAGGGCCGCGAAGCCGAACCCTCGCGCTCGCATCGCGCGCCACGAAACGAGAACTCGGGCCGTTCCACAGCCGGACCCACGACCGAGCGGTCGCGGCGCAAGAAGCGCGAGGCCGAAGCCGCGAAGCCGGCGTCGTCCGCCGCCGGCCGCAAACGCCCGGCGAAGAGTGCCATCCGAGCCCGCGCCCGATAGCACGGTGGTGCCTGAGCTTGCGATCCCGCGCTTCGGCGCGGCGCGGCCGCGTGCGTTTGATCCCGCTCCTGAACGAATCCATACCGGAGAATTTTCATGACCCGCATCTACCTCGCCGGCGGCGCGCGTACGCCGATCGGCAACTTCGGCGGCGCGCTCGCGTCATCGAGCGCCGCCGAGCTCGGCGGATTCGCGGCGCAGGCCGCGCTCACGCGCGCCCACGTTCCCGCGGAAGCGGTCGACGAAGTGATCATCGGTCACGCGCGCCAGGCGGGGAACGGTCCGAACCTCGCGCGCCAGATCGTGCGCCGCGCCGGTCTTCCGGATGCGGTGCCGGCCTACACCATCAACAAGGCGTGCGCATCGGGACTGCAGGCGGTGGTTTCGGCGGCGCTCGCCATCCGCAACGGTGACGCGGATGCCGTGCTGGCCGGTGGCAGCGAGCACATGTCGAGCATTCCATACCTCGCGACCGACGTGCGCTGGGGACGAAAGCTCGGCGACGAACCGTTGCTCGACGCCATGTACCGCGACGGCTAT
>JANLWX010000167.1:0-3825 GCA_031364845.1 Candidatus Eiseniibacteriota bacterium
CGCGACTTCCTGTCGCGCTCCGCTCCCCCGACTCTGTCGGCAGCCATCCCTGGCTGCCTCTGTCGCGGGAGCGTCGCTGCGCGGTCGCCGCTCGCGCCGGCATTGCAGAAGCCTGCTTGTGCTAGGTCGTCTCCGCGCGCATCGCATCCCGTCGCGCGCGCATGCGCCGTCCCCACACCAACGCCAGTACTCCGACTCCCGCGACGGTTCCAGCGCACGTGAGCAGCGCCGCCTGGATGCCGAAGCTCCGCGCGATCGCTCCCGCCGCGGTGACGCCCATCAGGAACACGAGGCGCATCAGGAAGTCGCGCGCGCTGAAGACGCGGCCGCGCAGGCGCGGTTCGGTGCCCTGCTGAAGCAGCGTCTCGCACAGGGTGAACGCGGGTGCTGCGGCGATCCCGATCACGAATGCGGACGCTGCGAACACCGCGAACCGGGTCGAAACCGCGAACGCCACGAGCGCCACGCCGACCAGCACGAGCCCGCCGCCGAGCAGGATCGAGCGCGGCACGCCCTTGCTTCGTGAATTCACCCACCACGTTCCGAGCCCGCTGCCCAGTCCGACCATGCACATCAGCACGCCGACTCGCTCCATGCCCGGCGCACTCGCCGCGCGCTGGATGTGCTGATTGCCCGCGACGTGCAGGAACCCTCCGCCGATCCACACCGCGGCGAGCGCGATCAGCGCAAGTCCGACGACCGGATTGTGGCGCACGATGCTCCAGCCTTCGCCGACTTCCTTGAGGTAGCCGCGCAGCGTGGTCGCGGCCGCATGCTCCGCGCGGGCCGGCGCGCGGTAACGGATCACGATCAGTGCCGCGACCGACACGAGATAGGTGACCCCGTTGATATAAAGCGCGGCCGACCATCCCCAGTGATCGACGATCCACCCGCCCGCGAGCGCGCCGATCGCGGTGGCGATGATGCCGGCCGCCGCGAGCAGCGCGTTCGCCGCGAGCAGTTGCGAAGGCGCCACCAGCTCCGGCGTGATGGCACTCTTGGCGGGCAGGAACAGCACATTGCAGGTGAACATCGCGAACACGAGCGCGAACATCGGGCCGGTGTGTGCCGTGAGGGCGTAGGTCACGGGGATCAGCATTACGAGCAGCGACCGCATGAAGTCCGAGATCACGAGCACGCGGCGCAGGTTCCAGCGATCGAGCCACGCGCCCGTGAACGGCGAGAACAGCAGGACCGGGGCCAGCATCACGTTGGCGAGCAGCGACAGCAGCAGCGACGAACGATCGCCGCGGAACTGCTGTGTGTGTTCCGACAGCAGGCCCACGAGCGCGAGATAGGTGAGCCGTTCACCGAGGATCGAGATCATCTGTCCCCACCACAACGAGGCGAAGTTGCGCTGGAGCAGCAGCGGCCGCAGCGGCGGGGCCGCGGTTTCGGGAGCGGGCGGGAACCCCGGGAAGCCGCTTCCCGGCACGACGCCGGCCGCCGGCTGCGTGGTGCCGTCGGGCGTCGGGCCGGTCGAGGCCGGTGCTGCGTCGGGCGTGTGCACGGAGTCGGTCATGAAAACTCGCGGCGGGGAGGCGGACGTACGGGTCCGCGCTCCTCTAGGCGGCGGAGTGGACCGTGCTCCGGCGGGCGATGATCTCCCGGTACAGCGCCTCGATCTGGTCGGTGACGCGAGGCCACGCGAACTCCATCGCGCGCGTGCGACCGCGCGCCGACAGCAGGCGGCGCCGCTCGGGGTCGTCGACGAGCGAAACCAGCGTGTTCGCGAGTACCGAGGCGTTGCCCGGCTCGAACATCAGTCCGTTGACGTCGGGCTGCACCACCGAGCGGTATCCCTCGATGTCCGACGCCACCACCGGACAACCCGAGGCCATCGCCTCGAGCAGCACGATGCCGAAGCTCTCGTTGCCCGAAGCCGGCGAGACGAAGATGTCGCCGGTGCGGTACCAGCGCGGAAGATCCTCACGCGGCACGTGCCCCATGAACCACACGTGGTCGCGCACCGCGCCCGGGACCGACGCTTCGAAGCGCGCGCGGAGGTAGGAGTCGCCGATCACGAGCAGCCGCGCGCGACCGTGCGTGCGCGCGACGACTTCCGGCATCGCCTCGATCAGCAGCGGGAGACCCTTGCGCGGATCCAGCCGGCCGACGAACAGGAGGTTGACCTTGTCCGGATCGCGCCATTCGTCGAACGGCGTGATCGCCGGCGTGAAACGTTCGATGTCGACCCCGTTCGGGATCACGCGGTACTGGCCCGGCACTACCGCCTGCGCGGTACGGGCCGCGGTCGGGGACACGGCAATGCGCGCATCGAGTTTGTCGGACACCTGAGTCAGGATCCCGCGAAACAGATCCTGGAGCACGCCGACCCCACCCGTGAAATGGAAGGTGCCGACCTGCGGGCCGTTCGCGGCGAGGATCGCGAGCACCGGCAGGCTGGGCGCGAACGGGCAGTGGGTGTGGACGATGTCGAAGTCGTGCTTCGCGAACACGTCGCGCAGTTCCTGCTTGAGCGTGAGGCCGACCGTGAAGTCGACGAACGCGCGATTGAACGGCACGAGCACGTTGTAGCCGATCCGGTGCACGAACTCGGAAGGGTGCGGCGTGCCGCGGAAATGGCTGGTGATGATCCACACTTCGTGGCCGCGCCGCCGCAGTTCCTGAGCGGTGTGGTGCACGTGTTCCGTCACGCCGCCGAAGCGCGGGTAGTAGGACTGCGAAACGATCGCGATCTTCACGCTTCGATGTGCCGCGCGGAACCCGCGGGCTCCGTCTGGGGCTCGGGCGCCTTCTCCCACAGGGGACGGAAGATGCACCACTGATCGAGGTGGTCGGCGATGTGCCTCTGCACCGTCGCCGCGATCGCGCCGTTCAAGGCGGCCGCGGAGGGGTAGGTGGCCGGATCGAGCGCGCGCTCCATGACGATGCGGAACCGTCCGTTGCCGAGCCGCTCGCAGTATCCGCAGATGATGAGCGCTCCGGTGCGCTGCGCGAGCACACCGGGTCCCGCGGGCCAGCGGGTTTCGCGTCCGAAGAACTCGACCTGGGTGCCGTGCTGGTAGAGATCGCCGTCGACCATCAGGGCGACGAGGTCGTTGTGCTCGAGCGCGCGCAGCAGTTTGCGCAGGCCGTCCTCGTGCGAAACCGTGTGGATCGCGAGTTCGGACTTGGTGTCGCGCACCGCGCCCGTGAGCCAGCGGTTGAGCTGGACCCCCGCCACCGCGTGCAGCGTGTAGCCCCAATGGGCGAGCACGACCGCCGCGAGCTCCCAGTTGCCGATGTGCGACGAGGCGAGGATCACGCCCCGGCCGCGCGCGACCGCCTCTTCCAGGTGCTCGCGCCCGACGACCTCGACGGAGCGCAGCAGTTCGTCACGCTCGAGGTGGGGAAGCCTGAAGAATTCGAACAGCATGGAGTTGTAGCTGCGCATCATGCGCCGGGCGAGGCGCAGGCGCTCTTTTCGCGGGGTCCCGGGCAGGGCCACGGCCAGGTTCGCGAGCGCCGCGTGGCGGCGTTCCGGGAACAGGCGAAAGTGCAGTTCGGTGAGCAGGGAGGCGAGGGCGTAACCCACGCTGAGAGGCAGCCCCGCGACCAGACCGGTCAACCAGCCGAAAACGAGCCGAGACATTAGGAACTCAACTCCTTTCCCTGCGCAGTCCGATGCAAGGTACGAAACTATCCGCTGGCCGCAAATCGTGTCAAGACCACGATCTATCCGTGCCGCTGCCAGATAATTATGTCCTCCCTTAACTGCCAAGTGATTATGTCCGCATGGGACATATCGTCATGAGCAACAAGGAGGCCCGGCGGCCGGGTCTGGTACAGGCCGCCATTGCAGGGAAGGTCACGAATGCAGAC
>JANLWX010000168.1:0-7355 GCA_031364845.1 Candidatus Eiseniibacteriota bacterium
GTCTGCATTCGTGACCTTCCCTGCAATGGCGGCCTGTACCAGACCCGGCCGCCGGGCCTCCTTGTTGCTCATGACGATATGTCCCATGCGGACATAATCACTTGGCAGTTAAGGGAGGACATAATTATCTGGCAGCGGCACCCCCTCGGTTTTCTGTCCCCGCCCGGGAAGTGGGTGGGATACCATAGTGCGCCTCCAGAACCTGCGGTCCCCGGCTTCCGAAATCCACCTCCTTGCAAGGCAGGCCAACGTGGTCAAACACCTTCGAATCCGTTCATGGGCCTTTTGCGCCGCGGCCGCCATCCTCGTGGTCTCGGCAAGCTCGTCGAGCTTCGCAGCCGACGCGCCGGCCCGTCCTCGCAAGGCCAAACCCGCCACCACCCGTGTCGCGAGCACGGCGAAGAAGTCCGCTCCGGCCGCGGGTGCCGCCGGGATGCGTGTCGCCATCGACCCGCAGACCGGCCTCCTGATCAAGCCGACGCTCGAACAGCGTCACATGCTCGGCACGAGTGCGGAGCTGGAACGGTCCTCGGACGGGCTCGTGATCGTCACGCTGGCCGACGGCACCAAGCTCTGCAATCTCCAAGGACGCTTCCAGGAGTACGTCGTCGCCCGCAAGGACGGCGCGGGACAATTCAAGACCGACTGCGTCGAGAGCCATGACCGCGCCCGCCGCCTCACGGCGACGCCGGTGCCGGCGCGGACCGGGCTCGTGCGCGCGGACGAATCCACCCGGGTGAAGGAGTAAGCCATGAAGACCTCCTTCAACCTCCAGTTGCTGCACCTGCTGACCGCCGCGATCGTTCTGGGCAGCGCCACCTTCGCGAACGCCGCCACCATCCAGATCGTCAATCTCGACTCGGCCGGCGAAGGCTTCAACGAGGCCACCGCGGCAGCGCCGATCGGTGGCAACTCCGGCACCACGCGCGGGGCGCAGCGTCTGCGCGTATTTCAGGAAGCCGCCGCGATCTGGGGTGCGATCCTCACCAGCGGGGTGACGATCCGCGTGGAAGCGAAGTTCGATCCGCTCGCCCCGTGCGACGCCTCGAGCGGCGTGCTCGGAAGCGCGGGCCCGATCACCGTGTCGTCCGACTTCCCCGGAGCCGAGCTGCCCGGCACCTGGTATCACATCGCGCTCGCGAGCAAGCTGGCGAACACCGACCTCGCGGCCGGCATCAACGACATCTCGGCGCGCTTCAACACCAGCGTCGACAACTCCACCTGCCTCGGTGCCACGAGCTGGTACTACGGCCTCGATCACAATCACGGCACGAATATCGACCTGCTCGCCGTCGTGCTGCACGAACTCGGACACGGGCTCGGCTTCAGCACGCTCGTCAACGGTTCGACCGGCGCCTTTCTCAGCGGCCAGCGCGACATCTGGACGCATTACCTGCTCGACACCGATCAGGACCTGCACTGGGACGAGATGACCGACGCCCAGCGCCAGGCGTCGGCGATCAACACGGGCAAGCTCGTGTGGGACGGCCCGGCGGTGATCGTGCACGGCGACGAGTTCCTGGGACCGACGCCGTTCGCGCGCATCGATACGCCGCCCGGCATCGCGGGCGAGAAGGGATTCGGGACGGCATCGTTCGGTCCCGCGCTCGGCGATCCGCCGCTTTCGGGCGAGATCGTGCTCGCGGACGACGGAGCGGCACCCAATTCCGATGCGTGCACCGCCATCGTCAACGGTGCCGCGATCAGCGGAAAGATCGCACTCATCGATCGTGGAGTCTGCCCGTTCGTCGACAAAGTGCAGCGCGCCCAGTCCGCCGGGGCCATCGGCGTGATCATCGTCAACAACGTCGCCGGCTCGCCTCCGCTGATGGGTGGGGACGATCCCGGCCTGATCATCCCGGCGATCAGCATTTCGATCGACGACGGCAACGCGATCAAGTCCGCGCTGGTCGGCGGCCCGGTGACTGCGACCTTCGGCGTCGACGTGACGCGCATCGCCGGACAGAACGGCAACGATCGCTCGCTGATGTATGCGCCGAATCCGCTCGAGAGCGGATCGTCTGTTTCGCACTTCGACGTGTCGGCGAGCCCGGACCTGCTCATGGAGCCGTTCATCACGAGCAACCTGACCAACAGCGTCGACCTCACTCGATATCTGTTCGAGGACATCGGATGGTTCAGCCCGCGCGCGGTCGCGGTGGAGCAGCAGCCCGTGCGATCGCTGCATCTGCGCACGACGCCGAATCCGTTCTTCGCGACGACCACCGTGCGCTTCTCGCTTGCGGCGCCCGGACTCGCGGAAGTCGACGTGCACGACCTGAACGGACGCCTCGTGAAGCGCCTCATGCGCGGATGGCAGCCGGGCGGTGAGCGTGCCGTGACGTGGGATGGCACCGATGCGAACGGCCGCCGTGTGGCTCCGGGCGTGTATCTCGCCCGGGTGCGCTCGGGAGAGACCCGCGAGAACCAGCGGATCGTGCGGGTCAACTAACTGCCGAGCCGCGAACGACTCGTCGAGTCGAAACTCTTCACGAGCCCCGTGCCGGTGGTCCCCGGCGCGGGGCTCGGTCGTTCGGACGAGTGTGGTTCGGAACGGGATCGTCTGCGCCGGCGAATGCGCTATGCTGTCGCCTCGATCACCGCATCGGGGCCATCGAACGCCTTTCAGGAGAACTCACGTGCCTCAGACCAAACCCGAAATCGAGAGCCGCGGATACGTGCATGCCGACGTGCTCGTCAGCACCGACTGGGTTGCCGACCATCTGTCCGACAAAGATCTCAGGATCATCGAGTCCAACGAAGACGCCCTGCTCTATCCGTCCGGGCACATTCCCGGCGCGGTGCAGGTGGACTGGGCTTCGGACCTCAACGATCCGCTGCGCCGCGACTACCTCGGCAGGATCGGCTTCAGCCAGCTCATGGAGCGCATCGGCGTGAGCCGCGACACCACCGTTGTGTTCTACGGCGACAAGAACAACTGGTGGGCGTGCTATGCATTCTGGATCTTCAAGCTGTTCGGCCACGAGAACGCGAAGGTCATGGACGGCGGGCGGCTCAAGTGGGAAAAGGAAGGCCGGGCGATGACGCGCGACGTGCCGAAATACGCGCCCACTCGGTACGACGCTCCCGAGCGCGACGACAAGAACATCCGCGCGTTCCGCGATCAGGTGCTCAAGCACATGGAGGCCGGCCGTCCGATGGTCGACGTGCGCAGCCCGCAGGAGTACAGCGGCGAGCGCACGCACATGCCCGAGTATCCACAGGAGGGCGTGCTGCGCGGTGGCCACATTCCGGGGGCGAAGAGCGTGCCGTGGGCGCGTGCCGCGAATCCGGAGGACGGAACGTTCAAGACCGCCGACGAACTGCGCGCGATCTACGAAGTCGAGCAGGGCTTGAAGCCCGGCGACGATGTCGTGGCGTACTGCCGCATCGGCGAGCGCTCGAGCCTGACGTGGTTCGTTCTCACGTATCTGCTCGGCTACACCAAGGTCCGCAACTACGACGGCAGCTGGACCGAGTGGGGCAACTCGGTGGGATTGCCGATCGAGCGGTGATGAAGCTTCGGGAAACCCGCTGCGCGCGTCCGATGTGGACGCGCGTATTCGGGAGGAGGCCACGGTGAGCGAACCCGTGTCGAGTTCGCCGCTCGAAGCGCTGGCCGAGGAGTTCAAGGCGTACGACCGCACTGAGCGCGCCGAGATGCTGATCGAGTACGCGGATCGTTTCATCGAGGTGCCGTCCGAAATCGCGGTGCGTCCATACCCTGAGGACCATCGCGCGCCGCGCTGTGAATCCGACGCCTTCGTGTGGGCGATCGATCAGCCCGACGGCACGTTGAAGTTCCAGTTCGCCGTCGAGAACCCTCAGGGCCTGTCGGCCAAGGCGTGGGCCGTGATCATGGACGAGACCTTGTCGGGCCGCCCGCTCGAAGAGATCGCCGGGGTGTCGGGCGAGTTGATCTTCCAGATCTTCGGACGCGACCTGTCGATGGGCAAAGGCCAGGGGCTGCTCGGGATGCTGGACGTCGTCCAGCACGAGGTGAAGCGGCGGCTGAACGCGCGGCGGTAGGGCGCTCTACGCGTCGAGCGATCTGAAGATCAGCACACCGTTGTGCCCGCCGAATCCGAACGCGTTCGACATCACGCACCGCACCCGCGCGCGGCGCGCGACGTTCGGCACGTAGTCCAGGTCGCACTCTGGATCTGGATTCACCAGATTGATCGTCGGATGGATCACGCCGTCGCGGATTGCGAGCACCGACGCGACCGCTTCGATCGCCGACGCGGCACCCAGCGAATGTCCGGTCATCGACTTGGTCGCCTGCACCGGGATCTTGTACGCGTGGTCGCCGAGCACTTCCTTGAGCGCGCGGGTTTCCGACACGTCGTTCAACGGTGTCGAGGTGCCGTGCGCGTTCACGAGGTCGATGTCCTCGGGCGCGATCCCGGCGTCCGCGATCGCGGCGCGCATCGCGCGCACGGCGCCAGCGCCGCGCGGATCGGGCGCGGTCTGGTGGTAGCCATCCGAAGTCACGCCGTAGCCGAGCACTTCCGCATACGCGGTCTTGCCGCGCGCGCGCGCATGCTCGAGCGTCTCCATCACCAGCATGCCCGCGCCCTCGGCGATCACGAATCCGTCGCGGTCGATGCTGAACGGGCGTGACGCCGTCTGCGGGTCGTCGTTGCGCGTCGAGAGCGCGCGAAGCTGGCAATAGCCGTCGACCGCGAACGGAGAGACTGTCGATTCGGCACCGCCCGCGAGCACCACTTCCGAGCGCCCGGAGCGGATCAGGTCGAGTGCCGTGCCGATGCTGTGAGCACCGCTCGCGCACGCCGTGCTCACACACAGGTTCACGCCGCGCGCCCCGGATTCGATCGCGATCATGCCGGCCGCCATGTTGGGGATGATCATCGGCACCGTGAGCGGCGCGAATTTACCCGGGCCGCGCGTGAGGAACACCTCGTGCTCGCGCTCGAGCATGTCGAAGCCGCCGATGCCCGAGCCCACGACCACCGCGACCTCGTCGCGCGACTCGCGAGCGATGCCTGAGTTCTCGAACGCCTCGATCGCCGCGACCAGTGCCAGCTGCGTGAAGCGCGCCGAGCGGCGGATCATCTTCGAATCGACCACGCGCTCGATGTCCATGTCGAGCACCTCGCCCGCGATGCGGCTGCGCAGGTTCGACGCATCGAACAAGGTGATCGGGCCGATGCCGGAGCGGCCGGCGCACAGCGCGTCCCAGAACTTGGGCACTCCGGTTCCGACCGACGAGCTCACGCCCAGGCTCGTCACGACCACCTGGGGACGCTTCATTCCATGGCGAAGGTGCGCGACCACACCAGTTCGAATGAGAACGTCTTCGCCGTGTTCTTGCTCTCGATGTACTCGGCGACCTTCCGCAGACGCTGCGGGATGGCCATGATCTTTTCCTGCGCCTTGCGCCCGATGTCGTTGAGTCCGGTGATCGATTCGATCTTCCAGAAGCGGATCTGCTCGTCGACGATCTTGATGTAGTCGCGCGGCCCGTAGATGCCCGCGCGGCGCACGACGTCGGCGAACTCGCGGAAGCCGGGCATGCTGATGCCGGGCATGTCGATGCTCGGCATGATGCGCGCCGCGGCGTCGAGTGCCCTGTCGGGATCGCGCTTCAGCACCTCGGCGAACACCTGGCGATAGAACGCGTAGTGGCGCGCTTCGTCGGCCGCGATGCGCGACAGGATGTACTGGATCTTGGGCTCGTAGTTGCCGCAGAAGGCACCCGTGTTCGCGTGCGACATCTGCGTGGCGCGCTCCTGCAGCGTGGTGTAGGCGAATACGCGGTACGGATCACGATCCCACTCCGGATGGAATCCGTTGTGGATGTAATCGAACTGCAGCCGGTCGAGGCTGCGCGCGTGGAGGATGCCCGTCTCGCGGCAGTAGTCGTGGATCACCACACCATGGCGGTCTTCTTCGGCGGTCCACAGGTTGTTCCACAGCCGCCAGAACGTCTCATCGCCGAGATGCACCGCGAGCAGCCGGTGGAAATGCGGCAGACCTTCTTCGGTGACGAGGTTCAACGCGATCGCGATACGGCAAGGATCGGGCATGCCCTCGGCGCGCTTGCGCAGCGATTCGGCGCGCGCCTCGGGCTTGCCGCCCTCCTCATCGCCGAACAGGTCGCTCGGCCACCACAGCTCACGCTTCGAGATGTGCGTGTCCATCAATTCCTTCACGACGCCTTCGAGATCGGCGAGCACTTCCACCTTGGCCATCAAATCGGGATCGGGCTGTGTCGCGCTCACGGGCACTCCGGGGAGTGAATGGTGGATGTCGGGTGTGATGCCAGGCGGCCGCCCGTTGCTCGCGAGGAGTGGGGGCGGGCCGCGCGCACTTTACCGCAGGCGGAGGATCGTGCGCGAGACGCGCGATCGCGTGTTGGGACCCGCGCGCCGGTCAGCGAAAAGCCCGCCATTGCGGGGCGGGCTTCCGTTCCAGCCTCAGCCTGCAGCGACCGCAGAACCCTCGAGGTCGTAGAGCGGCTGGTACTTGTTCCACAGATACGCGAGATACGGCTCGGTCGTCATCGGCGAGCCGGTGACGCGCTCGATCAACTCGGCCGCCGTGAACTTGGACCCGTGCTGGTAGAGGTTGTCGCGCAGCCAGCCTTGGAGCGTCGTGAACACACCGCGCTCGATCTCCGCCGGAATGCCCGGATGCGCCTTCACCGCCGCCGCGAAGATCTGAGCACTCAGGATGTTGCCGAGCGTGTAGCCCTGGAATGCGCCGCCGATCGTGCCCGCGTACCAGTGCACGTCCTGCAGCACGCCGTCCTTGTCGTTCGGCACCGGAATGCCGATGTCGCGCTGGAACCGCGTGCGCCACGCCTCGGGCAGGTCCTTGATCGCAAGCGATCCGTCGAGCAGATCCAGCTCCAGATCGAAACGCAGCATCACGTGCAGGTTGTAGGTGACTTCGTCCGAGTCGGTGCGGATCAGCGTGCGGTCGACCTTGTTGATCGCGCGATAGAACTCATCGAGCGGCACCTTGGCGTACTGGCTCGGGTAGGCCGCCTGCATCTTGGGATAGAAGCCCTTCCAGAATCCGCGGCTGCGTCCGACCAGGTTCTCCCACAGCCGCGACTGGCTCTCGTGCACGCCCGACGACGTGCCGGTGGCGAGCGGAGTGCCTTCGAAGTCCATGCGAATGCCCTGCTCGTACATCGCGTGTCCCGACTCGTGCAGCGTGCTGAACAGCGAGTCGGTGTTGTCGTTCTCGCGCACACGCGTGGTGATGCGCACGTCGCCGAGCGAGAACTTGGTCATGAACGGATGATGCGTTTTGTCCTGGCGTCCGCGCTGGAAGTCGTAGCCGAACGCGCGGATCACTTCCTCACCGAAGGCGAGTTGCTCGCG
>JANLWX010000169.1:0-18053 GCA_031364845.1 Candidatus Eiseniibacteriota bacterium
CGACCACCTGTTCGCTGGGCCCATCCTCGACCAGGCGGCCCCGGTAGAGCACGAGGATGCGATCCGCGAGGTAGCGGGCGGAGGCCAGATCGTGGGTGATGAGCAGGATCGCAAGCCCGCGCTCGCGCTTGAGCTGGGCCAGCAGGTTGAGCACGCCCATGCGAATCGAAACATCGAGCATCGAGGTCGGCTCATCGGCGACCAGGAGATCCGGGGCGACCGCGAGCGCCCGGGCGATGGCGACCCGCTGACGCTGACCACCCGAGAGTTCGTGCGGATAGCGCCCGATGAACTCCTCCGCCGGATCGAGCCCGACCGTCCGCAACAATTCGAGAACTCGAGCCCGAATCTCGGCGGCCGGGATCTTGCGTCGCCGCCGTGGAGCACCGCTTGCAGTTTTCGGTGGGGCTTCCGGATCCGACGCGGAACCGAGCCGGGCCAGCGGCCGTTCGAGATGGTGGCCGACATCGTGCGCGGGATTGAGCGAACCGTGCCGCACCAGCGGCCGCTCCAGATGGTGGCCGACACAGTGGACGGGATTGAGCGAGCCGAACGGATCCTGGAACACCATTTGGACCCGGCCACGATAGGCGAGCGTCGCCCGGTTGGGCTCACTGGTCAGAACATCGTTGCCGGAGAGCCTGATCTCACCGCGATCCGCGGTTTCGAGGCGGAGCAGGATCCGGGCGATCGTGCTCTTGCCGCTGCCCGACTCTCCGACCAGCGCGACCGCCTCACCGCGATCGATCGAGAACGAGACGTCGCGCGCGGCACAGACTTCCGTCGCCCGGGCGAACATCCTCTTGGAGGAGAACGTCTTCCGCAGGTCTCGAACCTCGAGCAGCGGCGCCCGCGGATTGGTGCGCGCAGCGACCGTCATCGCGTGGCGAAACCCCCAATAAAATACTTTGTTCGCATAGCGAACATAGTCTAGGATCGTCCTGCGGCTGTCAAGGGAAGTCGGGGGCAAGGGACCCCCGGCGACCCTGACCGCGCAACAGTCATCGGATCGGCGCCCCCGTGCATTCGCGAGCATGTGCGAGTGAGGGCACGCCGGCCCGTCATGGCGCAGAGATCACGATGCCCACTGCATCCAGGAGGTCACAACGCATGTTCCTTCGAGCGACCACAATCTTCGCGGCGGCGTTCCTGTCGCTCGCACCAGTGTCGAGCCAGGCCGCCCTCTCGGCCTATAGCCAGGACTTCGAAAGCATGACGCTGGCGGATCCCAACGCCCTGAGCAACAACGGATGGCTCGTCTATGGAAATGTCTTCACTCCGGCGAAAGTATATATCTATGGATACGGTCCATTTCCGGCGCCCAATCCGGGTAGCGGCTTCTGCGCGGTCGACGCGGGCCAGGGCGGCGTGCCACAGGGTGCGCAGCAACTGAGTGTCTACAGTGACTACAACAACATCGATCACGGGAACGGGAGACTGATCGAGTCGAACGTGTACCGCGAGCAGACGATCAGCGCCGTTGACGTCGGTAAGACCTGGGTGTTCCAGTTCGATGCCAAACTCGGCAATCTGGTCGCGCCCTCGACCGCGCTCGCGTTCATCAAGACGCTCGATCCCAGCAACGGCTACAAGACGACCCACTTCCACCAGGTCAACATGACCGCGATCCCGGCATCCTGGGGCACCTACACGATCAGGATCCCCATCCACCCCAACTTGGTGGGCCAGCTGCTGCAGATCGGCTTTGCCAATACCGCGACGGGCTATGTCGCATCCGGGGTCTACTACGACAACGTGATCTTCTTCCGGCTGCCCACCACGGACGTGGATGGAACGCCGCTCGCGGACGCGCTTCAGTTGCGCGCCGCCGCCCCCAACCCGTTCCGGTTCTCGACGCGCATCGAATACGCGATCGCGCGTGGAGGCATGACCGATCTCAGCGTCTTCGACATCACGGGACGCCGGGTTGCGACACTCTTCCACGGTCAGGCGAATCCCGGCCAGCACGCGGCGACATGGGACGGACGGGCCACTGACGGCCGCCTTGCGGCAACCGGAGTCTATCGATACGTGCTCCAGACGGACGCGGGTCGCCAGGAACGAAGTCTTGTACTGAATCGCTGAAGCCACCGGCGGGCGGCCCTCTCATGCGGCCGCCCGCCCTGTATTCTGAACGGCCGCGCTGCGCGCCGGTGCGCGAAACATCACCCTGCGGAGTCCCTGAGTGTTTCATCCCAGAATGGTGCTGGCCGCGATCGCGACCATCGTGTGCTCTCTGGCGGCCGGCGGCAGCGCTACCGCGCAATGCATGCTCGCCAATCCGAGCTTCGAAGTGCTCGGCTCCGGCGGATCGGTCTTCGCAGGCTGGAATCAGTTCGGGCCGTGCGCGTCCTCGACCGGCGCCGCACACGGATCACGTTCCGCCCGCGTCACGGGGCCCAACACCGGCGGCTTCGACGTCTCCGGATTCTGGCAGTCGCAAGACTCCGCACCAGGCCAGAGATGGTCGGCGTCGGTGTGTGTATCCAACACCTCGGCGAGCCCGCTGGCCGGTCAGTCCCAGGCGCTTCTCAACATCGAGTGGCGCAACGCAGCCGGCACTCTCATCTCGTACGAGTCTCACACCGCCGCCAGCGCCTCGACCCCGCTCGATGCCTGGCGTGTGTATTCGGTCGAGAGCCAGCCGGCGCCAGCGGGCACCGCGTCGATGCGACTGCTGCTCGGCGTGCTCCAGGGGCCAGCCGATCCGACACCGCAGATCCTGTTCGACGCCGCGACATGCGTGAGCCTTGGCCCGCCCACGTTGGAGACCCTGCAGTGGGGCGATTTCGGAGGCGGGCGCACACTGAGCTTCAGCGGGCGTACCTGGCGCGTGAAGGGCCCCGGCTACTTCGGACCAGGACCCAATCTCTTCGACAACAGCACCGCCGCCGCCTCGGTCGATGCCAATAGCCGGCTTCACCTGACGATCCACAAGATCGGCAGCGCCTGGTACAGCAGCGAAGTCGTACTCAACGATGCGCTGGGATACGGCGACTACATCGTCACGACGCGCGGCCGATTGGACCTGCTCGACAGGAACACCGTACTCGGGATTTTCCTGTGGGAATACGGCTCCTGCTACGACTCGGGCTACCTGTGGTGGAATCCCTACAACGAGATCGACATCGAGTACAGCCGCTGGGGTGCTGCCGGCAATTCGAATTCGCAGTTCGTGGCCCAACCCTACGACGCCCCCGGCAACATCCATCGGTTCAACACCACTTTTGCGGACAACGAAGTGACAAGTCACGCCATGCGCTGGTTGCCGCAACGCGTGGAGTATCGTACCTGGCGCGGCGGGCCAGATGCCGAGTCGCCCGCGAACATGATCGCGTCGTGGACCTACACCGGCCCTCACATTCCGCGACCGGAGTCGCCGCGCGTTCACCTCAACATGTGGCAACTGGCCGCCCCCGCGGTCACTCAGGAGGTGGTGTTCGATGCGTTCACGTTCCATCCCGCCTGCCCCTCGGGCAACTGCGGCGTGCTGGCGGTTGCGACACCCCCAGTGGGCTCGATACGGTTGGCGGCGGCGGCCCCCAACCCGCTCACTTCGCGAACCACGATCCGCTTCTCGATGGCGGTGCCTGGCAACGCGGAACTCTCGGTTCTGGACATTACGGGACGGCGATTGCGTCGTCTCTTGAATGAACCCATGAGCCCCGGCGACCATGCGGTTACCTGGGACGGACGCAATGAGTCCGGTCAGCGCGTTCCGCCCGGAGTCTATCTCTACCGGCTTCAGTCGGCGGGAAGCGCGGACACGAAGCGTGTAGTCGTTCTCCAGTGATCTCGGATCGAGGCTGGCATTGACTGATGGGGATCTGGATGTGAGGGACGCTCCGCGCGCGCGGCAAGGCGCTCGTCCGTCGAACTCGGTGATGGAGCCTCCGGTCGCCGATTCGTCCGCGACCAAGCACGACCGGCGGGGGCCCACCGGGGAATTCGTGATGCTGGAAGGCGAAGCGTTCTATCGCATCCACGCCGTCGACACATTGCCGCCATTCCTGATGAACATCCCCACTGATACGGATCTGTGGATGTTCATCTCTTCGACGGGCGGACTCACCGCCGGCCGGCGGGATCCCGATGGCGCTCTGTTCCCCTATGAGACGGTCGACAGGCTGCACGATGCGCCTCATCACACGGGCCCTGTCACGCTCGTCCGCGTCGAACGCAGGGGAGCGCAACCGCTCGCATGGGAGCCCTTCGCGCCGAGCCCGCCCGTGGGCGGAGCTACATCGCGATCACTCAGCAAGAACACGATCGGGAATCAGTTGGTGTTCGAGGAGATTCATCACCAGGCGCAGCTCGCGTTTCGATACCGTTGGGCGGGAAGTGACGAGACCGGGTGGGTGCGCACGGCGACGCTGACGAATCTCGGCCGTGAACGGGTGACGCTCTCGCTGCTCGATGGTTTGAGGAACATCCTGCCGAGTGGTGTACCGCTTGCCCTGTATCAGCACTCGAGTTGCCTCGTCGATGCCTACAAGCGCGCGGATATCGATGCCCGATCCGGCCTGGGAATCTACTCCCTCACCGCACGGATCAGTGATCGTCCGGAGCCGGCCGAGGAACTGCGCGCCACCACGGTGTGGGGCCACGGTCTTGCCGAATCACGCGTTGCCGTTTCGCCGGAAGCTCTCGCTGCGTTCCGTCTGGGGATTCCGGTTCGCGGAGAGAACGTGCTCACCGGACGCCGTGGCAACTATCTCGTGATCTCAACTCTGACGCTCGAACCCGGCGCCAGCGCCGAGTGGCACATCGCCGCGGACACCAGGCGGAGCCACATCGAGGTCTCCCGATTGCGCGCCCGGCTGCTCGATCCCGAAAGCGTCGGTCCCTGGGTCCGGGACTCGATCCAGGCTGCTGGTGAGAACCTCCGTCGCAGCGTTGGAAGCGCCGATGGCATTCAACTCACCCAACGCGCGGAGGACTCCGTACATCACTTCGCCAACGTTCTGTACAACAATCTCCGGGGCGGGGTGTTCGTCGAGAACTACTCCTTCCCCACGGCGGATCTGATCGCTTTCCTCGAGTCACGCAACCGCGAGGTCGCGGGCCGACACGCCGAACTCCTCACCGGCCTCACCGCCCAGCCGACGGTGACGGACCTGCATCACGTGGCGGAGTTGACGGGTGATGCGGACCTGCGACGCCTGTGCTTCGAATACCTGCCGCTCTATTTCGGCCGCAGGCACGGGGATCCGAGTCGCCCATGGAACCGCTTCTCGATCCGTGTGCGAAATCCGGATGGCAGCCAGGCGTTGCGCTACGAGGGGAACTGGCGCGATGTCTTTCAGAACTGGGAGGCGCTGACCCTCAGCTTCCCCGGATTCCTCCCCAGCATGATCGCCAAGTTCGTGAACGCCTCGACCGTTGACGGCTTCAATCCCTATCGCATCGCCCGCGACGGCGTCGATTGGGAAGTGTTCGACCCCGGTCACCCGTGGAGCGGCATCGGTTACTGGGGCGATCATCAGATCGTGTACCTGCTCAAGTTCCTAGAGTCCATGCACCGTCACATCCCCGGTGGCCTCGAGGACATTCTGGGGCAGGAGATCTTCAGCTACGCCGATGTTCCCTACCGCCTGAGGTCCTACGCGGAGATGCTCGCCCATCCGCGTTCGACGATCACATTCGACGAGACGCGGCACGCGGACATCATGAGCCGCGTGACCGCGAATGGCGGCGATGAAAAGCTCGTCCATTCGGCTGATGGGACCGTGTACCACGTCAGCCTGCTCGAGAAACTCATCGTCCCGGCGCTCACCAAACTGTCGTGTCTCGTGCCCGACGGCGGAATCTGGATGAACACCGAACGTCCGGAGTGGAACGACGCGAACAACGCGCTCGTCGGCAACGGACTCTCCGTCGTGACGCTAAGCTACTTGCGCAGGTATCTCAACTTCCTCGACGGCCTCCTGACCTCGGCACCGCTGACCGGTGCTCCCGTTTCGGCCGAAGTGGTGGGGTGGTTCCGGCAGGTGGCGCACACCCTCGAACTGCACCGCACAGCGCTCGACGCCGGATCGATGGACGACTGTAGTCGCAAGCAGGTGATGGACGCATTGGGCATCGCCTTCTCTTCGTATCGTGAACGGGTTTACGCCCATGGCTTCTCCGCGAAGGTCCGGCTCGATACCCGCGAGGTGCTCGCCCTGTGCCGCAGCGCCCGTGACCACGTCGATCATGCGATCCGGGCGAACCGGCGTGACGACGGTTTGTACCACGCATACAACCTGCTCGAGATCAGCGACGATGGCACGCGTGCCTCGATCCGTCCGCTGGGTGTGATGCTCGAAGGCCAGGTCGCGGCGCTGAGTTCCGGACTCGTCAGCGCAACCGAGGCCACGGAACTGCTGGCCCAACTTGCCGCGAGTCCGCTCTACCGTCCGGACCAGGACAGCTTCCTGCTGTATCCGGAGAAGTCACTGCCGACGTACCTCGAACGCAACCTGATCCCGGAAACGAAGGCGTCGGCCGTGCCGCTCGTCGGCGAACTCATCGCCGCGGGCGACTCATCGATCGTCGAGCGCGATGCTGAAAGCGCGTTACGCTTCCATAGCGACTTCAGCAACTCTCGCGACCTCGAGGCCGCCCTCGAGCGACTGGAACAGCGTGAGCCATGGACTCGCTCCGTCGCGCGCGACCGCCACGCGCTCATCGCCCTGTTCGTGGACGTGTTCGGTCATAGCACGTTCACCGGACGTTCCGGAACGATGTACGCCTATGAAGGGCTCGGCTGTGTCTACTGGCACATGGTGACCAAACTGCTGCTCGCGGTTCAGGAAGCCGCCCTGGCAGCGTATGCGAACGGCGAAGACGAGAACGTCTGTGAATCCCTGGCTCGAGACTACTATCGGATTCGAGGCGGCCTGGGCTTCGAGAAGTCGGTGCTCGACTACGGCGCGTTCCCTTCAGACCCGTACTCGCACACGCCCGCGCATGCGGGAGCACAACAGCCGGGCATGACCGGGCAGGTGAAAGAGGAGATCCTCACCCGCTTCGGCGAATTGGGCGTGCGGATACAGGAAGGCCTCGTGGGATTCGACCCCGTGCTGCTGAGGCGAAGCGAGTTCCTCACGCAGCCCGGCACGTATCGCTGCTTCGACCTCTCAGGGACGTTGCAGGCGATCGAAGTGCCCGCGCGCGCACTCGCCTTTACTTACTGTCAGGTGCCGGTCGTCTACACCTTGACCCGCGGCGATGCCTGGGTCCGGGTCACGATGGACGATGGGGTCGCGCATCAGCGATCGGGTTGCTGGCTCACCTCGAGTGACAGCGACAGAATCACAAGCCGCCTCGGCGGCATTCTGCGAGTCGATGTCGGCGTCCCCGAGGGACGACTCCTCCCGGGTTAGCCGCAACTCCAGCCCACGAACGCGTGGCGCTCTCACCCGCGCCGCAGGGCGCAGATCGCGCGATCCAGCGCTTGCAGGAAGTTCGAGCGGTCGCGCGGCTGAAAGGGTGCGGGGCCGCCGGATTCGATTCCGGCGCCCCGCATGTCGGCGAGCAGATTCCGCGTCGCCAGAGCGTCTCCGATGTTGGAAACGGTGAAGGGCCGGCCCGTTGGTCCGAGCACGCAGGCCCCTCGTTCCAGACAGCGCGCGGCGAGCGGAATGTCGGCCGTGACCACGATGTCGTTCGTCGTGACTTGCCCCACGATCCAGTCATCGGCCGCGTCGAAGCCCTCGCCGGCCACGTGGAGCGTGATGCTCGCATCGGCCGGAGTTCGCATCCACGTCCCGACCACCAGGGTCACCGGCAATGAGTAACGCCGCGCGACCTTGTAGGTTTCTTCCTTGACGGGACACGCGTCCGCATCGACGAAGATCTGCAGGGGAGCCCTCGATTGCTGAGGTCGGGTCTATCCCACGCGCACATTGCTGATCGGTCCGAAAAGACCGAACGCGCGGAGCAGCCACAGCACGACCCCGACGACGACGACGATGTTGAGGATCTGTTTGATCTTGGCATCCATCGGGATGTAGCTGTTCACGAGCCACAACAACACACCCACCACGATCAGCGTGACCACGACGTTCATGAGCGGCATTCGGTACTCCTATCGGATTGCGGCCAGGGCGCCCGGTACATGGCGCGGACCTCCCGTGATCGTCCACGCGAGGCAAGGGACGTGTGAACCCTCGGCATCATCCGTGCCAGCGATTCAGCTCCTAAATGCCTGTGATATCAACAGGTTTCGGCTGGCCCGCACCCTTCCCGGGTAACTCCGGCGTGAATCGCAGACAGAAGTACACCATGTTCCCTGAATCGACTGCCCACGCGTGCATCTAACGGTGCCGCTGGCGAAAGGCGGATCTCATCGGCCAGCGGACACCAACCCTGCTGGTCTCGTGCATGAGTGACGCGGCGCTCGCCCATTGGAGTGTTCGCGCACTTCGACACGGACATGCGCGGGAGGCGGCCCGGTTCCTCGCATGAGGACCGGGCCTCGCCTATTGGGCGGCGGAGCCCGACGCGGCCTGCGTGTGCGAGCGCGCTTCACTCGAAGACATCATGTGCCCTCGCTCGCGGGATCGTTGGATACTTCCGCCTTGCGCCGTTTGCGCTGGAAGAACTCCCGCAGGATCGCGCCGCACTCCCCGGCGAGCACGCCCGAGGTGACCGGAACCCGGTGATTGAGCCGCGGCTCGTGGATGACGTCGAGCACCGAGCCGCACGCCCCGGCCTTCGGATCGTGAGCGCCGAACACCAGACGCCCCATCCGCGCGAGGATGATCGCCCCCGCGCACATCGCGCACGGCTCGAGCGTCACGTACATCGTGCACTCGTTGAGCCGCCACGAGCCGAGCGTGTTCGAGGCGGCGCCGATCGCGAGGATCTCCGCGTGCGCGGTCGCATCCTGCAGCCCTTCGGTCTGATTGTGCCCGCGTCCGATGACGAAACCGTCGTGGACGATCACGCATCCGACCGGAACCTCGTCACGCTCGCCGGACCGCTCGGCCTGCTGGAGTGCCGCGCGCATGCCGCGCTCGTCATCGAGAATCAGCACGAGCGTGGTGCGACGCGAGCCCGGCGAAGCATGACTAGCGAGTTCCGCCGGCCGCGGAATCCGATGCCGCGTGCTTCGCCGGGAACAGCTCGAGCCAGCGGGCGAACAGCGGCAGCACGACCTCGGGAAAACTCGGCGCGCCGGCCAGAGCGGTGATCGGCTTGGAATCGAGCCCCGACGCGGTGACCCCGCCGATCGCGGCGTTCGGGCCGTGATCCGAACCTTCGCCTTTGTTGCTGCCGGATGCCGACCACACGAGCCGCCCGAGCGAGTCGACCAACGAGGCGCGGATCTGGACCTGCGTGAACGGCTTGCCGGTCTGGTTCCACTCGACCTGCTGTCGCTCCCATTGATCGACGCGCAGCGACAGCACGGCATCGGAGCGCAGCCAGCCGCAAATCTGAGGAGCGGTGAGTGAATCGATGCGGTCGGCCTTGAGGATTCGAGCCTGCACCGCTTTCACGAGTGAATCGTTGCCGCCGCTGCGACTGCGCAGCAATTCCCGCGAGCTGCTCGCCGAGACCCAGCGATAACCGGTCTCGCGAAACGTCTGGCTGAACGCCTGCTCGACCACCTTCTGCGCTTCGAAGCTGTTGTCGAACGTCGCGATGGGGAGTACTGCGATCTTCTCGATGCCGAGCGCTGCGAAGTCGGGATGGACCCAGATCTTGTCGATCGCCTTGCCACGCTTGGGAGCGGCATTGCTTATCGGAGTCAGCAACGCGATGGCGGAGAGCGCGAGCAGAATGAGGCCGGCGATGATACGAAGCTTCATGATCGATCCCCTTTCACGAGAAAGCCCCTGGAGTGGGCCCGCAAACGGGGGACGGCGGTGGGCCCGGAGTTGGCGTGCGGACCACGCGCGAAACGGAAGCCACGCGATCCGGACCGAACCGGTTCGAAGTGGCGCGCCCTGGAGGATTTGAACCCCCAACCTTCTGATCCGTAGTCAGATGCTCTATCCAATTGAGCTAAGGGCGCGCTTCGATTGCGCGTCGTGGGCCGCATGGCGGCCACGTTTCTCGCCGAGCGTCGGCACGTCTGGCGGAGAGGAGAGGATTCGAACCTCCGGATCAGTTTTACCCGATCAACCGCTTAGCAGGCGGCTGCCTTCAGCCACTCGGCCACCTCTCCAAAAATCGGTCATCGCGAGCGGAGCGTGGCGCCCGGATCCGCGGATCTCCGAAGACATCTCGCGGCTGAGGGGGTCCAGATCCTGCGCTTGCGCCGACTGCTTTTGCGAGGAAGCACCTTAGCCGATTTCGCGGCGCAGTCAAAACTGCCGGTTCGTGAACGATGCCGCACTGCGTACCGAGCGCGCGTTGCCGAGAACGCGCCGCAATTCAATGATTTGCCGCGCCGTCCGGATCACGGGAGCGCCTTCCGCGACTCGGAGCGAACCCCTGCGCAAACGATGCGCATCGGAAGCGGGGTTGGAGGGAAAACCTCTCCACACCACGGTTCTGCGGCGATGAGAGATGACCGAGCGGGCTTTCCGATGGGGAGCTGATCCGGATGACCTCGGTCGGCAGAACCAGTGACACGATGCGGCCTCCTGCCAAACGGGAGGCCGCAATCTTTTGCAGGCGGCAGCTAGCTCGGCCGGCCCGGCTAGTTTCAGCAGGCCGGCATCCGGCGAATGGCGGAGGGAGTAGGATTCGAACCCACGGAGCTTTCGCTCTCCGGTTTTCAAGACCGGCGCCTTAAACCACTCGGCCATCCCTCCCAAGACTGGCGGGACTTAACCTAGCCGATCCGGCTGAAGACGTCGAAAGCCTTGCGGATTACACTTTGGAGTATCCCTGCCCTGGGATCCGTTGCGCCTCCGCCTGCACACCGACCACAAGACATCGGCCTAACCGGCACTTTGCTTCACCGGCGGCGCGCCACATCCATATCCCTTAATAGTTTCCAGCAACTGCTTATACTCCGCCGGCGCTAATCGTTCATATGCCTCATCAATGGCCGCATTAAACCCCGGGCCTTCGGTCTCATCGCTGGGAATCACGCGTCCCCGCACGTTATTGTCTATTACGCTAACACAGTAACTCTTCCACCATGACGCGTAGCATTCAATCAGCTGAGTCCGTGGCAGGCCGAGGGCTCTCGCCTGGAGCGTAAAATTAAGACACACTCCGCTCCAGAAGGCGCCTGCAGCCTCACCATCGACTGCCTCATCTGCGAAATCCGCAGCAACCTGAAGCCCAGTCGCCTGGACGAAACGCGCCAGATCTTCCCCACTGCCGCCTATTGCTCCCGGCTGCCGGTACCAACTCATGGCTCCAAGTACTGACCCTGCGGTGTAAGCAACAATGCCTTGGTACCAGACGACAAAGTATGGTTGACGTCCCGCCTTCTGAACGGCTCCCGGAAAGTGACCCGGCGATGCGACACAGCCATGCAGGCCATCCTCGGTGCGACCTATGCACCGCCCTGTTGCTGTCTCAATTTCAAACCAAGCGTAAGCGGATACACCTCCGATAAAAGTCCGTTCAGTCGGGATGCGCACGGACCACCTACCGTCCGCAAGCCTCTTCTCTATCAGGTTCCTTGCTTCTGATGTCAGGCCATTACAGCTATCCAGAAGGGCTGCATTCTGATGAGTGACGGTAATAAGACCTCGATCAACTTCATGGTCGCAGTCACAAGCTGCTTTCAGGGTAATCTTTAATGGTACGGACGCATGTTCAGTAGGGGCGTCACAAATCATACGTTCGTAACCCACCGCCGATACTTCAAGGAGCCGCCCAGTCGCCGTGCCCATTAAGCCACGTAGCACGTCTTGCAAAGCTTCCGCCGATGTCGTGCTAACGAAGATCCCGCCGCTCTTCGCAGCCAACAACTCCAAAGTTCGTCTTGCATTGCCGGAGTCAGGGACCGCAAATCCGACCGTATGGATGACAATTCCTCCGCCTTCCTGATCGTAAACGGCGACCGGATCCGCCTCATCGGTATTCTCACCGTCCGTAAGTAGGATGCCAATCGTTGGGCGGTCCAGGGGGTCCTGTTTCCTAAGCTCCACAAGGCGTTCCACGACAGAGGCAATGGGCGTGGCCCCATCAGGTACTAACCCAGCCACCGCCTGGGACATGCTGTGGAGAGTTGTCGTGAAATTCTGCTCTGTTCTGATGAGTAGTTCCTCGTCGCGGCCCGCTCCGGTAGTCGTGAATGACCACAGCGCCACTTCAGCGTCTATGCTGAAGTCTTTCGAAATGGTATCAATTGCTTTCACAACCTGATCGATGCGACGAACGCCATGTTCAGCGGGTACGGAGTCAGTTACGGACATTCCAAAGGCCATGCTGCCTGAACGGTCGATCGCGATGACTACGCGGGGCTTGAGGGCAACAGATTCGCTAGTATAAAAGTGTCCACTACCGTCCGTCCGCCTAGAGCGCGAATCGGCTAGAGACCGGACAACAGCGTGGGGAATCCCCGCCTTATCATCTACCACTACCCCCGCCCTAACCGCGCTAACAGATGCCAGAGTTACGCGAAGATCCTGCTGGTTCCACTTGCCGATAAGGCCTAGCGATCCACCTAAGATCGACACTTCAGCTTCCGTGTAATTGCCCGTCGGCAATAGCGTTTTCACCCTTTTTGAAAATGCTCTAATGGTCACATTGTGGCCCCCTATATCTACAAGCATCGGGACAGTAACCGGCAGGTTCTCGGCGGGCACGGCCATATGCGTCAGGCGCAGCAGCTGCCAATGCCCGTCAATGCCCCGCGCCAGGGCGGGGCCGTCTTGATTGTCAATGTTCCAAGAAACACCGGTGGATATATTTGTGGCCCTACCGACCACAAGACCGTCGCGCACTTCGACTCTAACACCAATCCGATATTTGTCTGCACCTTCCACCACGTCGTATATGGCTACGGATCCGGGACGCAACATAAATCCGTCCTGAGCCCAGAGTGACCTGACCTCAAATCGAGGATCATATGATTTACTTGTTAGTGAGTTCGCGAGCACGGCGTCCACAATGGTCGCGCAGGCTTCACTGTCGGTACCGAACTCGACACTGTCCATGTCTGAGCCCACTTGAAACCGGTTTAGAACCCTGTCCGTTGGGACCTCCGCCACTTCGCGAACACCGTGGGCAACAAGGCCTTGAGCACTGCGCACAATGCTGATTGGTGACGGCGTGGAGGGGCCCATAAGGACGCGAGACGAACTCCCATTCAATTCCTCATATAGCAGGCGATCCAACTCACGTTCAAGCGTCCTCATACGCATTTCCGGAGCTTGCGCGGAGCGATTGAGGAAGTTGGAAAAGATTGTAGAAGCACTAACAACATCCTGCCCAGTGGCTCGATAGACGCATTCTGACTCGATAAGGTCGTTGCGAAGACCGCGGGCGAACTGGCATGCGATAGCGTTACTGCCGACAATCGTGACGTCATTCGCAAGCACATCAAACGACAGTATCCCGCCAGATGCGACATCCCGCTTAGGTTGGCCTGCCGAATCGGGCATCTCGAGGGCTATAATAGCTAGCCGCGGATCTAACCAAGACACGCGCGACTGCGTACTTGATGCGAATCCGTGCGTGGCCTCGTCGGAGGCCGTGAAATAAGACATGCCGAGCATGGTGAGAGCTACAACAAGTGAGTCACAGACACCTTCACGTTGAAGGGCACCGAGAAGACGCCGGCGAGACTCGGCCGTTTGCGCAGTGTACGGACCGGTTGCCGTTGTAACACAATATATATCACCAGTCGAAGTTAAGCCGTGGCCAGCGACATTATCTGCAGGATCACGGCGGCGAAACAATTCCCTATCTACTGATTGGCCCGTCGCGGGGGGGCTGAACTGTATCGATAGAGTAGCCCAATCGAACGGTCGGAGGTCGCTGGAGGTTGTAAGAGTTTCTCGACCTAGGTGAAGAGCGTACTGTACCCCGTTATTGATTGGAACTGTTGCGATCCACGCGGGTGTACAAATCCATTCTGCAACAAATGTTTGACGGGACCAACGAGTGGTTTTGGAACCAAAGCCGTTGCGAACAAGATCGAAAGATATCTGCATAGGTCGAAGAGGGACAGCTTGCGAACGATCTATAGCACTCAAGGCGACCCAATTAGTTCCGGCGTTGGCACGTCTCTCTGGTTTGTCGGCTTGTCCGAGCGCAATCACTATCCATTGATCTTGGTCCTTATAAGCGACTCTCGGTTGTGCCGCATCCGCAACGAGACGAGCGTGGTAGCCCGAGGCCTCCATCGCCGCAACGGCGAGCAGCGACCTATCCCATGCGTTGCCACCGCGTGACCAAAGAGTGCCGAATGGGCCGCGGACAACGTCGTTGTAAGTTTCGCGACTTAAGGAATCGCCGCAAAAGCGAATGATGCTTTGTGGATCTGTTCCAACTTCTGTTGCCACGGATGTAGGGAGAGCGAGCCAATAGGGCAACGTGTTTCTATTATGTGGCACCTTGAAAAATAGAACTGCCGCCACGACGATTGATGTGATGAGGGTCAAGATCCATAGGCGAGAGCTTGTCGCAAGGGAGCGCAAATCGTACCCCTCCTTCGTTCACAAGCGTGCGTTGCACCTGCGCCATCGGCCAGAACTGTTGCGAGGAGAGCACGCGTTTGCAAGTAATGCAACCCCATTCAAGACCTCGATTTGGGGCTGTGCGCTCACACCGTCTTAGGCGGCGAACCGGCACAAAGGTCTGATCAGCTTTTCAAGACCGGCGCCTTAAACCACTCGGCCATCCCTCCCAAGACTTGGGGGCCGATCCTAGCGGGACACGCCAGATGTATCCACTATTCCCCAAAGCCATAGGCTTCCTCCCGGCCGCCGACATCGAGCCGCAGGCGCTGGTGCAGATCCGCAACGTGTCCGAGCTGCCGATCATCTTCCGGCACGTGGCGGTGATGCCCGACTGCCATCTCGGCATCGGAGCGACCATCGGCAGTGTGATCGCGACGCGTGACGCGGTCATCCCGGCGGCGGTCGGAGTCGACATCGGGTGCGGCATGATCGCGGTGCGCACGCCGTTTCCCGCTTCGAGCCTGCCCGCGGATCTGGCCGCGATCCGTCGCGGCATCGAAGGCCGGATCCCCTCCTCCGTGGGTAATTACAACGACGTGATCACACCGACTGCCGCAGCCCGCATCGCGGCGCTCGAAACACTCGCGGCGGCGGATGGCGTGAAGCCCGATCACTACGATTCCAAGTGGAGGGTTCAACTCGGCTCACTCGGCGGCGGCAATCACTTCATCGAAGTCTGCGCGGACCTGCGCGATGACGTGTGGCTCGTGCTGCACTCGGGATCGCGGGGAGTCGGCAACAAGATCGCGCAAAAGTACATCGCCGCGGCCAAGCGGTTGATGGATCAGTCGGGGCTGACCCTCGCAGACAGGAACCTCGCCTATCTCCCGCAGGATTCGCCGTTGTTCGATCCCTATCTCAAAGCGCTCCACTGGGCGCAGGAGTTCGCGCGGCACAACCGTGACGAGATGATGGATCGAGTGCTCGAGGAAATGAGCGGGCGGTTCGAAGGCGCCGTCGGACATCCGGGCGAGCTCGAATCCGAGCGCATCAACTGCCACCACAACTTCGTCCAGCGCGAGCATCACTTCGGTGAGGACGTGTGGGTCACGCGCAAGGGCGCGATCCAGGCGCGAGCCGGGATGAAAGCCGTGATCCCGGGATCGATGGGCACGCGCAGCTACATCGTTTCGGGCCTCGGCAACTCGATGGCGTTCGAATCCGCGCCCCACGGCGCCGGCCGCCGTTTCTCGCGGACCGAAGCGCGGCGCCGCTTCACGCTCGGCGATCTGAGCGAGCAGATGTCGGGGATCGAGTACCGGCACGAGAAAGGACTGCTCGATGAGATCCCGAGCGCGTACAAGGACATCGACCAGGTCATGGAGCACAGCCGGGATCTGGTGACGATCGAGCACACGCTGAGGCAGTTGATCAACGTGAAGGGTAACTAGCCGAGCGCCGGCCGTGGCGGTTGTGGACCTGTCGAAAAGAGACCACGCGGTCTGATATCCGCCGTCGATGCCGCCTAGCCCCATATCCGTAGGATTCGCAAGGTCTTGTCAGTAGAAACATTCCCCAAGAATCTCGAACCGCTTGCCCAAACGTGCATCCAACGTGCGCTGGTGAAAAGGCTAGACCGTCACCGGCAAAGGCAAGGCAAGACGACCTGCTGGCTTCGTGGATCCCGCATCGCTTTGACGTTCACGCATCGAGCGTTCAGGCGGTCGACACGGGCCCAGAGTGGGAGGCAGACCCGGTTCCTCGAGGGGGTTGAGGGGCGGGGTTTCTGCCTTTTCTTTTTTGAGGCCCGGACCGGCTGCACCCGTCGGAACCGCCTCCGGGACGCGCCTCGCACCCGAAAACCCGACCCGCAATTCCCCTGATCCCCGCACGCCTTTCCTGCCGATAACCCGGCTGAAAACGTCCCCGGGGGATCTGCATGTTCCGTCGTGTCGTGCCCGTATTCATCCTGTCCGCCCTGCTCGTCTCCGGCTCCGTCGCCCATGGCGCGGGCTCGCGTCTCGACGGAAAGGTCGTGCCGACTCAGCAGGCGATCCGGCTCTCGATCGAGGCTAATCAGGCGCAGTACCGCGGCTCCGTCCGGATCGATCTTCAAGTCCGCGAACGCACCGACCGCTTTCGCTTTCACTCGAACGGTCCCGAGTTCACCGCCCTCCAGCTACGCTCGGCTTCGCGCGTCTATCGCATCGACGTGGTGCCGGAGTCCGAGGGCGTCGTCGTCGCGCGCGTCGCGCCGATGCTCGAGCCGGGCGCCTACACGCTCGTCATCGACTTCACGAACACGCTCGACACGTTGGGGTCGGGCCTTTACCGGCTCGCCGTGGAAGGCAGGAGCTACGCGTTCTCGCAGTTCGAACCGGCCGCTGCGCGCAAGGCGTTTCCGTGCTGGGACGAACCGGAGTTCAAGATTCCCTGGCAGCTCACGCTGATCGTGCCCCGTGATCATCTCGCGCTTTCGAACACGCCGATCGAGCGCGAGAACGAGTTCGGCGATCAGAAGACCGTCGTGTTCAAGCAGAGCCCGCCGATGCCGTCGTACCTCGTGGCATTGGCGGCCGGACCGTTGGAGACCGTTGAGATCCCGGGGCTCACGGTGCCGGGACGCATCGTCACGGTGGCCGGGCGCTCAGGGCTCGCGAGCACCGCGGCCGCCCGCGTGCCGTCGCTGCTCAAGTCCCTCGAGGACTACTTCGGCCAGCCGTATCCCTACGAGAAGCTCGACATCATTGCAGTGCCCGAGTTCCCTTACGGCGCGATGGAGAATCCGGGAGCGATCACGTTCGCCGACCGCATTCTGCTCGCCGACCCCGCCGAAGCCACACCCCCGCGCCTGCGCGCGCTCACCGAGATCATGGCGCACGAGATCGCCCACATGTGGTTCGGCAATCTCGTCACGATCCGCTGGTGGGATGATCTGTGGCTCAAGGAATCCTTCGCTTCATGGATGGGCGACAAGATCGCGGATCAGGTGCACCCGGAGTTCAACACCGGCCGCGGCGACGTCGCCGCCGCGAATCAGGCGATGCGCCTCGACGCGCTGGCCTCGACGCACGCGATGCGGCGCCCGGTTGCGGCCGCCGAGGATCTCGGCCGGCTCGCCGACGATCTCGCCTACGACAAGGGTCAATCGGTGCTCGGCATGTTCGAGCAGTGGCTGAGCCCCGGGGTGTTCCAGGCAGGGATCAGCCGCTACCTGCAGAAGCACGAGTGGAGGAACGCAAGCGCGAGCGACCTGTGGCGCGCGCTCGGCGAGGCGGCGGGCACCGACGTCGGCCGCTCGATGAGCACGTTCCTCGACCAGCCCGGCGTGCCGCTCGTCACCTGCCAGTTGCTGGCGGACGGGCGGGTGCAGCTGAATCAGAAGCGCTATCGCGAACACGGTCATGCGGGTGTCGACCGGGCGCGCTGGAGCATCCCGGTCGCGCTGAGATACTCGGACGGAAACACGACCGGCCAGATGACGGTGCTGCTGACGGAACCGATGCAGACCTTCGCGGTGCCGACCGCAGC
>JANLWX010000213.1:0-11115 GCA_031364845.1 Candidatus Eiseniibacteriota bacterium
GCCTGCGCCACCTGGATCGCGCACACGTCGAGCTGCACGTTGTCGACGCGCAGCACGAACGTGTAGCGACCCGGTCTCGGCAGCGCGGTCTGGAAGTTGAGGATCAGATTGCTCACGCCCCCGCCCTGGGGAACGCTGAACTGTCCCTGCATCTTCGGCATCGCCTCGGCGCCGTCATCGTTCATGCAGCGCAGATCGAACTGATGCGCGCCGGCATCGCCCATCTCGGCTTCGATGCGCGACACGAGTGCTGCCTGCAACGCGTACGGCGGGTTCTGCACCCAAACGTGCGTGATGCCGGCGCGCAGCATGCTGATGGTGCCGTCGGGATGACCGGTCGCGGCTTCGGCGAGAATCATCTTGGCTTTCATTCGGCCTTGTCGACCTTCACACCCTTGGGCAGCACTTCCGGATTGAGCACGCGCAGAACGACGCGCCGATTGCGCAGCAGCTCCTCGTCGTTCTTCTCGTCGGTCTCGGGCCGCGTCTCGCCGTAGCCCTTGGCCTGATACATGTCGGCGGCGAGCTTGAACGAGCCGATCAGGAACGCGCGCACGGATTCGGAACGCGCCTGGCTGAGCCGCATGTTGTAAGGCGCGGCACCGCGCGTGTCGGTGTGGCCCTCGATCTCGATGTTGAGATCGGGGAACTTCTCGAGCGTGCGGCCGACTTCGCGCAGGATCTCTTCGGACTCGGGCAGCAGCTTGGAGCTCGCGGTCTCGAAGTACACGTTCTCGAGACGAATGCGCCCGGTTTCGAGCAGCTGGCGCTCGATCTCGCTCGTGGGGCCGGTCGGCTTGGGCGGCAGCGGGGTCGCGCGCTCCTGCTCCTTGGGAGTCGGCGTCGATGCGGGGCCGCCGCTGAGCTGGCTGTCCGCGCATCCGTTCGCATCGACCTTCATGCCGGGCGGCGTGCCCGGGCAACGGTCGATGCCGTCGCACACGCCGTCATCGTCGGCGTCGCTCTCGCAACCCCACGAGTCCACCGTGCAGCCCTTCGGTGTATTGACGCAGTGATCGATGCGGTCGAATACGCCATCGCCGTCCATGTCGACGGCGGGCCAGCGGAAACACGGCGCCTGCGGATCCACGTTCCCCTGCTCGGCGGCGATCGCGGGCAGCGCCGCGAATCCGCACATGACCACGGCCATCCAGAAGAACTTCTTCATAGGATCCTCCTGTTCGGGAAAAATCGCGGGGGACTCGAAGTCCCGCCCCGCTCGAATGGGAAGGTATACCGGATTGGGGGGTGCCGCACACGTGAGTTACTCTTTGAGCCTCATGCGCGCGACCAAGGCAGTCCCGGCCATCATCGCCATGCTCGTTCTGGCGCTCTCATGCCCGGTCGCAGAAGCGGCGGCGGTTCCGATCGCGCCGTCGGGCATCGATCCCGATTCCGGCGCCGAGCTGATCGGAACGCCGGCACCCGCCTGGACGTTCGATCGCTTCCTGCGCACGAAGCCGCTGTCGCTCCGTTCGCTGCGGGGCAAGGTCGTGCTGGTGCGCTGGTGGACCGAAGGCTGTCACTTCTGCGGCACGACGCTGCCGGTGATCGAGCGGCTGCGCGTGCGCGACGCGGACCAAGGTCTCGTGGTGCTGGGCGTGTTCCACCCCAAGCCGCCGCGACCGGTCAAGGATCGGCATGTGCTCGATCTCGCGGACGAGCTGGGATTCGGCGGGCCGATCGCGGTGGATGGCTCGTGGAAGACGCTCGACCGCTACTGGCTGGCAGCGAACCCCGAACGCAACTGGACATCGGTGTCATTTCTCATCGATCGCGAGGGCATGATCCGCTGGGTGCACGGTGGCGGCGAGTACCACCCGAGCGAAGAAACGAAGCACGCGCGCTGCGACGCACAGTATCGTGAGCTCGAACGGGTGCTGGCGGAGGTGCTCGCCGAAACCCCGGGCGCCGTCGGCAGCCGCTAGGATTTTCGCTCCCGGAGTCGCCACGGGCCCAAAAAAAACCGGCCGAGGGCGGGTCACACGTTCGGGGGCCGCACCCGAGATCGCGTGAGCCCGGATCCTCGACCGGATTCGACGCGCACGACGAATCATGCGAGTGGAATCGATCCGCACAGGGCGCGCGGGATTTGCTGTATTCAGTCCACGAGATTCGAAACGATTGTAAGCAGGCTCGCGGGGAGTTGGCGAGCGGTAAACGATTACATGATGGCCGCGTCGCTGGCAATGTCAGCAGTGAAAACTTGCCAGAAACCGGACGGACGGGCGAATTGACCCGTGCGAACGCCGCCTATCGCCTTCATCGAGGCCGTTCCTTGAGGCGCGACCCGCCGGGTTGATAGGCTGGGGCTGCAATCCGGCCGCAATCCGGGCAAAGAGACAAGGGCCGCACCGCCGCGGGATTCTCCCCGGCGGCTTTTCGCGTTTGGAAGAACCTCACGACCGCGCTTCCTATGCGCAGACGGGATCCGTGACCGAGACCTATATCAAGGACGCGCTCGCCGAGTCGCTCATGGGCGCGCTCGATACGGTGCCCGCCGCCCGCGCGCTGGCCGAGCGCTTCTCGCGCGACGGCGCGACCGAGCGCGTCGCAGTCCGGGGCCTGATCGGCTCGGCGCGCGGATTTCTGGCGGCATGGCTGCAGCGCGCCACGGGCAGGACCGTGCTTTACCTCGTGGGCCACGGCGATGCGTTCGACGAGGCGCGCGACGACGCCGAGTACTTCCGCGGCGCGGGCGACCTTCTGGTGCTCCCGGAGCCCGACAATCTTCCGTACGATCCCGCCTCGCCGCATCCGGCGATCACCGCCGAGCGCCTCGAAACCTTGGCGCGGCTCGCGCGCGGCGAGCAGGGGTTGGTGCTCACCACGGTGCGCGGCGTGGTGCAGCGCGTGCCGCGGCCCGACCGGCTGCACGAAGTGGTGCTGACGCTCGAGGTCGGCCACGAATACGATCCGGCATCGCTCGCGGAACGGCTGGTGTATCTGGGCTACGAACGGCTGCCCGAGGTCGAAGCGGTCGGCCACTTCGCGCGGCGCGGCGGCATCCTCGATGTGTACGCGGTCGGCATCACCGATCCGATCCGGCTCGAGTTCGACGGCAACACGCTCGAGTCGCTGCGCCGCTTCGATCCCGGCACGCAGCGTTCGCTCGAGCAGATGCGATCGGCCCGCATCCTGCCGCGCTACGAAGTCGTGGTGACGCGCGACGAAATCGAAGCGGTCACCGAACGCCTGCGCACAGCGGAAGCCCCGGCCGACGAGGACGTGCGCGCCGCGCGGGCCGCGCGGCCGCGTTCGAACGACGCGAGCGGTCTGTTCCACGACGGGATGGAACGTTTCGCCGCGAACTACGATCCCAATCTGGGCACACTGCTCGACTATCTGCCGCACGACACGATTGTGGTGTTCGACGATCCGGGCAAGCTGCGCCAGCGCGCAGAGGAACTCGGCGATCTGATCGCGCGAGGCTACGAGGAAACCCGCGCGCACTACCCGGCGATTTCGCCGCCGGAAGCGTTGTTCCTGGGCAACGATGCCATCGACCGGCTCGCGGCCGAACGCCCGGGCGCCGACTGGATGGGCTCGATCGTCGAAGCCGGGGAAGCCGAGCGCTACCGCGACACGCTGCTCATCGAGTGCCAGCCGGCCGAGCCGGTCCAGCGTTCGATGGAGCGCCTGAAGACGCACCTCGCCGAACTCGGTGCGAATCGCATCCACGCCGTCATCCTGTGCGACAACGTCGGGCAACGTGAACGGCTGTTCGAGATGCTGGGCGACACCGGCGCCACGCTCGGCGTCGGGCTCGTCTCGCAGGGCTTCACGCTGCGCGCAGCGGAACTCGCGATTCTCACCGACCACGAAATCTTCGCGCGCTATCACCGCCGCCGGCGCCGACGGCGCAAGACGGGTGGTCTGTCGATCGCGGAGTTGTCGACGCTCAAGGTCGGCGACTACGTCGTGCACGAGGACCACGGCATCGGCGTCTATCGCGGCATGAAGCGTCTGACGCTGAACGGGCAGGAGACCGACTGCGTCGAGATCTCCTACGCCGAGACCGACCGGCTGTTCGTTCCGGTCCAGCAGCTCGCGCTGGTCTCGCGCTACTCGGCGAGCGAAGGCGCGCGGCCCGCGATCCACCGGCTGGGCTCGGGCTCGTGGCAGAAGACCAAGGCCAAGGCGAAGCAGGCGATTCAAGACATGGCCGAGGGGCTGCTCAAGGCGTACGCGGCGCGCAAGACGCTCGCGGGCCATGCGTTTCGTCCGGACACGGTGTGGCAGCGCGAACTGGAAGCCGCGTTTCCTTACGACGAAACCCCCGATCAGTTGCGCGCGATCGAAGAGGTGAAGCGCGATCTCGAATCCGGCATGCCGATGGACCGGCTGATCTGCGGCGACGTCGGCTACGGCAAGACCGAAGTCGCGATGCGCGCCGCGTTCAAGACCGTGCAGGAGGGCAAGCAGGTCGCGGTGCTGGTGCCGACCACGATCCTGGCCCAGCAGCACGTGCTCACATTCCGCGAGCGGCTCGCCGACTTCCCGATGAAGACCGAAGTGCTGTCGCGGTTCCGCACCGCGAAGGAGCAGAAGGACACGCTCGCGCGCCTCGCGTCCGGCGATGTCGACATCATCGTCGGCACGCACCGGCTGCTGTCGAAGGACGTGAAGTTCAAGGACCTCGGCCTGGTGGTGATCGACGAGGAACATCGCTTCGGCGTGGCGCAAAAGGAGAAGATCCGCCAGCTCACGCGCACGGTGCACGTGCTGGCGATGACCGCGACGCCGATTCCGCGCACGCTCAATCTGAGCCTCGCGGGCGCGCGCGACATGTCGGTGATCGAGACCCCACCGCGCGACCGCCTCCCGGTGCACACTGAAACCATCGAGTACGACGAGGAGACGATCGCCGATGCGATCCTGCGCGAGATCGACCGTGGCGGGCAGGTGTTCTTCGTGCACAACCGGGTGGAGACGATCCACTCGGTCGCTTTGAAAGTGCAGCATCTGGTGCCGCAGGTGCGCGTCGCCGTGGGCCACGGACAGATGAACGAGCACCAGCTCGAGCAGGTTATGCTCGACTTCATCGACAAGAAGACCGACGTGCTGATCTCGACCATGATCATCGAGTCGGGGCTCGACATCCCGAGCGTGAACACGCTGATCGTGGACCGCGCCGACACGCTGGGTCTCGCCCAGCTTTACCAGCTGCGCGGGCGCGTCGGGCGCTCGGCGCACCGCGCGTTCGCGTATCTGCTCGTGCCGTCGCGGCGCGTGCTCACCGAGGATGCCGAGAAGCGCCTGCGAGTGATCGAGGAGTTCGACGATCTCGGTGTCGGCTTCAAGATCGCGTTGAAGGACCTCGAGATCCGCGGCGCCGGCAACATGCTGGGGCCCGAGCAGAGCGGGTTTATTCTCGGCCTCGGCTTCGATCTGTACGTGAAGCTGCTCGAGGAAGCGGTCGCCGGGTTGAAGGGCGAGGCGAGCGACATCAAGCCCGAGCCGCGGCTGCTCACCGACTGGAGCGCGTACCTGCCGGACGACTACGTCGCCGACGAACACGAGAAGCTCAATCTCTACCGGCGCCTCGCCGAAGCGCGCGAGCTGGATCAGGTCGACGACCTCGTGCTCGAGATGCTCGATCGCTTCGGTCAGCTTCCGCCGCCCGCGATTGCGTTGTTCGAACTGCGGCGCCTGCGGGTGCTGGGTGCGGCGGCCGACGTCGAGAGTCTGCGCGTGTTCCACGAGGTCGCGGAGATGACGCTGCGCCGCCCGCTCAAACCGGGCGAGATCCGCTCGCTGGTCGGAAGTCTCAAGTTCCAGGTCGAGTTCTTCAGCGGGCGCGAGTTCGGCCTGCGCGTCCGCGGCGACGGTCTGGTGCTGCTGAACCGCGCGCGCGAAGTGCTGGCCGCGCTCACCAAGGCCGGCGATGCGGAAACACCACCCGAACCGGTGCCCGCGACGGGCCGCCGGCACGCGGAACCCGCTGTTCCGCGGCGCCGGGTTTGATCGTCCGCGCCCCCTGCTCTACTTTCGCCGCCTCGCCCGGAGGAGTTGATCCATGAATCCGTTTGCTTCCATGACGCATGCGCCTCGCATGCGATCCGCATCGCTGGTACTCGCCGTGCTCGCGGCGTGCACGCTCGCTTCGTGCAGCACCGAGCAGCGCGTGCTCGCGCGCGTCGGCACCCATGTCATCACCGCCGATGAGTTCCTCGAGGTCGCGCGCGCATCGCAGGCTCAGTATCCGGTCCCGCCCGACAGTGCGAAGCGCATGCTGCTCGACGACATGATCCGCCGCGAGTTGATGCTCAACGAGGCCGTCCAGCAGGGCTGGACCAAGGACACGATGATCGCGGCACTGCGCAACGGCGCCGAGGAGGAACTCGCGCTCGGGGCGCTCACCGAGCAACTCGGGCAGCGTGAGGTTCCGGTGAGCGATGCCGAGCTCGCGACGTTCTATGCATGGCGTTCGACCGAGCACCATCTCGAAGCGATCCATGCGTCCAATCCCGCGATCGCTTCGCACGCAGCGACGCTGCTCGCCGCGGGTGAGCCGTTCACCAATGTCGCCGGCCAGTTCAATGTCAACGGTGTCGTGCCTCCGACCGGCGATCTCGGATTCATCCAGGGCGGGGCACTCCCGGAGCCGCTCGACAGCCACACCCGCGAGGCGCGGATCGGCGAGTGGTTCGGTCCGCTCCAGGTCGGCAGCGACGCGTGGTTCATCGCGCGCGTGACCGAGCGCCGCGCGGCCGATCTGCCACCGCAGGAAATGATCCGCGATCAACTGGTCCAGCAGGTGCGCCAGCGCAAGTACCGCGCGCAGATCCAGCGCTCGATCGCCATGCTGCGCGAAACCTACGACGTGCGCCTCGAGCCCGGGGCGGCTCAGGAGCTGTTCATGCGCGCGGGCGGCACGTCGGATTCGACCCAGGCACCGCGTGACGAGAACGACATCGTGCTCGCGCGCTATCGCGGCATGCACGGGGACACGGTGTTCACGATGGCCGACGCGATGCGCGAAGTCGGTTCGGTCGCCGAGGGCCCGGACTTTTCTTCGATCCCCGCAATCCAGCGCTGGACCGAATCACGCGTGATCCGCCGCGTGGTGCTGGCAGAAGCGCGCCGCCGCCATCTGCACGAGGAGCCCGAAGTCGCGCGCCGCCTCGAGGAGCGCGTCGACGGCTCGGCGCTGCAGATGCTCTACGACCGCGAGATCTCGATGCGCGCGACGGTCAGCGACGAGGAACTGCAAAGGGAATACGTTCAGCGCACCGCAGGCATGGGAGCGCCGCCGTTCGAGCAGGCGCCGACCAACCTGCGCGAGCAACTGCGATCGATGGTGCTGGAAGCGCGCCGCGACCAGATGCTTCAGCAGTTCACCGACGAGCTGCGCCGCAAGTATCCGGTGACGATCGACGAAGCGATGTTGAAGCGCCTGCAGTGGCCGGCCCCGGTGCTCGAGATTCCGCGACAGGGATAGGAGAGCCCGGCCCTACCGCAACCGCCGCCGCACCTCCGCCGCGCGCCGTTCGCTCGCCTCGACGCGCGTGCCGTCCTTGAGCCGCAGCACCAGCACGCCGTCCTCGCCTCCGTAGGATTCGATCGCTTCGAGATTCACGAGCGCTCCGCGGTGAACGCGGACGAACTGCTCCCGCGGCAGCCGGTGTTCGAGTTCCTGGAGCGTGTAGTCGACCAGGTACTCCTTCCCCTCCGCGCGCGCCAGCACCAGCCGGTCGCGCGAGAACACGATCGGCACCTCGCTCAGATCGAGCAGCTTCACCTCGCGCCGATGGCGCACGGGCAGGCGCTTGAGCGGCGGCATCTGCTCCTGCATCTCCGGCGTGTCGAGAGCCGCGCGCACCGCCTTCGCGTTGCCCGACGACTTGCCGTTGCGCACTTCGGCCACCGCGCGCCGCACCGTCTCGCCGAGCCGGTCGCGCTTGAGCGGCTTCAAGACGTAGTCGAGTGCCGCGACCTCGAACGCTTCGACGGCGTAACGATCGTACGCGGTGACGAACACCACGAACGGCAACGCGCCGGAGCGTTCGCGCACGATGTGGCGCGCGACCTCGAGGCCCGAGAGATCCGGCATGTGAATGTCGAGGAACGCGACGTCGGGGGACAGCCGCGCCGCCAGCTCGATGGCCTCCGACCCGCCGCGCGCGGAACCGACCACTTCGATGTCTTCGTGTTCGCCGAGCAACTTCTCGAGAAACTGTCGTGCCCGCGGTTCGTCGTCCGCGATCATCACCCGCACCGGGGTATCCGTCGTCATGCCACCATCCTCTGTGAGAGCCGCCAGCGCATACGCACCTCGAATCCTCCATCCTTCCGTGGACCTGCGGTCACGGCGGCATCCAGTCCGCCAAATCTCCGCAGTCGCTGCTCCAGGTTCTCGAGCCCGACACCGAGCCCCACGGCATTCGTGCCGTTGTTGCTCGAGCCGTCATCGGTGAACGCCAGGTCGAGCCAGCCGCCTTCGGTCTGCGCTTCGAGCGCCAGATGCATCGGCCTCGAGCCCGGAACACAGCCGTGCTTGAGGCTGTTCTCGACCAGCGGTTGCAGCAACAGCGGGGGAACCGCGACCGACAACAGTTCGGCGGGGCCGCGGTACTCGAACGACAACGGATTCTCGTAACGCTCGCGCGCCACGCCGAGATAGTCGTCGACGAACGCGATCTCGTCCGACAGCAGCGCGGCGGGCCGGCTTCCGGCCTCGACGGTGTAGCGCAGCATGTCCGCGAGCCGCTCGGTGAAGCGCTGGGCAGCCTGAGCGTCGGTCTCGATGAGATAGGACAGGGCGTTCAGAGCGTTGAAGAGAAAGTGTGGTTGCACCTGCGCCTGCAGCGCGCGCAGCTCCGCGCGGATCGCCGCCTCGCGCAGTTCGACTTCGCGGATCTCGTGCGCGGCGCGCTCCTCCTGGAGTCCGAGGTTCTCGAGCCGGATCCCGGCCTGGCGCAGCAGCGTGTCGACGGCACTGCGCGCGTGGTCGGGCAGCTCTTCGCCGTCGGCCACGCGCGGCATGCCGCGCTCGGGCCACTCGATCGCGACCGGGCGCTTGAGCCCGCGCTCGAGCCCGCCCTCGACCGAACGCTTCAACTGATCGCGATCGAGCGCGCCGAGCAGCTCGCGTCCGACCTCGTCGAGCGCCATGCGGAACGCGTGCGGATCGCGGCCGTAGAGCCGGTCGAGCCAGCGCTGGAGGCGCTCGCGCAGCGGTGCGAACGCGAACGCCACCGTGAGTGCCGCGATCACGTTGACCGCGACCGCCTGCTCGCCAGTCGCGGTCGCGAACATGCGCTCGGCGACCAGCACGCATCCGAGATAGACCGCGGCCAGCACGCCCGACAGCAGCGCATAAGGCAGCGAACGCACCAGCAGCCGGCGCGGATCGAACACCGGATCGTTCGCGATCAGATACGCGATGAGCAGCGGCGCCACGAGCCACGCGACGAACACCGCGGTCACGGCGATGCGCACGAGCGGATAGGAATAGAGCGCGATCATGCGCGGGTTCTCGGCGACCGCGCCGAGGCCGGTCGCGAGGATCAGCACCGCCGCGACGATCACCGCGAGCACACGCTCGCTGCGGCCGGGGCTTAAGGAGCGCGCGGGGCGCGCGTAGCTGCCGATCAGCGCGAGCACGCCGAGCGGCAGCGCGATGGTCTGGAACCACACGTACGGCACGTCGATCGGCTTCCCGCGCACGAAGCCGTACGCGATCATGGCGATCGGCACCAGGTGCGTCGCGACCACCAGCCGGAACCAGCCGCTCGCCCAGCGCCGGTCGCTGCGCCAGCGCGGCCGCGGGAACACGGTCATGAAGTGCAGGAAGCTGACCGGGAACCACAGCAGGAGCGCGCGGTACACATCGAGATAGCCGCGCAGCAACGGGCCCGGTGCCAATGCCGGATACTGATAGGTCTCCCAGATGCCTCCGAGTCCTTGCAGGGTCGCGAACCACAGGAACACCCATGCCGCACTGAGGTCGGGCCGACGCCACACGAGCAGGAACGCCACCAGGGGTGCTGCGATCATCGCGGCGACGTTGAAGATGAACAGCCGCAATCGCTGCCACGCGCCGAGCTGGACCGGAGGCACGACGATGTTGAAGGTGCGCTCGGTGCGGTTGATCGTGAGTGTGAACGGACCCTTCGGCCATCCGTTGCGGCGCAGGTATTCGAGCATGTCGGCCGAACTCGAGAACAGCACGCCGTCGATCCCCCGCAGTTCGTCGCCGCGCTCGAGCAGGAAGTTCGCGGGCGGTCCGATCACCCGGTCGACCAGCGGAAAATCCTGGCCGCGAACCCAGTTGAGGGTCACGCCCAGGCGCTGATACGGGTAGTGGGTGAGGAATCGGGGAATGGCGAACGCCACGGCGAACAGCACCGCCGCGACGGCGAGCAGCCGCCGGCCCCGGTAGGTTGCGGGCATCGGAACCTCCAGACATCAGACGATCGAGCAAGTATCCTGCGCCCGCCCGCCGGGCTGCGGCAATCCCGGACGAGCGCGGCAGTTGCAATGGCCAGCGGGCCGCGGGCACTGGCGCGCGCGACGCCGCCCGATCCCGCGCGCATCGCGATCACGCGCGCTACATCTAGGAAGGAGTTCTCCCCGGAATAACGTGGTGGTTTTGCTGTAGTACTTGCGGGCCGAGCGGCTATACTGCCCGGCCGCTTTACCCTTGCATTCCGGCGCGGGTCACGTTCGTGTCAATCGAACGATCGGCGCGCCCCCATTCACGGAGGTTTCCACGTTGAAGCGCATGACATGGCTTTCGCTCGGACTGATCGCATGCTTGTTCGCCGTCCCCGCGCAGGCCCAGCAGCGCGCACAGCACCTGAACGGCATCGCGGCGGTCGTCAACGACGATGTCGTGCTCGTCAGTGATGTCGAGGAGCAACTCGACCTCGTGCTGCGCCGCGCGCAGGCCGAGATCGATTCCGCCACGATCGACACGCTGCGCACGCAGATCCTGAACCAGCTCATCGACGAGAAGCTGATCTTCGCCGAGGCGAAGCGTCAGGGGATGACGGCCGCGGACGCCGAGGTCGCCAAAGAACTCGAGACCGCGATTCAGGAGATCAAGCAGCGCTTCGGCGGCGAGGAAGGATTCCGCCGCCAGCTCGCGAGCGAGAACACCAGCGAGGA
>JANLWX010000218.1:0-18184 GCA_031364845.1 Candidatus Eiseniibacteriota bacterium
GAGTGCCGCGAGCGACGACTTGATGAGGTCGCCGGGCAGGAACGGCAGCAGTCCCGCGCCGAGCAGCTGATCGGCGGGCACGAAGCGCGACAGCACCGCGAGTCCGCTCGCGAAGATCACCACGCTGCCGAGCAGCATCGCTAAGAGCATCGTGAAGAAGTGCCGATCCCAGCCACGCTCGGCGAGTACCCCGGTGACGGCCGCGGCGAACGGGAACGCGAGCAGATAACCGCCGGTCGGCCCCGCGAACTTCACGAGTCCGAACGCGCCGCCCGAGAACACCGGCAGGCCGCTCGCGCCTTCGGCGAGATAGAGGAGCTGGGCGAGAAACGCGCGACGTGCTCCGAGCACCGCACCGCTCAAGAGCACGGCAAAGGTCTGGCCGGTGATCGGCACCGGCGACCACGGCACGCGGAACTCGATCTGCGCGGCGAGTGCCGTGACGAGGCTCGCGCCCACGATGAGTGCGAGGTTCGAAAGCGCGCCGGCGCGCGGCACTGCGGCGTCGGCGAGCGTCATCGTGCGGACGGCGGACATGGTCACCTCGCATAGGGGAGTTCACGCGGCCCAACGCCGCGGATGAGTGCGTCGAATTGGGGACGCTAGCATGCGCGATTCGCGACCGGCAACCGGCAGGGCGACGGCGGCGAATGTGGCCGGACCGGCGCCGAGCGGGAGGATTCCCGCGCTGGTGCGCGGGTCGCTCCAGCGATGCGCAGGCGCGGGTTAGGCTCAGGGTCGATCTCTCTGGAGGCACGTCATGTCCCATCCGTTCTTGCGAACTCTTCCGGCTCTCGTTGTGGCGTCGGCCCCGAACTCGGTGAGCATCCCGCTCGTGCGATTGGCCGCGGCGTTCGTATTCGCCGTCTCGCTCCCGGCTGTATTCGCGCCCGGCGCGCTGGCCGCCGCGAAGCCCGCGGCTCCGGCGGACTACGCAGTCCCCGCGGCCAGCGACTCGTCCCCGGTCGCGGAGCTTCAGCGGGAGGCCGCGTCACTGGTGCCACTAATGAAGTCGAAGTTCGCGCGCCGGTTTCTCAAAGCGACCGCTCAACTTCCTCACATCGCGCCGCGCGCCATGCTGCACGACTCCGCGCGCACGATGTTCTGGTGGGAGAACGAGGCGGCCGCTCTTCCCGACAGCGCGCGGGCCCGGCTCGTGAAGCGCACGCTCGATGAGCAGTTCTACTACACCACGCGCTATGGATCTCCGCTCGCGTACGCGCGGGCGTTCGAGCTGCTCGCCGACGCGGGGCTCGGCGGACCGGAACGATTGCGGATCGCCGACTACGGATACGGCACCGTCGGCCATCTGCGGCTGCTCGCCTCGCTCGGCGCCGATGCGGTCGGCATCGAAGTGGATCCGATGCTGAAGAAGCTCTACAGCGTGCCCGGTGATCAGGGCGAGATTACGGGAGGCGGAAGCGTACGGCTCGTGCACGGCAGCTTCCCCGCGGGGCCGGGCGTCGCGGCCGAGGTCGGAGAGGGATTCGATCTGTTCATCTCCAAGAACACGCTCAAGAACGGCTACATCCATCCCGCGCAGCCCGTGAATCCGCGGATGCTGGTGCACCTCGGCGTCGACGACACCTCCTACGTGCAGGCGATCGCGCGCATCTTGAAGCCGGGCGGCTTCGCGATGATCTACAACCTCTCCCCTGCGCCGGCGCCGCCGGACAAGCCGTACATCCCCTGGGCCGACGGGCGGTGTCCGTTTCCGCGAGAGATGTGGGAGGCCGAGGGTTTCAGCGTGATCGAATTCGACCGCGACGACGGGCCGGCCGCCCGCGCGATTGGACATGCGCTCGGATGGGATCAGGGATCGCGGCCGATGGATCTGGAGAAGGACCTGTTCGCGCACTGGACGCTGGTGCGGAAGCGCGCGAAGTAGGAACGAACGCCGGGACGAAGCGCGGCGGGACGTCGCGGCAGTCGAGCGGGGTGCGGCCTCGAGGCCATGCGCGAGTCGACGCGCTGCCCGCCGTCCGCCTATCCTGCGCTCATGGATCCTCGCGTCGAATTCCTGGTGCGCACGCTGCAACTCGAACCCCATCCCGAAGGCGGGCGCTATCGCGAGTGGTATCGCGCGAAGGATCTCGTCACCAGCCCGGATGGCGGCCGGAGGCCGGCCGCGACCTCGATCCACTTCATGCTCGTGAGCGGGGAACACAGCCGCTGGCACCGCGTCGCGCACGACGAGGTGTGGCACTTCCACGAAGGTGACGCCCTCGATCTGGCATGGATCGCTCCGGACGCGACGACGATCGAGCGCCATCGCCTCGGCCGCACCAGCGAGGGAAACGAACCGGCCGCGACGGTTCCCGCAGGATGCTGGCAGTCGGCATCGAGCCGTGGCGACTACTCGCTCGTTGGATGCACCGTGGCGCCGGGCTTCTCGTTCGAGGACTTCGTGCTCATGGCCGACGATCCCTCTTGCGCGGACCTGCTGCAGCGGCATCCGGAGATAGCCGTCCGGCTCTAGCTCTACAACTGCGCGACGTGCATCACCTTCGCCATGCGCCGAACGGACTCGCGGCGGTCCGCGCGGTGGACCCTCCCGGGTCGATGCTCTACTCTGCCCGCCCATGTCCGACACGATCCGCATTGCCAACGCCGGTGGTTACTGGGGCGACGACCTCGGCCAGTTCCAGCGCCAGCTCGAACTCGGCCCGATCGACTACATCACGCTCGACTTTCTCGCCGAGATCACGATGTCGATCATGCAGAAGCAGCGCTCGCGCGATCCGCGCGCCGGCTACGCTCGCGATTTCGTGACGCAGGTCGAGAACGCGCTGCCGCTGCTCGCCGAACACGGCACCCGCGTGATCACGAACGCGGGAGGTGTGAATCCGCTCGCGTGCCGGGGTGCCTTGCTCGAGACCTCGCAGCTTCATGGCAAGCCGCTCGAAGTCGCGGCGGTGATCGGCGACGATCTGATGGGCCGGCTCGGCGAGTTGAACGCGAACGGGGTCACGCTCGACAACATGGAGGACGGAGCTTCGTTCGCTCCGGTGCGCGACCAGGTATCGTCAGCGAACGCCTACTATGGCGCGTGGCCGGTGGTCGAAGCACTGCGCAGCGGTGCCCAGATCGTGGTCACGGGACGCTGCACGGACACCGGCATCACGCTCGCGCCGATGATCCATGCGTTCGACTGGGCTCCCGACGACTGGGACCGGCTCGCCTCGGGCATCGTCGCGGGCCACATCGTCGAGTGCGGGGCACAGAGCACCGGGGGCAACTTCACCGACTGGCGCGACGTGAAGAACTTCGCGGGCATCGGATATCCGGTAATCGAAGTGGCGCCCGACGGTTCGTTCGTGGTGACCAAGCACGCCGGCACCGGCGGTGCCGTGACGGTGCGTACGGTGAAGGAGCAACTGGTCTACGAGATGGGCGATCCGCGCGGCTACATCACGCCCGACGTGGTCGCGGACTTCGGAAGCATCCGGCTCGAGCAGGCCGGCCGCGATCGCGTGCGGGTGTGGGGCATCACCGGGCGCCCGGCGCCCGCGTCGCTCAAGGTGAGCGCTTCGTATTTCGACGGCTGGAAGGCGAGCGGCACGCTGATCATCTCGGCGCCGGACGCGGCCGAGAAGGCGCGCGCGTTCGCCGATCTGTTCTGGAAGCGGCTCGGCCTCACGTTCACGGCGAAGCACGTCGAGCTGGTCGGACACTCGTCGTGCTGGGGTCCGCTGGCTCCGCCGATCGATGCACCCGAAGTGCTGTTGCGGCTCTCGGTGCGCGATGCGGACCGCTCGAAGATCGAGGCGTTCTCGAAGATGGTTCCGGCTGTGATCCTGTCCGGCCCTCCCGGCGTCGCCGTCACCGGCGGACGCCCGCAGGCGCAGGAAGTGGTCGCGTACTGGCCGGCGCTGGTTCCGCGCGATCGTGTGAAGCCGAGCATGGTCACCCGCGACGGCGAGCGCCTGCTGGACTGGCCGACGCCGATCGTCGATACGTGGAAGCCCGCGGCCTATCCGCGCATGGAGTGGCCGAAAGCGAAGGGCAGCACGCGCCAGGTCACGGTGACGCTCGCCCGGCTCGCGCACGCGCGCAGCGGCGACAAGGGCGACACCGCGAACATCGGTGTGATCGCTCGCGCTCCCGAGATCTGGCCGTGGCTGCGCAAGACGCTGACCGCCTCGCTGGTGAAGAAGCGCTTCAAAGGCATCTGCCTCGGGCGTGTGGAGCGCTTCGAAGTGCCGAATCTGTGGGCACTGAACTTTCTGCTCCACGAGTCGCTCGGCGGCGGGGGAACGGTGTCGCTCAGGCTGGATGCCCAGGGCAAGACCCTGTCGCATGCGCTGCTCGCGCTCGAAGTCCGGGTGCCTCAGGCACTCCTCGACGCGGCCGAGCAGGCGGATGCGGCCGGAAGTCCGGCCCGCGGAAGTGCCAAGGCCCGTACCGCGCGCGCCAAAGCCGGGGCCACGCGCCGAACCCGATCACAGCAGGCCGCCGCGGGGCGCCGTCGCTAGCTGGATCCGGCCCCTGCGACCCGATGGGCCGCGGTGGCTGTCAGGTCCGCGCAACATCCTTCCTCACGCCGCAGATTGCGGTTGACCGCGCGCGTGCGACGCGGGAGCTTGGGCCGGTGCACGGTGCCAGCCATGCCGCGGGCACTCATCGACCGCTTCGCCGGCCCTCGGCGCAACGGCGGTCCGGTGCCCCAACCCTCGAAGGAGGCCGAAACATGAACACCAAGAAGCTCGCCACGATGTGGGATCACCTGCGCCAGGTGCACGGCATTGGAGTCCGGGTGCTCGAATCGATTCCGGCCGACAAGATCGACACCCATCCGATTCCGAACATGCGCACGCCGAAGGAACTCATCGTCCACATGTACGCGATGACGTTCCGTGAGATCGCCGAAGGCACGCTGCGCGGCAAGATCACGACGGTCGACGAGAAGGCACTGGTCCAGGGCATCAAGACGCACGCGGAGATGGTCCAGTTCGCGAAGGATCAGTGGAAGGCGGCGGACAAGGCGATCGCGCAGATCACCGACACGCATCTCACGAACAGTGTTTCGACGCCGTGGAATTTCGAGGCGCCGGGCTCCGTGATGCTGGAGATCATCCAGGATGAGTACCTGCACCATCGCGGTCAGCTCTACGCGTACGTGCGGGCGCTCGGGAACGACGTCCCGATGATGTGGGACTTCGAGCACAATGCGCCGGAGTACCAGCCGAAGCAGGCAGCACAGGCCTGATTCAGCGGCCCATCGCGGCGGGCGACTCGCCCGCAACGGATCCTTTACCGACCAGTGAGGCGGGCGAGCAATCGTCCCGCCTCATTTTGGCGTTTGCGGATCTCACTTCACCACGACGCGTGCGGCACCAAACAAGAAGGACCGCCTCGAATGGAGGCGGTCCCGAAAATAAGAGCGGGGGCTGTCGTCTTCCGGATCGGGGGCCGCACCCGATTCCTTCTGAGCAACCTCCCCCACACAGCATGTGTAGATGTCATTCGTCTGGATCGGTGCACACAATTTCAGTAACGGATGAACGAACTAATCTGCGTGTCTTGTGAGATCGGCCGCGTGCGTAGGGCTACGGAGTGCGATCTGGGTGTTCTCACGAGAAGGCGTTCGCAGCGGTGTTCGACAAAAAGAAAAAGGGGGCTGTTGTCGTCAGGATCGGGGGCCGCACCCGATTCCTTCTGAGCAACCTCCCCCATTCTGTCGGGTGTAGATGTGCGGTAGCGCGAGGGAGTTCAGATTTTTTTGGGAGCCGCCGAATTTTCCTCGAACGTCGCGGCGAAGACACTCTTTCTTCGAGTTCCTGCTCCCAAACCTCGGCTCGCGTTCTTACTCAAAAGAGAAGCGGGGGCTGTTGTCATGAGCATCGGGGGCCGCACCCGATGCTTTCTGAGCAACCTCCCCCACACTGCACATGTTGATGTGCGCCCCTCGGAGTGAGTTCAACAAAATTTCGGATGAATAGACGGTCCATGGATGTCTTTGCACGTCGATATCTCGCCTCGCTCACAACGCCCGGTTGACTGCGCCCCGTCCCGAATCCCGCCCACTTGACGCCAGCCATCCCACCCTGTAATTAGGATACGCTAACGATCGTTAGCGATGCATAACCGCAGGGCCAGAATCGAGGAGGTCGGCATGCTCACGGGTAAGAATCCACGACGCGACAGCCTGACCGCGAGCCACGAACACTACCTGCGCGCGATCTACGAAGTGCTGAGCCAGCGCGGATATGCCCGGCTCGCCGACGTGGCCCGCGAGCTCGGCATCGCACCTCCGACGCTTTCGGTGGGGCTCAAGGCGCTCGAAGCCCGGGGCCTCGTCTCACACGATGATCGCCGGTTCCTCGGGCTCACACCCGAAGGCGAACGAATCGCGAAGGAAGTCCATCACCGGTTTGCCGTGATGCGCGCATTTCTGAGGGATGTCCTCGGAATATCAGAGCAACGGGCGCTCGACGAGGCCTGCCTGCTCGAGCATGACGTGAGCGGCGGCACGGTCGAGCGCGTTCTCGATCTGGTCAAGCTGATGCGCGAGGACGGAGAGTTGCGCGAGTTCTTCCAGCGGCGCTTCGCCGACTATCACCGCTCGTGCCGCCCGGTATCGGCATGCGCCACGTGCGATCTCGCCTGCCTTCCGACCATGCCGACCGACTCCCCACTCGGATCACGCGTGTGATCGAGTTGCGACGGCCTCAGCGGTTCATCATGGCGCTGCTCGGCGCATGCCTGTCACTGTCACTCCCGAACGCTTCCGCTGGCCACGACTTCTGGCCTCCGGCGGTCGAGCGCGGCAGATATCTGATGGGAACGGTGTGCACCGCGACCGTGGAACTCGCCGACACCACACGCGCGGGGGCGGCGCTCGACCGGGCGCTGGAAACGATCGCGCGCCTCGAACCGGTCATGAGCTCCTGGGCGAGCGACAGCGAACTCGCGCGGTTTCATGCGGCGGGCAAGCCGGGCTTCGCGTGCTCGGCCGAGTTGTTCGCAGCCCTCTCGGCGGCGAGAGCGTGGGCGGAATCGACCGGCGGCGCCTTCGATCCCACCGTCGAGCCGATCAACCGGATCTGGGACATGCGCGGCGAGGGCCGCGTGCCGACCGCGAGCGAGCAGTCCGAAGCGGCGGCGCTCGTCGACTGGCGCGCCCTCGAACTCGATCCCGCCACCCGCCGTGCGCGCCTCCTGCGCCCGGGAATGGGCGTGGACCTCGGCGGGATCGGCAAGGGACTCGCGCTCGATCGGGCGGCCGAAACGCTGCGCGCGGACCGCGTGGACCGCGCGATGATCAACTTCGGTGGCCAGATCCTGGCACTCGGAAGCTGGGAGGCTTCGGTCGCGGATCCCCGCGACCGCTTGCGCCCGGTGTTCCGCGTTCCGATGCGCAATGCATCACTGTCCACCTCCGCCCAGAGCGAACGCGGAGTCGATGTCGCGGGCCGCCACCGCGGGCACATCCTCGACCCGCGCACCGCGGAGCCGGTCGCGTTCGAAGGCTCGGTCTCCGTGCTCGCGCCAAGCGCTCTCGCCGCCGATGCGCTGTCGACCGCGCTGCTCATCATGGGCCGCGAGCGCGCCCGCAAATTCGCCGCGGGACATCCGGACATCGGTGTCCTGTGGGTCGAACCATCGCGCGGAACATTGCACACATGGAAATGGAACCTCGTGGACGTCGTTGCCGATCCCGGCGCACGTATCGCGTGGATGACGCACTGACCTCTCACCCCTCCGGAGATCCATCTGTGAAGCTGCGCCATGCCGTACTCGCCATCCTGCTGACTGCATCCCTCCCCCTGCCGCTCGCCGCGCAGGAATCGAACGAACGCGTCAACGAACTCGAGCGAAAGGTCGACGTGCTGACCCAGGAGCTCGCGAATCTCAAGCTCGGCCAAGGCTCCGCGGCGATGGACACCTCGCCAATGCGGGCGCGCTACGGCCTCGCGCCGGCAGCAGCCAAGGTCTACGGAGGTCACGGCGTCTCGATCGGCGGATATGGTGAGATGCTGTTCGAGAAGGGCGACCGCAAACGCGAGGACGGCGCCCCGAGCGGCGGCACCGACCGCATCGACTTCCTGCGTCAGATCCTCTACGTCGGCTACAAGTTCGACGACCGCCTGCTGTTCAATTCCGAGATCGAGATCGAACACGCCGGCGTGTTCGACGAGGCCGAAGTGGAAGTCGACACCGGAACCGGCGAAGGCACTGCGGAACTGACCGGCGAAGTCGTGCTGGAGTTCGCCTACATCGACTTGATGCTGCGTCCTCAGTTCGGGCTGCGCGCCGGCATGTTGCTCGTGCCGCTCGGACTCACCAACGAGATGCACGAGCCTCCGGTGTTCCTCGGCGCGCGACGTCCCGATGTCGAGCGCAACGTCATCCCGACCACGTGGCGCGCGAACGGCGCCGGTGTCTACGGTGAGTTCGCGAACGGCCTCTCGTACCGCGCGTACGTGATCGAGGGCCTCGACGGGGCGCACTTCTCCGCATCGAGCACCGTGCGCAGTGGCCGACAGAACGGCTCGCGGAGCACGATCCTGAAGCCGGCGTTCGCCGCACGGCTCGACTGGGCCGGCAATCAGGGACTCCAGCTCGGCGTCTCCGCCTTCACCGGAACCGCGTGGCAGGCTGCGCAGCCTGCGGGTGTGAACCTCGACCCGCGGGTCACGTTGTGCGACATCCATGCACGCTGGCAGTGGCGCGGCCTCGAATCGCGTGCCCTGCTGGTCGCGGGGACGCTCGACGATGCCAGCGATCTCTCCGACGTACTCGGGCTCGCCGGTTCCGAACGGCTCGGTGAGAAGTTCACGGGAGGCTACATCGAGGCGGGCTACGACGTGCTCCAGACGTTGGCACCCGGCTCGCGCTATCGCATGACGCCTTACGTGCGCTACGAAACTTACGACACGCAGAACGACGTGCCCGGCGGCTTGGAGAATCCCGCGAACGAACATCGCGTGATCACCGCCGGCGCCGCGTTCGCGCCACATCCGCAGGTCGTGCTCAAGATCGATCGCGAGCAGCGGCACAACGAAGCGGAAACCGACGTCAACCGCTGGAATGCGGCGCTCGGATATCTGTTCTAGTGAAACGACTTCCGCACGGGTTCACCCGCGCGCTGGCGGTGGTCGCGGCACTCGCCGCGGCCGCCCCCGCGGGCGCCGCGGTGCAACTGACGCGCGATCAGGCGCTGGCGCTCGCGTTCCCGCGCGCGCGCACCGAAGCGCTGAGTTGGGTGCTGACCGACGGCCAGGCGCGCGCGGTCGAGCAGCGGGCGAAAGTAAAGGTGCGCAGCAAGCTGCTCGCGGCCACCGCCGGCTTTCGCGGCGACACGCTCACGGGAGTCGCATTCTTCGACTCGCGCACGGTGCGCACGATGCCCGGCGTGTTCATGGTCGTGGTCGCGCCCGACACGACGATCGCGCGCATCGATGTGGTCGCGTTCCACGAACCTCCCGACTACCGCCCGCCATCGCGGTGGCTCGGCCTGTTTCCGCGACGCCGGCTCGGCGACGGAATGTGGTCGGGCCACGACATCCGCAACCTCTCGGGCGCCAGCCTGAGCGCGCGCGCCGTCACCGAGAGCGCGCGGCTGGCACTCGCCGAGTACGAACTCATCGTGGCCCCCGATCTGGCGCGCCGCGAACCGAAGGGACGATGAAGTACCTCCAGTCCGGTGGATTCCAGAACCAGCCGCTGATGCGGCTCACCCTCGGACTCGCGCTGCTGCTGCTCGCGGGCTTCTGGGTCACGAATCTCGCGCTTTACTTCTCGCATATGACGCTCGACCCCGCGAGCGTCGTGAACTACTACCGCGGCAACGAAGCTGAATTCCTGCCGGCGCGTTCGGCTACGAGCATGCTCGAAGTCACGCACATGCATCTGCCGATGTTCGCGGTCGTGCTGCTGCTGCTCACGCACCTGCTGATCTTCGCTCCGATGCGATTCGCGATGAAGGTCGCGTTCATCATCGCGGCGTTCGGTTCGGCACTGCTGTCGGAAGGCGCGGGCTGGATGACGCGCTTCTGGCATCCGGGGTTCGCGGTGCTCAAGGTGGCAATGTTCGTCGGGTTCCAGGCGATGCTGGCCTACCTGATCGTCGGACTCGGGATTTTTCTCGCGCGCGCGGGATCGACGAGCCGGAAGAAACACTCCGCGCGACGTCAGCATCCGTAGGACCACGGAGGCACTCGGCGGGCGGCGCGCTGTTTCGCGCTATTCCCCGCCGCCCGTTCGACGTACCCTCCTGATCCTCGGCGACGCAGGTCGTGAATCTGCCCCTTCGCAGCCCAACTTCTCGGAGGAACCATGAACACCCGGCGTTCGATCACGCTCGTGGCCGCAACCTCGCTCTTCGTGATGCTCGGAGTCATCGGCTGCTCAAAGAGTGACTCGGGACCCACCGGACCTCCGGCAGGCACCAGCTTCAATTCGGGCACGATCGCCCCCGCGGGCCAATTTCAGTTCGTGTTCCCGACTGAGGGCCACTTCCCCTACCACTGCTCGATCCACCCGGGGATGCAGGCTTCCATCCACGTCGTGGCCGGGGGCGGCGATACGGCGCGCGTGGAGATCGCGAACTCGACCGCGACGGGCTTTCAGCCTCAGCTTTCGACGGTCCGTCCCGGCGGCCGCGTGATCTGGACCAACATCAGTTCGGCGAACCACACGGTCACCAGCGACTGACATCGCCGTGACGTTGACGGCGCGAGGTCGGCGCCGCGGTCGGTCGATCCCGGTTGCAGACTCTACAAACCCGAAGCGCCCCCGCCGCAAACCCTGTGGCGGGGGCGCAACACGTTTGGCGGGCGAAGTCCGCAACGGCATGGATCGAGCGCCTGATTCCAGCGCATTGACCCCGCGATGCATTCATTCACGAGTTTGGCACCGCGCGTGCATATGACCGCCGTGCCGCCTCGAAACCCGACCCACGTCGTTCGGAGGACTCGATGTCTCACTCACTCCACACCCGCTGGCTCGCTGCAACTCTCGCCGGCGTGATGGCACTCGGCGCGATGGCTCCGGCCGCCGAAGCCGGTCATGGACACGGCCGCGGAAAGACGAAACGGTACAAGGACGCCAGCTGTGAGACCCGCGTCGTCCGCAGTTCGCAGCGCTCGCGTGTCATCGTTCGTGAGCGCTCGGGCGGCGGCCAGTTGGGCGCGTTCGTGGGCGGGCTGATCCTCGGTGCGGTCGTCTCCAACGCAGCCGCTTCGGCAAACGACCGCTCGTACGATGAACCTCCGCGATATCGCGATGACGGTTACGACTCCTACGCGCAGCCTGCGAACTACTACTACGACTCTTATTGCGGTGTCCGCTACGACTCGTTCGATGACTGCGAATCTCACTACAGCCACTGCCGGCATCCGCAGGTGATTCAGGTGATCGAGATTCGCTCCGGAGACACGGTCGACCGCTGCCACTACGACGACGGCCGGTGGCGCGACGGCAACGGCCGCTACGGCGCCGATCGCCGCTACGAAGACGAGCGCTGGAACGACGATCGCTACGAGGACTACCGGCGGTAAACGAGTTCACGAGCGTGTGAGCTCGCCAGGCGCACTCGGAGCTGGGGAGCATCCAGGGTGCGACAACGGGCTCACCGAAAACGACGGGCGGTGTCGAAAGACGCCGCCCGTTCGTGTGTGGCGGCGTCTAGGCCGCGAGCAACTCTCCGGTGTTGAAGGTGAACTCGTCCGGGCGCATCACGCGCTCGACCTGCTCGTGCGGCGGCATCGGCGTCCACAACACCGGATCGTGCTCGGGCACCAGGCTGCCGTCAGGCTTCACCAGCACACGGCAGTGCGGGCGGCGCAGGTCGTTCACGTTCGGCGACAGCGACAACACCATGTGGCCCGATTCGGTCTGCAGCATCGAGCCGGCGGGATAAAGGCCGACGGTGCGCACCAGCGCCCACAGCACGGCCGGATCGAACATCACGCGGTTCGGTCCCATGAAGTACTGCAGCGCCTCGAACGAGCTGAGCGGCACCGACTGGTAGACACGGTGCGCGGTCATCGCATCGAAGCAGTCGGCGACGGCCACGATGCGCGACAGCGTCGCCTGCCCCCACTCGTGCTCGACCTCGGGGTAGCCGGTGCGGTCGAAGTTCATGTGATGTTCGAAGGCGGCCCGCGTCGAATCGAGCGTGAGCCTCGAGAGGCCCGGCATGCGGAACATCATCTTCACGCCGTTCAGCGGGTGGCGCTTCATCAACTCCCACTCGGACGCCGAAAGCTTCGCCGGCTTGCGCAGGATCGAGCCCGGCACCATGAGTTTGCCGATGTCATGCAGCAGCCCGGCGACGCCCAGATCCGCAAGCGTCTGTCGCGGCAGATTGAGCATGTTGCCCATGCCGATCGAAAGAATGCTCACGTTGACGCAATGGGCGTACGTGTATTCGTCGTGATCCTTGAGCGCCGTGAGGCCAACCACCGTGTGCTCGTTCTTGAGGATGCCGTCGACGACCGGCTGGACCAGGCGCTTTGCGTGACGCAGGTCGGGGCGGCCGGTCTGGCGCGCGCGCAGCACGATCTTCTTGGTGCCGAGCACCGTGCGCCAGAACACGCGCTTCGCGCGGCCGCGCTCGGAGGCGGGTTCGTGCGTCTCGAGCGGGACCGTCTCCTCGTCGACCAAAGTCTGCGGCCCGAGCGGAACGATGTGGAAGATGCTCGCTTCCTGTGCGGCTTCATCGAAGCGCGAGGCGAGCGCCGGATCCTCGGCCGCCATGAACAGCTGGAAGAAGCGTTCGAACTCCGCACTGGTGACACCCTGGACGAACTTGAGTCCGCCGATCGATCGGCGTTCGAACTCCGAGAGCAGCGCGTGGTAGAGCGTCAGAGAGTTCGAGGCCGCGCGAACCCGCACGCCGTTCAGGTAGAAGTATTCCGAGACCGCCGACAGCGTGACGTCCGTCTCTTCCTCCAGCACCCGCAGCAGGAGCGTCATGAACTCTTGAAGAATGCGCTGGAACGCCTGATTGGAAACGTCGTGTGTGCGCGAGGTGCGGATCAGGGTCGTGAGCTGGATGACGAGCGGGACGCCGATGCCCGCAAGGAACGCCTGCTCGGATTCGGGCGCGGGGGCGGCCGGTAGCTCTGGAGCCCGTGCGTCGCCCGAGGGCGGGCCTAAGTTCAGCCCAGGCCGATCGGCGGAACTGCGCGGCGTGTCGTCCATCCCGTCGCGGCTCATTCGCGCGGTGCCCAGCCCATCAGGGCTTCTTCGCATGCGCGCCGCACCAGCGGGCGGCGCGACTGACTGCCGCGCCGCAGCGCTTCCATCGACTGCAGGGTTCCGATCCGCGCGAGACATCGCGCGATGCCCTGCTGATACTCCTCGCGTCCGAGGGAGAACCAGTTCCCGCTGATCAGCTCGGCTTCGAGTTCGGGAATCAGCTCGTCGCCTCCCAGGATGGCGATCGCCTGATAGACCGCGCGCTGCTCCGCGCCCGGCCGCTTCTCGAAGTCCGGCCGCCGCATGAGCAGGAACATCCGCCGCGCGAGTTCGGCGTCGGGCCCGGTCGACAACGCGTGCAGCACCGAACAGAACGTGCGCGTATCCGCCTGATCGATCATGCCGAGCAACATCGGACGTCCGGCTCGAGGCGGAAGCGCGCTGAGCGCCGTCACCACTTCGTAGCGCACGCGGGGCTCGGGATGACGGATCACGTCCTCGAGCAGTTCGGCGACGTGTTCCCCGCCGATCACTCCGAGCATGTGCGTGACGTAGCGCACGACGTGCCATCGCGGATCGGCGAGCCACGGCGCGAGCCGGTCGGGGTGATTGCGGCAGCGCTCGACGATGGCGTCGATCAGCACGCGATGCGCCCGGCGCGACCGGCACTGCGCGAGCGCGCTCACCATGATGTCGATCTCGATGGTCCCGAGACTCTGGGCCAGCTCGGAGAAGTCGAGGACCGATTCCGCATCCTGTTCATCGAGCTGCGCGGCGACGGCCGCGACGGAAATCGGCTGCATCAATTCCTGGACGAACGTTTCCTTGGACCACTGCGCGTGACCGTGACGCTCGAGCAGAGACACCGCTTCGGCGGCCTCGATCCACCGGCCGGTCCCGAGTGACTCGCGCAGCACGCGCGGGAGAAAGCGTCCGAGGTCGCCGTCGGAAGTGCCATCGCCACCGGCCGCCAGATACGCCTGCACGAGCGCGATCGCAGTCGTCGTGATCGGCACCTCGTGCTCGGCGTGGTACTCGGCGTGAAAGCGCCGCACTTCGGCCGGAGCGAGACTCTCGAGCTCGGCGAAGCCGGCTTCGGCTTCGAGCGTGAGCTCGCGAATCGTCCAGTCGTCCGAACGCGGCTCGGCCGGTCCTTCGGAATCGTCCTCCTCCGCTTCGACGATCTGCGCTTCCGTTTCGTCCGGCTCGGGCCATGGCATCGGTTCGTCGTCGTCGACATCGGCACCGGCGCTCACATCGCTTTCCGCGGCAACGTAGTCGATGTCGATGTTGGCGAGGTGACTCTCCCACAGCAGCGTCACCAGATCGTCGTCCCCCTGACCCATGGCCGTCACGCGAATGATGGCCGAGATCAGCGCCTCGAGCTGATCGCGCGTGGTGCCGGCATTGAAGGTCAGGCCGCGGATGCCGTCGCGATAGAACGGCAGCGCGAGATTGTCTTCGCGCGAGCGCGCCAGATAGAGCGACGCCTCCTCGTAGCACACGTCGCTCGACGAGAACTTGAGGACGAGCGGGCCGTGTTCCCGATGGAAACGCGCGAGCGCGTCGGCGAGGTCCGAGAGGAACCGATCGACCGTGGAGTTGCCGTTCTGTTCGTAGAGCCGGCAGGTCTTGAGCGTGCGCGCGAACTGATGCACCCAATGGCGCGCGGCCATGGTGGCCGGCGTCTCGTCAGGTGTCGCGTGAGGGTCCGCGTCGAGCGCAGGCCGCGATGTGCCGGGAACCCCGGCGGGAACCGTCATGGTGAGACTGTGCCCCGGGTCGAAAGGGTGAGGAGTCCGTTCAGGTTATCGGCGCGCGCGGCCGATGGGTTGAGGCGCGTTCCGGTGCCCGGGGCACGAGGGGACCGCGCGCGGCAGGGCCTACCGCCGGAGCTGGTGGCGGCGCCCCAGCACGGCGAGCGCGCTCAGGGCGATCGCGGCGGCCGCGAAACCCTTCCCCGCCCCGTGGGCGGCGGTTTCGCTCGAAACACCGATGAAATCCAGCATCGGGACGCGGTTCATGGGGCCCATGTACCACAGTGCGAGGTAGAGGACCTCAAACAGCTTCCCGCTCCCGCTCCACACGCCAAAGGCGAGCGCCATCGACGGGACGAACACGACTCCGCTCGCCACGGCGGCAATCCCGGTCGTGTCGCCGGCGAGTCCGAGCCGCAGCATCACGGGCGCAGCAAAGGCCAATGTGATGGCAGCACCGGCGAGCCAGGCCGCGGGCAGCTGCAGCGCGAGCGGATGCGGCGACGAACGCAGCAACGCGGCGGTCTGATGGCGATGTTCGCGCGCCCCCATTGACGACCACAACAAGAGCGGCCAGATCCACGCGAACGGCAGGATGAAGCCGCGCGCGACCCCGAGCGGCGTGAATGCGGCCGCCGCAACGAGCCCGATCGCGATGATCCACCAGATCTTCGGCACACCCCACAGCATGAGTCCGAGTTCGGCCCGCGTGAGCCGCGCGAGGCTCGGCGCGCGCGCCGGCACGGTCAGCCCCGCAATGTTCGTCCGCGGCGTGGTGGCGGCCGGTCGCGCCGCGGGGTCATCCACGGTCGGCGGCACTTCCGGCTCGCCCTCGACCGATGGGCGCTCCTTGCGCCGTCGCCGCGACGGCCGGCGCGCGGTGTCGAAACGATCGAAAGGAATCGCCGCCGTGAGCGCGATTCCGGCCGCCACACCGAACCACAGCGTGCGGGTGACCAGCGCCTGCGCGTCCCACTTCATCCCATCCCAGCGAAACGTGCGCAGGTTCCACCCCCGCTCGCGAATGTTGAAGCCCATCGAGAACTCGCCGCGCTTGCGCTCACGGTCCGGAAACGCGGCACGATGCGCGCGCAGCACAGGAGGCAGCATCATCCCGTTGCCGAGCAGATCGTTGGCGTTCTCGCCGCGATCGATCGCCTGCGTTGCGGGCATGAAGAGACCGAAGATGATCAGGAAGAAATAGACAACGTTGCCAAGCCCGCCGTTCAGAAACGGTATCGTCTCGAACAGCACCGCGAGTGCCGCCACCACCGCCAGCACCGGCAGCGTCACGAACACGAACGGCGCGAACAACTGCACGAGATCGATGTGCCGGTCTTCGGCAAGGACCAACTGCATGCCGCACGACGCGACGGCGACGGTCAGCGCGATGGTCGCGAGCACCGCGAAATTGCTGGCCGTCTTGCCGAGTGTGTACATCGGTTTCGACAACGGCGTCGTCGCGAGGATCTGCCCGACGCCGGATTGCCGGTCGCGTTCCACCGCGTTCTTGACCACGTAGAATCCGGCGATCGCGAGGAACACCGACGACATCATCGAGGCAACGAGCCCGACCCACGCCGAGTTGTAGATCCCGCGCGAGCCCGCGATCTGGAACGTGACGTACTTCGCCTGATTGGGCGGCAGCGAGATGTAGGCGAACCACACCGTCACCATCAGCGTGACGATGAACGCGTGGCGCCGCACGCGCTCGAGATAATCGGCGCGCATCAGGTGCCACAGCGCGCGCCACGGAGACTTCATCGGCCGGATACGGGAGTGCCGGAATCGACGGCGCGCGCATCGACCGCCGCGGAGTCGGCCATCGCAAGCAGGTAAGCGTCCTCGAGCGTCGGCGTGACCGCGCGCGCGCCGGGCGCGGGCGGCGCATCCGAGACCACGCGCACCTGGACGCCTTCACTGCGTCGCAACGTTCCGCTCACGCGATGATGGCGGCGGAACTCGAGCAGCGCTTCGGCCGGCACCATCCACTCCCACACGCGACCTTCGGCCGCCGCGAGCAGCGTCTCGGGGGCCGCGGCGTTCAGCAGCCGGCCGCGCGAGATCAGCGCGATGTGGGTGGCGGTCGCTTCGACGTCGGACACGATGTGGGTCGAGAGGATGACGATGCGTTCTCCCGACAGATCCGAAAGCAAGTTGCGGAACCGCACGCGTTCTTCGGGATCGAGGCCGCCAGTCGGCTCATCGACGATCAGCAACCGCGGATCGTTGAGCAGCGCCTGCGCGATGCCGACGCGCTGGCGCATGCCGCCTGAGAATCCGCCGAGCGGCCGCTTGCGCACTTCGACCAGGTTCACCAGCTCGAGCAGTTCGTCGATGCGGTGTCGCGCGGTCTTCGGCTCGAGTCCGCGCACGGCCGCGAGATATTCGAGGAACTCGAGCGGGCTGAGATTCGGATACACGCCGAAGTCCTGCGGCAGATATCCGAGGACTTGGCGTAGCGCATCGGGCTCACGCCCGATGTCCTTACCCTCCCACGTCACGCGGCCCGAAGTCGGGCGCGTGATCGTCGCGAGGATTCGCATGAGCGTGGACTTGCCGGCGCCGTTCGGCCCGAGCAGCCCGAGCACACCCGGACCCAGCTCGAGACTGAAGTCACGAAGTCCCCACACATCGCGGCCATACTGTTTGGATACTTTGTCGATGATGAGACGCATGACGCAGCATAACCTAACCGCCCATCAACTCCCGCAGCCGCTGATATCCGCTGCGGCTCACCGGCACCTCGCGGCCGTCGGTGAGGACCGCAACGCGGCTGTCCTTCGCGTACGGCTCGAGCCGCGCGATGCGTTCGAGGTTCAGGACGTACGAACGATGCACGCGGACGAACCGGTCGGGATCGAGTGTGGACGCGAGTTCGGCCAATGGCTGTTGCTTGAGCCAGCTCCTGCCTTCAACGTGAATCGCGACGTAGTCGTCCTGCGCTTCCAGATAGTCGACGCGCGCGATCGGAATGACGACGACCTGCGTTCCATCGCGCACGATCACGCGCTCGGCATACCGCCCTGGACCGCGGGCGGTGGATGCGAGCGCCACCGCCGTCGAAGTGCCGGGCTCGGCGGTGACCGCGCCGGCGCCGGCGCCGGCGCCCGCGCCCGCCGCAGCGCGGGCCGCAAGCCGTTCCCGCACGCGCACCAGCGCCTCGGCCAGCCCTCTCGCAGCCGTCGTGAAGTCGAGCTCGCGAACCGTCAGCACCTGGCTGCGAACGAGACGCGCTGCGGATGGCCAGTTCAGCAGGCCGAGCACGATGAAGATGA